>NZ_JAGPXP010000041.1:0-45461 GCF_018070485.1 Micromonospora sp. C41 | reverse complement strand
ACCTCGACACAATCGCCGGAATTGCCGCTGCTGCGGGTGCTCTTGCGCCAGATCGCGCCGGTCAACTCCATCGCTTCGCCGCCTCCGAAATCGCCGCCAGAGTCTCCCCGTGCGGCATCGCCTCCGCACGGCACGACGTCCAGCTCTGCCACTCATTGATGAGCCGAGCACGAACGCTGATCGTCGGGCCAGCGTTCGCGACCCGGCTGCCGGTTGACCGCTACGGGTCAGGCGCGCTTGGCGTACGCGACGAACGCCGCCCAGCTCGACGACGTGAACGTCAGCGCCGGCCCCTGCCGGTCCTTGCTGTCCCGCACCCCCACCACGCCGGGCAGATTGTCCGCCACCTCCACGCAGTCGCCGCCGTTACCGCTGCTGCGGGTGCTCTTGCGCCAGATCGCGCCGGTCAACTCCATCGCTTCGCCGCCTCCGAAATCGCCGCCAGGGTCGCCCCGTGCGGCATCGCCTCCGCGCGGATGGACTCCCACGTCTGCCGAAGTGAGTTCACGTCCACCGTGCGCTCCACGATTGTGCCGTGCAACTGGTTGTCCAGGTAGCCCACGTCGTCACCGTCGGCCGGGGTCGCGAGCACGAAGGCACCGTTGAGCCCCGGATAGGCCCCGGCCGTCTCCGGCACCAGGTGCGGGTGGACCCGGGGTCGCCGTGCCATCTCGATCAGGTGCTCCAACTGCTCCCGCATCACCTTCGGCCCGCCGACCGGTCGAGCCAGCACCGAGTGGTCGAGCACCACCACGAACTGCGGCGGCGTCGGGCCGTCCAGCACCGCCTGCCGGGCCAGCCGGGCGGCCACCTGCTGTTCGACAGCCTCGCCGACGAACTGCGCGGCCCCTTCGTAGAGCGCACGGGCGTACTCCTCGGTCTGCAACAGACCAGGGACCACCAGCGGTTGAAAGCTACGCAGTGAGGCAGCTTCCTGCTCGATGCTCACCCACTCGCGGAACCACGGCATCAGCGCCTCCTGCATCAGCGCGTCCCGGATCCGCACCAGCAGGCCGCCGCCGTTCAGCACCTCGTCGCAGCGCTCGGTGAACTCGGCGCGCGGCGCGCGGCGGCACTGCTCGACGGCCGCCACCAGCGACGCCGAATAGCTCACCCGCTCGCCCAGCGCCTCCTGGGTAAGCCCCGCATCGGTACGTAACCGACGTAGCTCACCGGCGAACAGTTCCCACAACGGCACACGGATCATCTGCACACCTCTGCACACGGCTGCACACGGAAATCGGCCGGTCGGACGGCCGGGAAGGTGGGGGTGGAACGCCTTCCGACCCTAGCGGCGCGGTGACGAGACTGTCACGCAGTGGAATCGAATTCGTCCGATTCCCGCTACCGAGAGGAGTTGCGCCGTGCGACTGCGCTGGTTCCGCTGCCGGGGTGCGTCGGCACCGACACTGCCCCAGCGGGTACGGGGCGACAATCTGCCGGACTGGATGCGGCAACCCACCCGTCCACTCCCGACGATGGGTCCCGGCCGGGTCGGCAACCTCACCCCGGCCCAGCAGTGGCGGGCGAACGGCGGTCGCTGGCCGGTCCCGGAGCAGCGCGGCGGCGACGCCGGCAACCGGCGCGACGGCCACGAGGAGCCTCGGTGATCAGCCACCAGCTCGGGCAGCCGCCGGACGGACCCAAGCCGGATCGACCCCGGCCGTACCCGTTGCACGCCACCCCGCACACGCCGCTGCGTCCGATGTGGTGCTGCCGGGCCTGCGGCCAGCCGTGGCCGTGCCCGACGGCCCGTCTGCTGCTGCGCAGCGAGTACGAGGACAACCGGATCGGGCTGTCCATCTACCTGTGCGGGCTGCTGTACGAGGCGACGCGCGACCTCTACCGGCTGAACCCGAACGACGCGCCCGCCCCGGCCGACATGTTCGCCCGCTTCGTCGGCTGGGGCCCGTACCGCCGTCACCGGCCCGTCCCTCCGGGCGGCGGTTGTTAAGAAGGGGCCCTTCCTCTACCGGAGGCGTTAACAGGGTGCCCTTCCTTTCACCGCCAGCCGACGTCGATGCGGTCGCCTCGCTCGTCGAAGAAGTGCAGCGCGTCCATCCGCACCTGCACGGCGAGCGGGTGCCCGGGCGACACCTGCGGGTACGGCGCGAGCCGTACCGCCAGTTCCGCCGGACGACGGTGGTGGCGGCCCGGGTCGGGCAGCACGCTCGTGCGGTTGCCGCCACCCCCGCCGGCCTCCGGCGCCGGGGCTGACGCCTCCGTCGCGCGGCCGGTGAGCCGCTGCATCACCTGGTTGAACCGGCGCAGGCCGCGCTGGCCCGGTGCGGCCTGCTCCACCTGGGTGCCCATCTCGTCGACCACGATCGCGGTGGCGCCGATGTCGAGGAACGCGAGCGACTCGTGGCCGTGGTGCTCCAGGTAGCGGATACGCCCGTGCAGCACGTCACCGGCGGTGTCCGGGGCGACCGGGGTGAGCGCCTCGGCCCGCATGCCGACCACGATCCGCTCGCCGTGGTAGTGCGCCACCGCCCGGCTGCGGATGTCGTCCCAGGGCAGGTAGAGCGACTGCTCGCCGAGGTTCAGCGCGACGTACCGGTCGAGGTGCACGTAGACCGACGCCTCCAGCAGGTTCATCCGGGGGCTGCCCAGGAACGCGGCGACGTAGAGCGTGGCCGGCCGCCCATACACCTGGGTGGGGGTGCCCACGTCCTGGAGCACGCCCTTGCGCATGATCGCGACGCGGTCGGCCATGGTCAGCGCCTCGGCCTGGTCGTGGGTGACGTAGATGGTGGTGACGCCGAGTTCGCGGGTGAGGCCGGAGATCTCCGCCCGCAGTTCGGCGCGCAGCCCGCTGTCCAGGTTCGACAGCGGCTCGTCCATGAGGAACAGGCCGGGCCGGCGCACTATCGCCCGCCCCATGGCGACCCGCTGCCGCTGGCCGCCGGAGAGCTGGCTGGGCTTGCGCGCGAGTACGTCGCCGATGCCGAGCGCGCTCGCCACGTCCTGGATCCGCTCGCCGCGCGGGCCGGGCTCGATGCCGGAGAGCCGCAGCGGGAAGCCGATGTTGTCGCCCACAGTCATGTGCGGATAGAGCGCGAAGTCCTGGAAGACCATGGCGATCTTCCGGTCGCGTGGCGGCAGGTCGTTGGCCAGCTCACCGCCGAGCAGGATCGCACCGGAGGACGGGTCCTCCAGCCCGGCGACCATGCGCAGCACCGTCGACTTCCCGCAGCCCGACGGGCCGAGCAGCACCATGAACTCGCCGTCGTTGACGTCCAGATTGATGGTGTCGACCGCGACTGTTCCATCCGGGAACACCTTGGTGACATCCTTGAGCGCGACGGTCGCCACCGCCACCTCCCCAGTTTTCTCTCCCCAAACCCGGGAATGACTGTGACCAGGATCATCTGATTCGCACATCGGGTAAACGTGCCATGTTCGGCTCGTGACAGTCCTATTAAGCGGTATTCGCCGGGCTCCGCAGTTAAGTGACCTGCCGGTAACCACTTTTACGGCATTTCGCCGAGGAACACGCGGCGTACCACGCGCTCGGCGGCGTGCCCGTCGTCCAGCGCGCAGAACCGCGACCGGAACGCCGCCCGGGCGCGCTCGGCCGCCTCGTCGTCGACCGCGCCGGACCGGAACACGTCGAGCAGCCCGGGGAAGTCCAGCGCGACCGCGCCCGGCGGCTCGGCCAGCAGGTCGAAGTAGACGCCCCGGGCCACCCGGTAGGCGTCCCAGTCCGGCGCGTAGACCACTATCGGCCGGTCCAGCACCGCGTAGTCGAACATCGCCGAGGAATAGTCGGTGATCAGTACGTCCGCCGCCAGGTAGAGGTCCTCCACCCGGTCGTACGCGCTCACGTCCAGCACGCCGTCCGCCGCCGGTCCCCGGGGATGCCGCTCCCGGTCGTGGAAGTAGTGGCTGCGCATCAGCAGCCGGCCCCGGGGCCCGAGCACGTCGAGCATCCGGTCCGGGTCGAACGGTGGCCGCCACCCGGGCAGGTGCTCGCGGTGCGTCGGCGCGTAGAGCACCACGTACTCGTCGGGTGCGATGCCCAGCGCGGCGCGGACCTGGCCTCGGTCCTCGGCGGTGGCCAGCGCCAGCCGGTCGTTGCGCGGGTAGCCGACCTCGAGCGTGGTGTAGTCCGCCGGGTACGCCCGCTCCCACATCTGCGTGGAGAAGCTGTTCGAGGTGATGCTGTAGTCCCAGCGGTCGACCCGGCGCAGCAGCCCGGCGAAGTCCATCCCCATCGCGCCCACCGGGTAGCGCTGCTGGTCCAGCCCCATCACCTTGACCGGCGTGCCGTGGTGGGTCTGCACGTGCACGGAGCCCGGCCGCTTGCGGACGAAGTCCGGGAAGTTGACGTTGTTGACCAGCCAGCGGGCGCGCGCCAGCACGCGGTGGTACTCGCGGGTGCCGGCCACCACGTACTCGACACCGGGCGGCAGCGCGGCCACCCGGTCGCGGCGGACGATCCACACGCCGCGCACCTGCGGCGCGAGCCGGCGGGCCGCCTCGTAGATCGCCGCCGGGTTGCACGAGTAGCCCCGGTACCAGTAGGCCGCGTACACGGCGAGCGTCGGGTCGACCGGCCGGTACAGCTCGGCCCGGTAGTACTCGCCCAGCGCCAGGTCACGGGCCCGCCGGGCGGTACGCCGCACCACCGGCGT
This sequence comes from Micromonospora sp. C41, assembly GCF_018070485.1. Taxonomy (NCBI): domain Bacteria; kingdom Bacillati; phylum Actinomycetota; class Actinomycetes; order Micromonosporales; family Micromonosporaceae; genus Micromonospora; species Micromonospora sp. C41. The sequence continues at coordinate 40,824 of NZ_JAGPXP010000041.1, read as the reverse complement.
GACCCGTCGCCGGGCCCGCCGCGCGGTCCGCCGGGCCGTCTCCGTCGCCTGGTGCGCCTCGCGCAACGCGCTGAACGTCCGCCATCGGCCGGCCGCCACCAGCCGGTGCTTGAGCCCTTCCGGGCCGGGCGGGACCGGATAGCCCTCGGGCGGCAGGAACCGCACGTAGTCGGCGTGCATCTGGGCGAAGAACGGCGCGCGCAGCTCGGGCGCGATCCGGTCGCCGTTGCCGAGCACCGTCAGGTAGTGCCAGATCATCCGCTCGAAGACCGCCGGCCGCAGCCCGGTCACCCGCCAGCGGTCCATCAGCCCGAACACCCGGTGCCACTGGGCGAACACCTCGAAGTGCCGGTCCCCCCGGGTCTTCGTGATCGCGCCGGTGCGGCGCTGCCGGTAGTTCAGGCAGATCCGGTCGAGTACGCCGATCCGCCCGGCGGCCATCAGCGCCGGATAGCTGAACGAGACGTCCTCGTACCAGCCCGGCTCGAAGCGCAGCCCGTGCTCGATCAGGAACTCCCGCCGTACCACCCGGTTCCACGCGGTGTGCAGCAGCTTCAGCGTCTCCGGCCGGTCCCGCAGCGTGAACGTCGTCGCGCCGGGCGGCACCGGGAACACCTCGCGCATCGCGCTGCGGGTGCCGATGTTGTTCCAGTGCGCCCGGACGTGGTCCACGATCAGCACGTCCGGCGCGGTGTCGCGGAGCCGGTCCGCGACGTGCGGCAGGCAGCCGGGCACCAGCCAGTCGTCCCCGTCGACGAACCACACGTACTCGCCGACGGCCCGGTCCAGCCCGATGTTGCGGGCCGGACCGAGCCCCACGTTCTCGGCGAGGCGCACCGGGCGGACCCGGGGGTCGCGCAGCGCGTACTCGGCCAGGATCTCGCCGCTGTCGTCGGGGGAGGCGTCGTCGACGCCGATCACCTCGATGTCGGCGAACGGCTGGTCGAGGATCGAGTCGAGACATTCCCGCAGGTAGCCCTGCACCTTGAAGGCCGGCACGACGAAGCTGATCAAGGTCACCCCGGCCCGCCCTCCGTCAGCCCGGCGAGCGCACACCCCCACGGGCGCGGGCCGGCAGGACCACCCAGGCGAGGACCACGCTCGCGACAAAAACCACGAGAAGGTACGCACCGAGTGTAGCCAGAGCGATACTCGCATATCCGGCGATCAGCCCGATTGCCAGCAGCAGGGAACGCCCCGGCCAGCCCAGTGTGGCGGCGTGCAGCGGCGGAGCCGACTGCCGCTTCTCCAGCCGGGCGGTCAGGTCGTAGTGGTGCAGCGTCAGCACCAGCACGTACCCGAAGATCAGCCAGGCCGGTGCCCGGCCCGCCACCCCGACCGCGATGGCGAACAGATACTCGGCGGCCCGCAACGCAGCCGGCACCAGCCAGTCCAGCGACCCCTCGTGCGGCGCCCGCGAAGCCTGCGCGGCACCCAGCAGCAGCACCAGCGCGAGCACCGGCACGAAGACCGGCAGGTCGCCGCCACCGTGCACCGCGAGCAGCGCCCACACCAGCGTCCCCGCCGCGCCGAGCGCGCCCAGCACCGCCAGCAGCAGCGGCCGCCGCGTGGTCGGCAGCGTCCGCGCCAGCACGCCGTCGTCACGGTGCAGACCCGCGTCCACAGTGGCCATCACCGGCACCCGCATCCACCGCGCCCGCAAGGTCCGCAACCCCCCGGTGTACGCGAACGCCAGCGTCCCCCAGACCAGCACCGCGACCAGCGCCACCAGCGGCCCGAACAGCGCGGCGGCGATCGCGATCAGCGCCCACCGCTCCCCGATCGGGAACACCACAGTGCGCTTCAGCCAGTACGACACCGAGCCGGTGTCCGCCTGCACTCGCGTCGACGCGGCGTTCAGCTTCCCGCCGATGCCGCCCGCGTCGGCGGTCACCACCTTCGGCCGCCGGGCCGCCTCGTCGTGCAACGCCCCGTACCAGGTGTCGGTCATGTGCCGCACCGTCTGCAACGTCATCGCGGCCAGCGCCAGCGCCCAGCCGTAGCGGAACCCGGCATGCGTGGCCCCGAAGCCGAGCCCGGCGTAGACCACGTACTCCTTGAACCGGTCGGCCATCGTGTCCAGCCAGCCGCCCCAGGCGCTGAAGTGCCGGGTGTAGCGGGCCAGTTGCCCGTCCACGCAGTCGAGCACGAACCCCAGGTAGAGCAGGACCGCGCCGGCCACCAGCGCGGGCCGTCCACCGACGCCGAACAGCACCGCCGCGGCCACCGCGAACGCCACCGAGACCATGGTGACCCCGGTCGGGCCGATCCCGATGCGTGCCGCCGCCTTCGTGACGTACGGGGACCAGGTGCTGACGAAGAACGTGGTGAAGAAGTCGTCCCGCTCCTTCACCGACAGCTTCAACTCGGCCCGGTCCTCGTCGACAGCGGCCACCGCCGCCTCGGCCGCCGCCCGCTGCGCCTCGTCGCCGACCCGGTGCGCCACGAGCAGACGTACCCGCTGGGCGAAGATCAGCGTGCCGCGGGCGGCGAGGTCGGCCACGAGCCGGTCCACCGCGTTCCGCGGCCCGCCGTCCGCGATGCCGACGCCCGGCGCGGACGCCGGGTCGGTCAGGCGCGCGTCCGGCGCATCCGGCGCGGCGCCTGCGGCGCGGCGGGCGGCGTCGGCGAGCGCCGGCAGGTCGGCCGGGCCCACCCGCAGCGCGCCGCCGAACACGCCGCTCGCGTCGGCGGCGTCGACCTCGACCACCTGGCCGCGCTCCTCGCGCACGGTGGCCTGCCCGGGAGCGGGCGGATCGGTGAGCACCAGCGCCACCGTCGGCCCCACCGGGCTGGTCGCGAGATGCTTGAGTACGGCGGTGTGCGCCACCAGGTCCGCGCCGCTCACCAGCACCGGGCCGGTCGCGGCGGCCACCAGGTCGGCCAGCTCGGTCAGGTCGGCGGCGATACGCACGTCGTCCGCCCCGGCCCGGCGCCACTGCGCGGCCAGGCGCTCGGTGAGCGGTTCCCCGGCGGGCCGGCCGGGCTCGGTGAGGTGGCCCGCCGCCGGGTCGGCGGCGAGCACGATCGCGAGCGTCACCGCTTCGCCGCGTCGGCGTAGGCCGCCAGCGCCTCGTCGATCGTCCCGTCGACGATCAGCCGTCCGGCGTCGAGGTAGAGCCCCCGACGGCAGAACCGGGTGAGGTCCTTGTCGTTGTGTGACACCAGCACCAGCGTGCGCCCTTCCGCGAGAAGTCGCTCGATGGTCGCATAGCACTTCGCGCGGAACTCCGCGTCCCCGACCGCTGTCACCTCGTCCACAAGCAGCACCGGATGCGGCAGGTGCGCGATCACCGCGAAGCCCAGCCGCACCTTCATCCCCGACGAGTAGTGCCGCACCGACGTGTCGATGGCGCGTTCCACCTGCTCACCGGCGAACGAGACGATCTCGTCGAAGTGTTCCCGCAGGTACGCCGACGACAGTCCGTGCAGCCCGCCCACCAGGTACAGGTTCTCCCGGCCGGTCAGGTCCCCGGAGAACCCGGCGGACAGTTCGAGCAGCGGCGCCACCCGGCCGTGCACCCGGATCGAACCCTCGTCCGGGATGAGCACACCGGCGATCAGCCGCAGCAGCGTGCTCTTGCCGGTGCCGTTGCGCCCCACCACGCCCACCGTCTCGCCCGGTTCGATCCGGAACGACAGGTCACGCAGCGGCCAGAACCGGCCCGCGTCCGGGTCGCGGGCGCCCCGGTGCACGATCAGCTCCCGCAGCCGCAGCTGGCGGCGCCGGTTGCGGACGAACCGGATGCCGAGCCCGTCCGCCTCGATGATCGGGGCCATTCAGAGTTCCTTCAGCACTGCCGGTTCGAGGCGGTGGAACGCCCACCAGCCGAGCGCCAGCACCAACACGCTGCCGGACACCGTGATCGCGAGCAGCCGGGCGTCCGGGAACTCGTCCGGGTACCAGACCGCGTGGTGCAGTTGGAAGATCCCGACCAGCGGGTTCAGCTCGTACCCGATCTTGAGCCAGCCCGGCATGCCCGACTCCTGGACCAGGTCGAGCGGATAGATGATCGGCGTCGCGTAGAACAGCAGCCTGATGATCAGCCGCATGGTGCGCTCGATGTCGCGCATCAGCACGTTGCCCGCCGACAGCAGCAGCGCCAGGCCCACCAGCAGCACGAACTGCACCGCCACCGCCAGCGGCAGCGCCAGCAGGCTCCAGCCGGGGCGGATCTTCCCCTGACTCGCGTAGATCGCCGCGACGGCGACCAGGATCGGCAGCCCGGCCAGGTACTCGGCGAAGCGCCCGGTGACCCGCCCGATCGGGAAGATCGGCCGGGGCAGGTTCATCGTGGTGATCAGCCGGGCCTGCCCGCTGAGCGCGTTCGCGGCCTCGGTCAGCGCCGAACTCGCCCACATCCAGGCGAAGATCCCGGTGATCAGGAACAGCGGGTACGACCCGGCCGCCTCGCCCAGGTGCCGCCGGGTCGCGCCGGAGTAGAGCACGCCGAAGACGAACCAGTAGATCAGGCCCATGCCGAGCGGTTCGATCAGCGACCAGAAGTAGCCCAGCACCGACTGCTGGTACTTCACCGCGAGGTCCCGGCGGACCAGGATGCGCAGCGAGGTGCGGGCGGACCAGAGCGCCGCGACGCCTGACGTCACCGCATGATGGTCGCTTTGTCAGTCGCGCTCCCGGGCCGGGTGCGGGCCGGGATCACCCCAACGAGGTCAGCACTCGATGACGTTGACGGCGAGCCCGCCCCGCGCGGTCTCCTTGTACTTGACCTTCATGTCCGCGCCGGTCTCCCGCATGGTCTTGATGACCTTGTCCAACGACACGTGGTGCACCCCGTCGCCCCGCAACGCCAGCCGGGCCGCGGTGATCGCCTTGATGCTCGCCACCGCGTTGCGCTCGATGCACGGGATCTGCACCAGGCCACCCACCGGGTCGCAGGTCAGCCCCAGGTTGTGCTCCATGCCGATCTCGGCGGCGTTCTCCACCTGCTCCGGCGTACCGCCCAACGCCTCGGCCAGCCCGGCCGCCGCCATCGAGCACGCCGAACCCACCTCGCCCTGACAGCCCACCTCCGCACCCGAGATCGAGGCGTTCTCCTTGAACAGCACACCGATCGCGCCCGCCGCCAGCAGGAACCGCACCACGCCCTCCTCGGACGCGCCCGGCACGAACCGGGTGTAGTAGTGCAGCACCGCCGGGATGATCCCGGCAGCCCCGTTCGTCGGCGCGGTCACCACCCGCCCACCCGCCGCGTTCTCCTCGTTGACCGCCAGCGCGAACAACGTCACCCAGTCCATCGCGCGCAACGGATCCCCGCTACCGGTCTCCGCCTCCAGGCCGCGCCGCATCTCCGCCGCGCGCCGCCGGACCTTCAACCCACCCGGGAGTACGCCGTCACGGGTGCAGCCGTTCTCCACGCACTCGCGCATCACCCGCCAGATCTCCAGCAGCCCCGCGCGTACGTCCGCCTCGCTACGCCAGGACACCTCGTTGGCGAGCATCACCTCACTGATCGACAGACCCGTCTCCGAGGTGACCTTGAGCAGTTCCGCGCCGGTGAGGAAGGGGTGCCGCACCCGGGTGCTGTCCGCCTTGATCCGGTCCGCCCCGGCGGCCGCCTCGTCCACCACGAACCCGCCACCCACCGAGTAGTACGTGCGCGTCCGCACCTCGTTCCCGGCCACGTCGTACGCCGCGAACGTCATCCCGTTCGGGTGATACGGCAACGACCGCCGACGATGCAGCACCAGATCCGTGTCCGGATCGAAGACGATCCCCTGACTGCCGAACAAGTCGAGCCGCCGCTGGGTGCGGATCCGCTCGACGCGCGGCCCCACCGAGTCGGTGTCGACGGTCTCCGGAACCTCGCCCTCCAGCCCCAGCAGCACCGCCCGGTCACTGCCATGCCCATGCCCGGTCGCGCCGAGCGAACCGAACAGCTCCGCCCGTACCCGCGCCACGTCAGCGAGCTGCCCGTCAGCCTTCAAACCCGCCACAAACGTACGGGCGGCCCGCATCGGCCCGACCGTGTGCGAGCTGGACGGCCCGATACCGACACTGAAAAGATCGAAAACACTGATCATTTGCTGCTTTCCTCGCCGTCGTCCCCGTTGTGCGGATCCGAGCCGGTGCGTGGGGTTGCCGCCCCCGCCAGGCGGGACGGCCGGCGCCCGGGGTGGGGGCGCCCGACCGGCGAGCCTACCCCGCCCTCATGAATACCCGCCCCCACTCCGCCCCATGCCCGCCCGCGAGCGAGCGCTGCCCCCTCCGGCCCCCACTCCCCCCGTCGATCTTGGAGTTGTGGCGCCCGGATGGCGGCATTTACGACCTTCGTGAACCACCACAACTCCAAGATCGCCGCACAGCGCGGCGGGAGAGCGGCTCCCGGCTCCCGGCTCCCGGCTCCCGGCTCCCGGCTCCCGGCTCCCGGCTCCCGGCTCCCGGCTCCCGGCAGATCTTGGAACCAAACGGCCCCCATAGGGACCCTTTCCTTCCAAGATCTCCACGAATCCCACTCAACGGAACGCCAGTCCCGCACCACGGAACGCACTCGCCGCAACACGCGACCGAGCGCGGCTCCCACCGCACGCCACCCCGTCAACTGCCGCGACCTTGCACTTCCCGCCCCGTCAATCCAGAGCAAATAGGGCACGTCGAGGGCCTCAAGTGCAAGATCGCGGAAGGCGGGAGACGGAAGGCGGGAGACGAAAGCGGGAGCGGGAGGGGGCGGGAGGGGGCGGGAGGTAGGGCTGATGGTGTGGCCAGCAGTGCGGAAGCGCTGAGCAGGAACCGCAGTTCCCCGACCCGTGACTGCGGGACCACCTCGGACCGGAAACCGCGGCGGCGACCCGGGAGTCTCCGCGGTGAGTCGGTGGGGACGGTCCGGGGTATGCACCTACGGGTGCCCGGGTCGCCGATCATCCTCGGGGCCGAGGGCGCGGCGCGCACCCCTCTCTACCGTGGAATCAGCGCGGCGGATCGCCGCAGAAGTGGGAGACGACGATGAGTCGCAAACTGGTCCGGCCCCGCCAGGGGCGCATGATCGCCGGTGTCTGCGCCGGCCTGGGGCAGCGGTTCGGCATGTCGGCCGGCCTGGTCCGGCTGCTGTTCCTGCTGTCGCTGCTGCTGCCCGGCACGCAGGTGATCATCTACCTGATCCTGTGGGTTCTGATGCCGAACGAGGACCGCTACCTCGCCACCCGCTGACGCGACACGAAGCCGGGACACCGGCACACACGCGACACGCCCGCCCCGGACCATCGGGGCGGGCGCGCGGCGTCAGCGCACGAAGATCAGGGCGCGGTGTAGGTGACAGTCACCTTCTCGTAGCCGAGCGAGCGCAGCAGCCCTTCCAGCATCTTGCGGGTGTTCTCCTCGGCGCGGGCGGCGAGCCCACTGTCGCGGGCCGCCGCGGTGATCCGGTCCTCGGCGAGCTTGTAGATCTGCTGCTGCCGGTTGGGGTCGCCGGCCACCAGGTCGTTGAGCCGGTTGATCAGGCCGCGCTGCTGGGCGAACACGTAGCTCTTGTCCATGTCCAGGTCGGTCTCGCCGAGCTGCGGCGCGGGCAGCTTGATCTCGGCGGACTTGCCGTCCTCGGAGACCGTCACCGCGCCGTCGGCGATCTTCGCGAAGTCGACGTACGCCTCGACGCGGCCCGCCCCGACGAACAGCGTGCGCTCGTTGAGCAGGAAGTCGGGCACGTTGCGCCGGTCGTTCTGCACGTCCACCACGACCTGGAAGTTGCCCTCGGCGGCGACGTAGCGGCTCAGGTCGCGGATCGACTTGAGCAGCGGCGGCTGGCTGCGGTCGGTCTGTTCCTTGGCGAACGGGTTGCGGAAGTCGGGCAGCAGACCGGTGGCCTGCACGCCGAGCAGCACCACCACCGCCAGCGCCGCCGCGCCGAGCACCCAGAGCAGGCCACGAGCCGCGCCGCCGCCCGACGCCGGGGCGCCCGGACCGGGCTCGCGATCGGGATCGCGGCCCGGGTCGGGCGAGCCTTCCGCCCGGTCGCGAAGGGACTCGCTGGTGGGGTAGTCCGGGAACTCCCGGGTGGGCTCGTTGATGTCACCGTCGCGGGCCATCGCCCTCACCGTCCTCGTCCGACACATCGACTGACAAAGACGGTACGGCCACCGTGCGACAGTCGCTCGCCGAGCGTCCCGATCGGGTGAAACCGCAGGTCAGGCGAACGCGGACAGGCCCGTCAGCCGCTGGCCGATGACGAGCTGGTGGATCTCGGAGGTGCCCTCGTAGGTGAGCACGCTCTCCAGGTTGTTGGCGTGCCGCATCACCGGGTACTCGCCGGAGACTCCGTTCGCGCCGAGGATCGTGCGGCACTGCCGCGCGATGGCGAGCGCCTCCCGGACGTTGTTCAGCTTGCCCACGCTCACCTGGTGAGGCTGCAGCGAGCCGGCGTCGGCGAGACGGCCCAGGTGCAGCGCGAGCAGCATCCCCTTGTTCCACTCCACCGCCATGTCGGCGAGCTTGGCCTGGGTGAGCTGGAAACCGGCGAGCGGGCGGCCGAACTGGGTGCGCGTGGTCGCGTACTCCAATGCGGTTTCCAGGCAGTCGCGGGCCGCGCCGAGCGCGCCCCAGACGATGCCGTGCCGGGCCTCGGTCAGGCACCCCAGCGGCGCCTTCAGCCCGATCGCCTCGGGCAGTCGCGCGTCGGCCGGCAGCCGGACGTCGTCGAGCGCGATCTCGCCGGTCAGTGACGCGCGCAGCGACATCTTGTGCCGGATCTCGCGCGCCGTCACCCCCGGCGTGTCCATGGGTACGGCGAAGCCGCGCACGCCCTCGTCGGTGCGCGCCCAGATCACGCCCACGTCGGCGATCGGCGCGTTGGTGATCCACAGTTTGCTGCCGTTGAGGATCCAGTCGTCGCCGTCGCGGCGGGCCCGGGTGGCCATCGAGCCGGGGTCGGAGCCGTGGTCGGGCTCGGTGAGCCCGAAACAGCCGATCGCCTCGCCGGCCGCCATGGCGGGCAGCCAGCGCTGCTTCTGCTCCTCGCTGCCGAAGCGCCAGATGGCGTACATGGCCAGCGATCCCTGCACCGAGACCAGCGAGCGGACGCCGGAGTCGCCGGCCTCCAGTTCCAGGCAGGCCAGCCCGTACGCGACCGCGGACGCGCCGGCGCAGCCGTACCCGGTCAGGTGCATGCCGAGCAGGCCGAGCTTGCCGAACTCGCGGGCCAGCTCACGGGCCGGCACCTGGCCGTCCTCGTACCAGCCGGCGACGTGCGGGCGTACCCGGTCGGTCACGAGCTGGCGCACGACGGCGCGGATCTGCCGCTCCTCCTCGCTGAGCGACGCATCGATGTCGAGCAGGTCCAGAGGAGTCATGGCGTCACCTTAACCAAGGCTCAGCCGGGCGTCACTCGCCCTGGTCGCCGAGGACCAGCACGCGCGCGTGGATCTGGTTGCGCTGCTGCAGCGCCGCGCGCAGCGCCCGGTGCAGGCCGTCCTCGAGGTAGAGGCCGCCGTTCCACTGGACCACGTGCGGGAAGAGGTCGCCGTAGAAGGTGGAGTCCTCCGCGAGCAGCTTGTCCAGCGCCAGTTCGCGCTTGGTGGTGATGAGCTGGTCCAGCCGCAGCGGGCGCGGCGGGATCTCGGCCCACTGCTTCAGCGTGAGGTTGTGCTCCGGGTAGGGACGCCCGTCCCGGACCGCCCTGAAGATCACGGCGTGCTCTCCTCCCCCAGGCCCGGCTGACGATGTGGATGTCAGCCTAACCGCTCAGGTCCACCGTCCCCGCCGCACCACATCCTGCACCGGACGCCGCCCTCTACGCAGCGACGGTGACCGATGGTCAACAGCCCGATAACCCACTGTGATGGCTCCGACGGGGCTGAGTTCCGGCGGTACCCCGAACGCCTCCCGGTACGCCTCGATCCGCTGCGGCGGAATGCCGAAGAAGCAGGCGCCCAGCCCTTCGTCCACGGCGGTGAGCAGCATCAGCAGCGCCGCGAAGCCGGTGTCCACGTACCAGTAGGGCACCGGCCAGCGGTCCTCGGCGCGGTCCGCCCAGCCCTTGTCCGGCTCGGCGTAGCGGTCCAGGTAGGCGTCACGGTTGGCGTGCGGCACCACGATCAGCGGCGCCCGGCGCATCCCGGCCAGCCAGCGTTCCCGGCCGCCGCCACCGGGCGTGGTCGCCGCCCAGAACCGTTCCCGGTCCTCGGGTTCCTCCAGCACCAGGAAGCCCCAGCCCTGGGCGAACCCGGCCGACGGCGCGCGGACCGCATGGTCCAGCAGGCGGTCCACCACCTCCGGCGGCACCGGGCGGTCGGGGTCGTAGTTGCGCACCATCCGGCGGCGGCGGACTACCTCGGCGAACTCCACGCTCATACCTCCGGCCGGACGCCCCAGGCGCCCCGCCAGGTCTGCCCCGGCTCCAGCGTGATGACGTCCCTGCCGGAGCGGAACGCATCAGGCGGGCAGGTCATCGGCTCGACCGCCACCGACCGGCGGTGCCGTTCCCCGCCGAGCGTGTCGCCGGTGAACACCTGCCACCAGCCGAACTCGCGGTCCGCCCAGATCCGCAGCCCGGACGAGCCGTCCGGCGAGCCGAGCGTCACCGCCGAGCCGCCGTCGGCGTCCCGCTCGACGTCACCGAAGGCGGTGTCGAGGACCAGGTCGCCGATCGGGCGCGGGCTGGTGAAGTCGAACTCGGAGCCGGTCACCTCGGTCGCACCGACCGGAAGCAGGCGGCCGTCCACCAGCACCCGCCGCCGGGCCGGCAGGTGCAGCCGAATCCCGTCCACGCCGGCCTTCGGCAGTTGCAGGTAGGGGTGCACGGAGAAGCCGAACGGCGCCGGCTCGCCGGACAGGTTCGTCGCCTCGTGCTCGGCCCGCAGCCCGTCCGGGCCGACGCTCCACCGGGCCCGCAGCCGCAGCGCCCACGGGTAGCCGGGGCTGGGCGGCAGGTCGTAGCCGATCGTCACGCTCTGGGCCGACTGCTCGATCAGCTGCCACCGCGCCCAGTTCACCAGGCCGTGCAGCGCGTTGTGCCGCTCCGGCTCGGTGAGGTCGAGCTGGAACGACCGCTCCCCGAACGAGTAGACGCCGTCCCGGATCCGGTTCGGCCAGGGCGCGAGCACCTGACCGGCCGAGCCGGGGCAGACCTCGTCCTCGGCGTACCCGTCGAGGTAGTCCACGCCGTCGTGCCGGTAGGCCCGCAGCCCGCCGCCCACCTCGACCACGACGGCCTCGTGGCCGTCGGCGGAAATGGTCCACTGTGTACCGGACGGTGGCTGCACGTCGATCCCCATGTCGGCGACCCTACCGTCAGTGGCGCTCCTCGGCGGGGGTGGTCGAGCGATAGCGCAGCAGCGCCGGGAACGCCACCACCAGCAACACCGCGAGTACGGCGGCGGCCAGGCCACCACCGACCATGGCGACGCCGGTGCCGAACCCGGCGGCCGTCGCGCCGGCCCGCAGATCGCCCAGACGCGGGCCACCGGCCACCACGACGGTGTTCACGCCCTGGAGGCGGCCCCGCATCCGGTCCGGCGCGTAGACCAGCAGCATCGACTGGCGCAGCGTGGCGCTGACCAGGTCGGCGGCGCCGGCGACGCCCAGCAGCACCACCGCCACCCACAACTGCCCGGCCAGCCCGGCGAGCGCGATCGCCACGCCCCAGCCGACCACCGCCACGGTGAGCGCGAGGCCCTGCCGGCGTACCCGGCCGATCCACCCGGAGGTCAGGCCGCCCAGCATCGCGCCGATGGCGATCGAGCTGTAGAGCCAGCCCACCGCCGAGGCGCCGCCGAAGCGTTCCTGCGCCAGCTCGGGGAAGAGCGCCCGCGGCATGGCCAGGATCATCGCGATCAGGTCGATGGCGAAGGACAGCAGCAGCACCCGCGTGGTGGCCAGGTAGCGGAAACCGTCGACGATGCTGGCCAGCCCGGCCTTGCGGACGCCGCCGTCCGGGTCCGGCGCGGGCGGCATCGCGGGCAGCCGCAGCGTGGCCCAGAGCGCCGCCGTGTACAGCAGCGCGTCCGCCGCGTACGCGATGGGCAGCGCCGTCCCGACCTCCCACCCGGCGAAGATCAGGCCGGCGGCGAGCGGGCCGAAGACGGCGGCGGCGGTGAACGTGGTGAAGTTCAGCGTGGTTGCCGCCGGGACCAGCTCGGCCGGCACGAGCCGGGGCAGGATCGCGCTGCGGGCCGGTGAGGTGATCGCGAAGGCGGTCGACTGGAGGGCGACGAGCAGCAGGAGCAGCAGCGGGCTGCGCACGCCGGCCAGCGACTGCACCAGCAGCCCCAGCGTCGACGCCCAGAGCACGCAACCGCCGACGAGCAGCACCCGGCGGCGGTCCCGGGCATCGGCGATCGCGCCGCCCCACAACCCGAACAGCAGCAGCGGCACGAAACCGGCGATGCCCAGCAGGCCGACCCAGAGCGAGCCGCCGGTCAGGTCGAACATCTCCACCGGCACCGCCACGGCGGTGAACTGGAAGCCGAACATCGCGATCGCGTTGCCGGTCCAGACCCGCCGGTACGCGGGCACGCGCAGCGGGCGCAGGTCGATCGCCCAGCGGCGCGCACCCCGCCGCCGGGCCTGCGTGACGTCGGTCACGGCGCGAGCCGCTCGACGACGAAAACCCCGTTCCCGGTACGCCGGAAGCGCAGCCGGTCGTGCAGCCGGCTGGCCCGGCCCTGCCAGAACTCGACCGTCTCGGGCCGGACCCGGAACCCGCCCCAGTGCGGCGGCGCGGGGATCGGGTCCACGTCGGCGAACCGTTCCGCCGCCGCCCGGTACGCCTCGTCGAGCGCGGCGCGGTCCGGCACCACCGTCGACTGGGCGCTGGCCCACGCCCCGAGCTGCGAGCCGCGCGGCCGGCTGGCGAAGTACGCCTCGGTCTCGGCCCGGTCCACCGGCTCGACCCGGCCGGTCACCGTCACCTGCCGCTGCATCGGGAACCAGGGGAACACCAGGCTGGCCCACGGGTTCCCGGTCACCTCGGCACCCTTGCGCGACCCGTGGTTGGTGTAGAAGACGAAGCCCTCCGGGTCGTACCCCTTGAGCAGCACGGTGCGCCCGCTGGGCCGGCCCCGGGCGTCGGCGGTGCCGAGCACCATCGCGTTCGGCTCGGGCAGCGGATGTGCCACCGCGTCGGCGAACCAGCGGGCGAACTGGGTGTGCCAGTCCGGCGCCAGGTCCGCCTCGGTCAGGCCCAGGTCGGCGGCGTACTCGTTACGCATACCGGCCGGTGCGGGTGTGTCGCCTGTCACTGTGCTCGTCCCTCTCCCGGGCGTGCCGGCGTCCCCCGACGCTGGCCAGGCCCCGGTACCCAGTCTTCTCCCTCTCTCACCGACGGCCAGCGGCGGGGATGTCGTGTGGCGCACAGTGGCTGTGGGTCGCGCAGTCTGTTACCCACCGGGCAAGATGTTCCGAACCACATCCCTGAAGGGTCGCCTGAGCTGCGGGGCTCGATCAGCCCGCCCGGGCGCGCCGAGCCGAAGCCAGGAGACGACATGTCCGATTTCAAACCGGGCCTGGAGGGCGTCGTAGCCTTCGAGACCGAGATCGCCGAACCCGACCGCGCGGGGGGTTCACTGCGCTACCGGGGCGTGGACATCGAGGACCTGATCGGCCAGGTCTCGTTCGGCAACGTCTGGGCGCTGCTGGTGGACGGCCGGTTCGGCCCGGGCCTGCCGCCGGCCGAGCCGTTCCCGGTGCCGGTGCACTCCGGTGACATCCGCGTCGACGTGCAGTCCGCGGTCGCCATGCTGGCGCCGTACTGGGGGCTCAGCCAGCTTCTCGACATCTCCGACGAGCAGGCCCGCGAGGACCTGGCCCGGGTGTCGGTCACCGCGCTGTCCTTCGTCGCCCAGTCGGCGCGCGGCCTGGGCCTGCCGGCCGTGCCGCAGAAGGAGATCGACAAGGCGGAGACCATCGTCGAGCGGTTCATGAAGCGCTGGCGGGGTGAGCCCGACCCGCGGCACGTCAAGGCCGTCGACGCGTACTTCATCTCGGCCGCCGAGCACGGCCTGAACGCCTCCACCTTCACCGCCCGGATCGTCGCCTCCACCGGCGCGGACGCCGCGGCCTGCATCTCCTCCGGCATCGGCGCGCTCTCCGGCCCGCTGCACGGCGGCGCCCCGTCCCGGGTGCTCAGCATGCTGGAGGCGGTCGAGCGCAGCGGCGACGCCGACGGGTACGTCAAGGGCGTGCTCGACCGGGGCGAGCGGCTGATGGGCTTCGGCCACCGGGTCTACCGGGCCGAGGACCCCCGCGCCCGCGTGCTGCGGCGTACCGCCAAGGAGCTGGGCGCGCCGCGCTTCGAGGTCGCCGAGGCGCTGGAGAAGGCCGCGCTGGCCGAGCTGCAGGCCCGCCGCCCGGACCGCGTCCTCGCCACCAACGTCGAGTTCTGGTCGGCAGTGGTGCTGGACTTCGCCGAGGTGCCGGCGCACATGTTCACCTCGATGTTCACCTGCGCGCGGATGGGCGGCTGGTCGGCGCACATCCTGGAGCAGAAGAAGCTCCAGCGGCTGGTGCGCCCGTCGGCGACGTACGTCGGCCACGGCTCGCGCAAGCCGCAGGAGGTCGAGGGCTGGGACGCCATCCCGCACGGCGTCTGACGTCTCGCCCGGGGCCCCGCTTCCACCCGCCGGTGGAGCGGGGCTCCGGCATTTCCGGGACCGGCTCGCGGCCCGTGTGGCGGACGCCTCACCGACCGGGGTGGGACAGCCCGCCGGACGTGCCCGGACAGGTGCGAGGATTGCCGTGGCAGTGTCGCCGGAACGGGCTCGGACGCCCGCCGCCACGCGGCAGCACCTCGTCCGCGCCCTGCCAGCTCACCTCTCGCCCATGCGGAAGGATCTTCAAGACCGTGGCTGACGCACCGACCATCCGGATTCCCGACGAGATCAGGCCCGCCGACGGACGATTCGGCTGCGGCCCGTCCAAGGTCCGTCCGGCCGCGGTCTCCGCCCTCGCCGACGTCGCCACCAGCTACCTGGGCACGTCGCACCGGCAGAAGACGGTCCGCGACCAGGTCGCCCGGCTGCGCCGCGGCCTGGCCGAGTTCTACTCCCTGCCCGAGGGGTACGAGGTGGTGCTCGGCAACGGCGGCACCACCGCGTTCTGGGAGGTCGCCACGTTCGGCCTGATCCGTGACCGGGCCCAGTTCGCCAGCTTCGGCGAGTTCGGCGCCAAGTTCGCCAAGTCGGTCAAGGACGCACCGTTCCTCGGTGAGCCGACGGTGCGCAAGTCCGACGCGGGCAGCGCCCCGACGCTGGTCGCCGAGGCCGGCGTGGACGTCTACGCCACCCCGCACAACGAGACCTCCACCGGTGTCGCGGTGCCGATCAGCCGGGTGGCGGGCGCCGACGAGGGCTCGCTGCTGCTGGTCGACGCTACCTCCGGCGCGGGCGGCCTGGACGTGGACGTCGCCCAGACCGACGTCTACTACTTCGCGCCGCAGAAGTGCTTCGGCTCCGACGGTGGCCTCTGGCTGGCCCTGATGTCGCCGGCCGCGCTGGCCCGGGCCACCGAGATCAAGGAGTCGGGCCGCTACCTCCCGGCCTTCCTCGACCTGGTCACCGCGATCGACAACTCGCGGCTGGAGCAGACGTACAACACCCCGGCGCTGGCGACCATCTTCCTGGCCGCCGAGCAGACCGACTGGATGAACTCCCAGGGCGGGCTGGCCTGGGCGGCCAAGCGCACCGCCGAGAGCGCCGGCATCGTGTACGGCTGGGCCGAGCGCTCGTCGTTCGCCACCCCGTTCGTGGCGGACCCTGCGCTGCGGTCCAACGTGGTCGCCACCGTCGACTTCGCCGACGGGGTGGACGCCACGGCGATCGCCAAGGTGCTGCGCGCCAACGGCATCGTCGACACCGAGCCGTACCGCAAGCTGGGCCGCAACCAGCTGCGGGTGGCGCTGTTCCCGGCCGTCGAGCCGGCCGACGTCGAGGCGCTCACCGCGTCCATCGACTACGTGGTCGAGCGACTCTGATCACGCCGTCACGGTGCGTGGCCGTCAGGGCTCCGGCGGCCACCCACCGTGATCATTACCGCAGCTCAGTCACGACATGCCGGGGTGTCGCAGTCCCCATCGGCGGGTAGATGAGCGTACGGTGGTGCGAGACGCCCGGGTGGCCGGCTCCCGTGGCGTGACGGCCAGCGAAGCGGGACGGAGGCAAGCCCATGCGCCCAGTACGCTTCGTCGCCCTCTCCGAGGACGGCCAGGCCCTGGTGCTCGCCGACGAGGTGGGGCGCCTGCTGGCGCTGCCCATCGACGAGCGGATCGCGTCGGCGCTGCACGCCGAGCCGGGTGCCCCGCCGCTCGCTGTGGTGCCGAGCGCCACCGACCCGACGCCGTCGCTGTCCCCACGGGACATCCAGGCCCGCATCCGCTCCGGTGAGTCCGCCGAGGACGTCGCCCGCATCGCCGGCGTGCCGGTCGACCGGGTGCTGCGCTACGCCGGCCCGGTGCTTCAGGAGCGGGCCATGCTCGCCCAGCACGCCCGCCGCACCCGGCTGAAGGGCGCGGAGAAGCCGACCCCGCTGGCCGAGGTCGTCAACGGCCGGCTGGCCCAGCACGGCATCGACACCGAGAAGATCTCGTGGGACGCCTACCGCCGCGACGACGGCACCTGGCGGATCATCGCGACCTGGCCGTCCGGCAAGGCCACCGCGCAGGCGGTGTGGGACCTGGACAAGACCCGGCAGAACGTCGCCCCGCACGACGACATGGCGCAATACCTCTGCGCCGAGCGGCCCACGCCGATCCTCGGCCAGGAGCCGGCGCCGGAGCGGGGCGGTCACGCGCTGCCCGGTCCGTCGCGTGGCGAGCCGAGCCGGGGCGGGCACGGCCTGCCGGCCGCCTCCGAGCACGCCCGTCCGGGGCGTGACCCGATCCGCGCCGGCCGGGACGCGCTGCTCGCCTCGCTGGACCGGCCGCTCGGCGGCACGTCCGGGCGCGGTCTCGACACCCGCTCCCCGGCCGCGCAGGAGGCGCCCCGCCAGCGGGCCGTCGCCGGTGGCGCCGCCGCGCTGCTCGGGGGCGGGCAGGGCTCGGCCTTCGACGACGACTCGGACGCGCCGAAGGAGATCCCGGCCGTACCCTCGCTGGCAGTGCTGCGGCCGCGGCGCACCGGTGCCGCGGCGGCGACCGGCGGCGCGGGCGGCGAGTCCACCGAGGCCGGTGGCAAGCCACGCAAGCGGCTGCCGAGCTGGGACGACGTGCTCTTCGGCACCGGCCCGGCGGCCCGCGAATCCTCCTGATCCGCAAGCTCCACCCTGGCTCGTTGAGAGGGCACTCCAGGTGCCGGCGTGCCAGGGTGGAGTCATGGAGTACACGAACCTGGGACGCACCGGCCTGTCCGTGAGCCGACTCTGCCTCGGCACGATGAACTTCGGTCCGCAGACCGACGAGCCGGACAGCTTCGCCATCATGGACCGGGCGCTCGAACACGGGATCAACTTCTTCGACACCGCGAACGTCTACGGCTGGAAGCTCGGTGAGGGCGTCACCGAGCACATCGTCGGCCGCTGGTTCGCGCAGGGCGGCGGGCGCCGCGACAAGGTCGTCCTCGCCACCAAGGTGTACGGCAAGATGGGCGAGTGGCCCAACGAGCAGGGCCTGAGCGCCCGGCACATCATCCGGGCCTGCGAGGACTCGCTGCGCCGCCTCCAGACCGACACGATCGACCTCTACCAGATGCACCACATCTCCCGGGCCACGCCGTGGGAGGAGATCTGGCAGGCGATGGAGACGCTCGTCGCGCAGGGCAAGGTGCTCTACGTCGGCTCGTCCAACTTCGCCGGCTGGCACATCGCGCAGGCGCAGGCCGCAGCCGGTAAGCGCAACTTCCTCGGCCTCGTCTCCGAGCAGTGCATCTACAACCTGCTGACCCGGTACGTCGAGCTGGAGGTCGTGCCGGCCGCCCAGCACTACGGGCTGGGCATCATCCCGTGGTCGCCGCTGCACGGCGGGCTGCTCTCCGGCATCATCCGCAAGATGGCCGAGGGCAGTGCGGCGCGCGGCACCACCGGCCGCTCGGCCGACGCGCTGGCCGAGCACCGCGGCACGATCGAGGCGTACGAGAAGCTCTGCGCCGACCTGGGCCACGACCCGGCTGACGTGGCGCTGGCGTGGCTGCTGTCCCGTCCGGGTGTGACCGCCCCGATCGTCGGCCCGCGCACCATGGACCAGCTCGACCGCAACCTCGGCGCGCTCGACGTCCACCTGGACGAGCCCACGCTGACCCGCCTGGACGAGCTGTTCCCGCCCGTAGGCAACGGCGGCCCCGGCCCCGAGGCCTGGGCCTGGTGAAAGGAAGGGCCCCTTCTTAACGCCTCAGGTAGAGAAGGGGCCCCTTCTTAACACGCCGCCGAATTAGCACGCCGCCCGCATCAACGCGCCGGCGCGAGCGCCCACGCGGCGATGCGCGTGTGGCGGGGCGTACTGCCCGGGTGGCTGCGGGTCAGCATCACCTCACCGGCCGACCACTGTGGGCCGGCGTACCCGTTGAGGGTGTCCCGGTCGGCGTGGAGGTCGGCCTCGGGCACCCGGTCACCGGGGCGGGCGATGGTCAGGTGCGCCCGGAACGGCTTGTCGTCGCAGGGCAGCCCGGCCTCGCGCAGCCCGCCGCGGATCGAGCGGGCGAGCGCGTCGAGCGCCTCGACGTCGCCGCGTACGTCGACCCAGAGCACAGTGGACCGGCCCTGACCGAAGCTGCCGCCGCCCGCGAGGCGCAGCAGTGGGGCACGAGCTGTCCGGGCGGCCGAGGCGAGCGCGTGCTTCACGTCGGGGAGCCGGACGTCCGGCACCTCGCCGAGGAAGGCCAGCGTGAGGTGCAGGTCCGCCGGATCGGCCAGCCGGGCGTGGCGGGCGGCCGCGACCCGCAGGCCCTTGACCCGGGCGGTCAGGTCCTCGACCGCCACGGCAGGTGGGTAGATCGCCGCGAAGAGACGCACCAGGTCAGCGGTGCCGCTGGTGGTGCGCGGCGCGGGCGGCCGGCAACGTCAGCCCGGCGGCGTGCAGCAGCCCTTCGACGCGTACCCGTTCGATCTCCCGGTCGACGCCGTCCAGTTCGGCCAGGTGCTCGTCGATGCCGAGCGCCCGGCAGGCGGCGCGCAGCCGTTCGTCGTACGCCTCGATGACCGCGCCGTGCCACACCACGCTGCGGTCGTTGGCGGCGAGCCGGTGGCCGCCGAGGCGGCGCAGGTCGGTGGCGAGCTGGTCCAGCGGCCGTCGGCCGTCCCGGTCGAACTCGGTGAGGTCGATGTCGCGGGTCAGCGCCTCGGCCTCGATGGCCCGGTCGAGCCGCGCGATGGTACGGCGTTCCCGGCGCTGCTCCCGCCACTCGGCCCACCCGCACGCGACCCGGTCGATGATCTCGTCAGCGCAGAACAGCAGCGCGAACAGGGCGGGCAGGCAGCAGACGGCGAGGATCGCCAGCGCCAGCAGCAGTCCCTGCCCCACTTCCACACATCGACGCTAAGCCCTGCCGCACCGGCCCGCCACCCGTTTGGGTAATCGGGCCGGTACGACCGGCTATCGGGGCTACTTGGCTCCGGGCGACACGACGTAGAAGCGGGGCATCGGGAGCACCCGCATCCGCAGCCGGGCGCCGGAGCGGCGCAGCTGCCAGGTGAGCGCCAGCAGCGCGGCGGTCAGCGAGATCAGGCCGCCGGCCCAGATGCTCGCGCCCGCGCCGTAGTGCTCGGCGACCCAGCCGATCAGCGGCGCGCCGACCGGGTTGGTGCCCAGGAACACCAGCACCCACAGCGCCATCACCCGTCCCCGGAAGGAGGCGTCGACACCGAGCTGGACGCGCTGGTTGGCGGCCTGAGCGAAGTAGATCATGAAGAACCCGGCGGGCAGCAGCAGCGCCACGACCAGCCAGTACGCCGGGGCGAGCCCGACGAGCGTGCCGAAGACCGCGCAGCCGATCGCGGCACCGAGCACGAGCCAGACCGAGGGCCGGCTGCGCCGTCCGGTGCCGGCCAACGCCCCGACCAGCGCACCGGCCGCGAGCGCGGTGCTGAACAGGCCGAACGAGGCGGCGCCGGTGTTGAACACGGTCTTCGCGAGCGCGGCGAGGGTGAGCTGGAAGTTGAACAGGCTCATCCCGATCACCGACATGAGGACCATCGGCAGCAGGATGTCGGGGCGGCGTGCCACGTACCGGAGGCCGTCGACCACCCGGGCCTGGTCCCGCTCGCCGACCGGCGGCAGGTCCTTGCGGTGCAGTTCCTCGGTACGCATCCGGACCACGTTGACCAGCGGGGCGATCGAGCTGAGCGCGGTGACCAGGAAGACCGGGCCGACGTCGACGGCGGCGATGGCCAGGCCGGCGACGGCGGGGCCGACGATCCGGGCGGAGTTGAACACTGCCGCGTTGAGCGAGAGCGCGTTCGGCAGCAGCGGCATGCCGACCAGCTCGGAGACGAACGCCTGACGGACCGGTGTCTCGACCGCGTTGGAGACGCCGAGCAGGGCGGCGAACGTGAAGACGTGCCAGAGCTGCACCAGGCCGGTCAGGACCAGGACGCTCATGGCCAGCGCGAGCACGGTCCAGAACGCGTTGGCGACGAAGAGCAGCATCCGCTTGTCGTAGCGGTCGGCGAGCCGTCCGGAGAGCAGCGTGAGCAGGAGTACGGGCGTGAACTGCAACGCGGTGACCACGCCGAGCGCGGTCGCCGAGTTGTCGCTGAGCTCGAGCACGAGCCAGTCCTGGGCGATGAACATCATCCAGACGCCGATCAGTTTGATCAGCTGCCCGGTGGCGAAGAGTCGGTAGTTACGGACCCGTAGGGACTGGAACATCGTGCTCAATTTGGCCTGCACTCTAGGTGCGCCTCCTTGCGTCGGTACGCTTCATCCACAGCTGACGAAGCGAACCGCGGGCGGCGGTGTCAGGCGCGAGCGATGCCCTGGAGGATGTCCGCGGCGCGCCGTAGCGTTTCGCGTTCGTCCTCGGTGAGCTCGGCCAGCCGGGTGGCCAGCCACTCGTTGCGGGCCCGCTCGAACTGGTCGAGTACGGCCCGTCCCCCTTCGGTAGCCGCCAGGATGACCTGCCGTCCGTCGGTCGGGTGGGGGGTGCGTTGCACGAGGCCCCGCTCCTCCAGCTTCGCGACGATCTTCGTCATCGTGGGCGGCTGCACCCGTTCGACATCAGCGAGTTCCCGTGGTGTGAGGGCGCCCGCCAGGTTGAGGCTGGTGAGCGCCGACAGCTGGGTGACTGTGAGGTCGCCGACCGGCCGGGCCTGTCGGACCCGCCGGTTGAGCCGGGTGATCGCATCTCGCAGCTGAGGGGCCAGCTGCGCCGGTGGCACGCGTTTCGCCGTCACCGTCCGCTCCGTCACGGTAGTTAGCTTAACTAATGAGCCTGGCTAACGACACGCGTTATGACCAGGCTCACCAGCGTCAGAGCAACACGGACTCGACCGGCCCGCGCAGGAAGTACACGATGAACAGCGCGGCGACCCCGTACAGGAGCGGGTGGACCTCCCGGGCCTTACCCTTCGCCACCTTCAGCAGCACGAAGCTGATCACGCCGGCCCCGATGCCGTTGGAGATCGAATAGGTGAACGGCATCAGCGCGATGGTGAGGAACGCCGGGATGGCGATCTCGTAGTCGGTCCAGTCGATCGTGCGGACCGCCGTCATCATCAGGAAGCCGACCACCACCAGGGCCGTCGACGCGGCCTCGAACGGCACGATCAACGACAGCGGCGCGAGGAACATGGCCAGCAGGAACAGGCTGCCGGTGACCAGGTTGGCCACGCCGGTCCGGGCGCCCTCCGCGACACCTGCGGCGCTCTCGATGTACGACGTGTTGCTGGACACCGAGGCGGCGCCACCGGCCGCGGCGGCGATCGAGTCGACGAGCAGGATCTCCTTGGCCTTCGGCGGGGTGCCCGTCTCGTCGAGCATGTCCCCTTCCTGGCCGATCGCGACCATCGTGCCCATGGTGTCGAAGAAGTCCGTGATCAGCAGCGTGAAGATGAACATCAGCGGCACCAGCCAGCCGACCCGGCTCCACGAGTTCAGCACGTTGAACTGGCCCAGCAACGACAGGTCGGGCACGTCCACGATCTGCTTCGGCAGCTCGGGCACGTTCAGCGCCCAGCCCTTCGGGTTCGGCTTGCCGTCGACGAAGGACGGGCCGACGTTGGCGATCGCCTCGACCACGATGGCCAGCACGGTGGAGGCGAGGATGCCGATCAGGATCGCGCCCCGGACCCGGCGTACCACCAGGACCAGCGTGATCAGCAGGCCGACCACGAAGACCAGCATCGGCCAGCTGACGATCTTGCCGTTGATGCCCAGCCCGACCGGCACGGTGGAGTTCGCCGCGTCCGGCACACGCCGGACGAACCCGGCGTCGACCAGGCCGATGATGGTCAGGAACAGACCGATGCCGACGCCGATCGCGGTCTTGAGCTGCGTCGGCACCGACCGGAACACCGCGGTACGCAGTCCGGTGAGCACCAGGATGCCGATCAGCACACCCTCGATGACCACCAGGCCCATCGCGTCCGCCCAGGTCATCTGGGGCGCGATCTCGTACGCGACGAGCGCGTTCACACCCAGGCCGGCCGCGAGCGCGATCGGGAACCGGGCCACCACGCCCATCAGGATGGTCATCAGGCCGGCGACCAGCGCGGTCGCCGCGGCGAGCGCCGGAATCGCCAGCGAACGGCCGTCGCCGTCCTTCCCGCTGCCCAGGATCAGCGGGTTCAACACCACGATGTACGCCATCGTGAAGAACGTGGCGAAACCGCCCCGAAGCTCCCGGCTCAGCGTGGACCCGCGTGCCGAGATCAGGAAGAAGCGGTCGAAGCCGTTACGTGGATGCGCGGGATCGGGCGGAGTGCCGTGATCCGGCGGTGGAGCAATGGACATGGTTCCTCATCTGGTCATCGGCCGGGTTTTGTCGCGCGCATCGTCCCAGATCACCTGGCGGGCAGGGAAGAACGATCACGTAGGCTGGGCCGGTGTCACAGGAGCAACAGCCGCGGCCGGAGCCGCTCGACCCGCCGATGGTGCCGTTCGCCGTCGCCGGGCTGATCGCCTGGGCGGTGGCCGGTCTGGTGCTACTGATCTTCTTCCGGGACTGGCTCACCGAGTCCGGGCGTCAGAACTGGCTCTGGACCTGCCTGGCCGGTTTTCTGTGGGGCTTTCCCGGCCTGGCGGTGATGATGCGGCACGACGCCAACCGGCGTCGCCGACGCGCGGCCGCCGCGCAGCGGCCGCGCTGACCGGTCAGGGGTGGCCGTACGGCTCCGCCGGCTCGGACGCCTCGACCGACCCGGGGGCCCGGCTGACCGTCATGGCCTCGACCGCGCTGTCGTCGTAGACGGTGGGCAGCTCCTCGACGGGCGTCTCGGGCGTCTCCACAAGCGTCTCCGAGTGCGCGCCGCACCCGTGGTCGGCGCTGACCACCCGGCCGTCGTCGGGCGCGTAGAAGTTGCCGCACGCGCCGAAGGCCAGTCGCAGCGCCCCGGCCAGCGGCAGGTAGAAACCGCAGGTGCCGCAGCGGGCGGCGGCCGGCGCGGCCGTCGAGATCGCGGCGTCCGGGCCGTGGTCACCGTCGTACCAGCGCTGGGCGGTCTCGGCGCGCCCCTCCCGGGACAGCACCCGGGCCCGGCCCAGCCCCAGCTCCCAGGCGGTCTCCTCGACCGCCGGGTCGTCGGAGAGCAGGTAGCCGGGGGCGAGCCGCTCGTCGTCGGCCGGGGTGGGCAGCAGGTCGCCCGGGCCCAGGTCGCCCGGCTTGAGCCGCTCCTGCCAGGGCAACCAGCCCGGGGCGAGCAGCGCGTCCGGGCCGGGCAGCAGCACCGTCTCGCAGATGGTGACGTGCCGGCTGCGCGGCACCCGGGTCACCGTGACGGCCCAGCGCCAGCCGCGGTAACCGGCCATCCGGCATTCGAAGTAGTGGGTGACGACCCGGTCGCCCTCGGCGACGGCCTGGAGATGGTCGCCGATGTCTGTCGGCTCCACCTCGGTGATGGCGTCGCGGGCCACCTCGACGGCGGCGGCGCAGACCTGGTCGAGCCGGGGAGCGCGGGCGGAGGCGGGCCTGGTCACCGGACCATTGTTCCCCATGCCGGTCCACGGGTGACAGGCACTCCCCGGAGTCGTTCTCCGCGGGTGATGCGGCGCGCGTGGATCGAATGGGCGAGGATGGGACGCATGGCGCTGTCCTCCCGCTCCGGCCGCTCCTTTCTGGGGCGGACCGTCGGCACCGGCATCCGCGCCACCCGGCTGCTGTTGCGCGGGTCTCTGCACGGCGGGCGCTGGATGACCCGCCGCGCCGGCACCGCCCGGGCCCGCAGCGCCGGCAACGAGGTGGGCATGGTCCGGCTGTTCGACCTGCACGCCCTCTCCTGCGCCGGCGACACGCTCATCGCCATCGGCCTGGCCGGGACGATCTTCTTCGACGTGCCGCTGGGCGAGGCACGCAACAAGGTCGCCCTCTACCTGCTGGTGACCATGGTCCCGTTCGCCATGCTCGCCCCGGTGGTCGGCCCGCTGCTCGACCACTTCCGCCACGGCCGGCGGTACGCGCTGGCCACCACCATGCTCGGCCGCGCGTTCCTGGCCTGGCTGATCTCCGACTACATCGGCGGCTTCGGGCTCTACCCGGCGGCGTTCGGCGTGCTCGCGCTCTCCCGGGCGTACGGCGTGGCCCGCTCGGCAGCGGTCCCCCGGCTGCTGCCCGAGGGCCTGGGACTGTCCCAGGTCGGGGCGCGGGCGAGCGTCTACGGCACGGTGGCGGGCGCGCTCGTCGCGCCGATCGGGCTGGCCGCGTTCTGGTTCGGGCCGCAGTGGCCGCTGCGGGTCGCGTCGGTGATCTTCCTGGTCGGCATGGTGATCTCCCTGCGGCTGCCGCCGAAGGCCGACTCCGAGCCGCCGGAGCGGATGCCGCACCCGCTGCGCGCGATGCGCCGCCGTGACGGCGAGCGCCCGCTGGGCCGGGGCCGCCCGGCCGGCCGCCTGGTGATCGCCACGCTGATCGGCGCGGCGGCGCTGCGCGGGCTCTACGGCTTCCTGCTGCTCTTCCTGGCCTTCGCCATCAAGGCCGGTGACCTGACCACCGACTTCTTCGGCCGTAACCTCGGCGCCCAGGGCGCGCTGGGCCTGGTCGGCGGCGCGTTGGCCGTCGGCACGTTCCTGGCCACCGCGATCGGCACCCGGCTGCGCATCCACCGGCCGACCGCGCTCCAGTCCAGCGGCACGATAGTGGTGGCCGGCGTGGCGGTGCTCGCCGCGCTGAAGTTCTCCCTGCCCATGGTGGCGCTGCTCTGCCTGGTGGCGGCGATGATGAGCGGGATCGCCAAGCTGACGGTGGACGCCTCGATCCAGGAACGCATCCCGGAGCGGCTGCGGGCCAGTTCGTTCGCGCACTCGGAGACCGCGCTGATGCTCGCGTTCGTAGCCGGGGGCGGGCTCGGGCTGGTGCCGTTCACCGGGCTGATCGGGGTGACCGTCGCCGCCGTGGTGGCCGCGCTGGTGGCCGTACGCGGCGTGCTGGTCGCCGGCAAGCTGCGGGGTGAGCACCTGGTCGGCCGGCCGCTCGGCGACGAGGAACTGGCGGCGGAGCAGGCCACCCGGGCCGCGGAACCGGCCACCACCTCGTTCGACGACCCGGCGCCCACGTCACCGGCGCCCCAGCGTGCCGGCCCGCCCGACGACGACGGGCTCGCGCCGCCCGGCTTCCACATCTACCGGCCCTCCTCATCGGTGGGCGGTTCCGGCGTCGAGGACACCGAGCGGCGCGACCCCCGGGGGCCGGTGGCGTGACCGGGCTGCTCGTGGTCACGGCGGTACCCGCCGAGGCCGAGGCGATCCGCGCAGGCCTGACCGCATCCGCCGCGCCGGACGGGACGGCACCGCCGGACGTGACGGTGCTGCCGGTCGGTGTCGGCCCGGCTGTCGCCGCTGCCGCCACGGCACGGCTGCTGGCGCTGGCCGAGGCGGCCGGGCGGCCGTACCGGGCGGTGGTCAGCGCCGGCATCGCCGGTGGCTTCGTCGGCCGGGTCGCGGTGGGCGGCACGGTGCTCGCCGACCGCAGTGTCGCCGCCGACCTGGGCGCCGAGTCACCCGGCGGGTTCATCCCGGTCGAGGACCTGGGGATGCCCCCCGAGCTGCTGGGCGGCGGCCGGATCGTGCCCGCCGACCCGGGCCTGCTGGCCGGGCTGCGGGCCGCCCTGCCGGGGGCGACTGTCGGCACGGTACTCACCGTGAGCACGGTGACCGGCACCGCCGCGAGCACGGCGGCGCTCGCGCAACGGCACCCGGACGCGGTGGCCGAGGCCATGGAGGGGTACGGCGTGGCGGTCGCCGCCGCCCAGGCCGGTGTGCCCTTCGCCGAGCTGCGTACGGTCTCCAACCCGATCGGTCCGCGCGACCGGAGCGCGTGGCGGATGCGCGAGGCGTTCGCCACGCTGACCAGCGCCGCAGCCGCCCTCCACTGATCTTGTCCACCTGTGGACAACCCTGTGGACAACTCGCCGGGCTGGGGACGACGGCCTCAGATGGTGACGACGACCTTCGCCCGCGCGTGCTCGGTTTCGAGGTAGCGGATGGCGTCGGGCACCTCGTGGAGCGAATAGGTACGGTCGATGGCCACGGTGAGCCGGCCGGCCTCGGCGTGCTCGCGGAGCGCGTCCAGGTGCGCCCGGCCGGGTGAGGTGGCGAGCGCGACGATGCGCTGCCGGACGAAGGGCGCCGTCAGCCGTCCGCGGGCGAGCAGCCCGACCGGTCCGATGAGGCTGCCGCCGCGGTAGACGCCGCCGCCGGAGAGCACGAGCGTCCCGGTCGGCGTCAACGCGCGCCGCAGCGCGCGCAGCGAACGGTTGCCGACCAGGTCGAACACCACGTCGTACCGGCGCCCGGCGCGGGTGAAGTCGTCGCGGGTGTAGTCGACCACGTGGTCGGCGCCGAGCGAACGGACCAGGTCGATGTTGCGGGTGCGGCACACGCCCGTCACCGTCGCGCCGAGCGCCTTGGCCAGCTGGACGGCGAGCGTGCCGACGCCGCCGGACGCCCCGTTGATCAGGACCCGGTGGCCGGGCCGGACCTGCCCGGCGTCGCGCAGCCCCTGGAGCGCGGTGACGCCCGCGAGCGGCAGGGCGGCGGCCTGCTCCGGGGACAGGTTCGCCGGCTGGGGCGCGACCAGGCGTTCGGGTACGCACACGTACTCGGCGAACGCGCCGTCGGCCTCGCCGAGGTCGGCGAAGACGGCGTCGCCGGGACGTATCTGCCGTACCCCGGCGCCGACGGCCTCGACCCGCCCGGCCACGTCGCGGCCACGGATGCGCGCCCGGGGCCGCGTGAGGCCGAGCGCCAGCCGCGACAGCCGGGGATCGCCGCGCATGACGTGCCAGTCGTACGCGTTGAGCGCGGCCGCCTCGACCCGGACCAGCACCTCGTCGGCGGCGGGTACGGGCGTGTCGACGTCGGCCAGCGCGAGTGTCTCGGGTGGGCCGTACCGGTCCTGGACGATCGCTCTCACGGTCCCGCTCCCTCCCAGGTGTACGGCGTACACCTCGATGGGACCAGGCTAGGTGTACGCCGTACACCAGTCAAGGCGGATACTGTGACAACCGCCCCCGGGAAGGCGAGGAACCACATGCCGAAGCAGGCGGAGAAGGTGCGCCGGGCACCGCTGAGCAGGGACCGGATCCTGCGTGCCGCCGTCGCGCTCGCCGACGGGACCGGCATCGAGTCGCTCAGCATGCGCAACCTCGCCCAAGACCTGGGCGTCGTGCCGATGGCGCTCTACAAGCACGTGGCGAACAAGGACGAACTGGTCGACGGCATGATCGACGTCGTGGTCGCGGAGATCGATCCGCCGGAGCCCGGCGACTGGAAGCAGGCGATCCGGCGGCGCATCCTCTCGGCGCGACAGGTGCTGCTGCGCCACCCCTGGGCGCCGCTGGCGATCGAGTCCCGCAGCACGGCGACGCCGGCCGTGCTGGCGTACCTCGACTCCACCGTCGGGGCGCTGCGCGCCGGAGGGTTCTCCACCGACCTCGCCCACCACGTGATGCACGCGATGGGCAGCCGGGTGCTGGGCTTCAGCCAGGAACTGTTCGACGCCACCCGGCAGGCCGGCCGGTCCGGCGCGACAGTGCCCGAGCCGCCGGCCGACCTGCCGCCGGAGATGGCCGCCCGGTTCCCCAACCTCGCGGCGATCGCCACCGCGGCGTCGCACGACGGCGACTCGGTCGTCGGGCCGGGCTGCGACGACCAGTTCGAGTTCGAGTTCGCGCTGGACCTGCTGCTCGACGGCATCGAACGGCTGCACCGGAACGGCTGGACGTCACACCGGACGCTGTGACGGGCGGCCCGGTCCCCGGGGTTACGGTGGGGACGTGGCGCTCTCCCTGGCGATCTCCCCCTGCCCCAACGACACGTTCGTCTTCGACGCCCTGGTGCACGGCCGGGTGCCCGGCGCGCCGCCGGTCGAGGTGACCTACGCGGACGTCGACGTGACCAACACGGCCGCCGAGCGGGGCGCGTTCGACCTGGTGAAGGTCAGCTACGCGGCGCTGCCCTGGCTGCTGGACGACTACCACCTGCTGCCCTGCGGCGGCGCGCTCGGCCGGGGCTGCGGCCCGCTGGTGCTGACCCGCGGCGACCGGACCGACCTGTCCGGCGCGACGGTGGCGGTGCCCGGCGAGCGGACCACCGCGTACCTGCTGTTCCGGCTCTGGGCGGCCGACCAGGCGCCGGCGCGCATCGAGGTGGTGCCGTTCCACGAGATCATGCCGGGCGTGGCCGCCGGCCGGTACGACGCCGGCCTGGTGATCCACGAGGCGCGCTTCACCTACCCGCGGCACGGGCTGACCGCGCTCGTCGACCTGGGCGAGTGGTGGGAGGGCGACACCGGGCTGCCGATCCCGCTGGGCGCGATCCTGGCCCGCCGGGGCGCTGTCGACCCGGCCGAGGCCGCCGCCTGGATCCGCGAGTCGGTACGCCAGGCGTGGGCCGACCCGGCTGCGAGCCGCGAGTACGTCCTCGCGCACGCGCAGGAGATGGAGCCCGACGTGGTGGACCGGCACATCGGCCTCTACGTCAACGAGTTCACCGCCGACCTGGGTGAGGCCGGCTTCGCCGCCGTGGAGGCGCTGCTGGACCGGGCCGCCGACGCCGGGCTCGTCCCTCAGACCTCCAGCTCGCGCGCCACCGCGTGGACCAGCTGAGCGATCTTCTGGGAGGTCTTCCGATCCGGGAAGCGACCCCGGCGCAGGTCCGGCTGGACCTTCGCCTCCAGCACCTTGATCATGTCTTCGACCAGGCCGTGCAGCTCCTCGGCCGGCCGGCGGCGCAGCTCCGCCACCGAAGGCGGCGCCTCCAGCAGCTTGACCCCCATCGCCTGGGCGCCCCGCCGGCTGTCCACGACGCTGAAATCGACCCGCTGGCCACCCTTCAGGTCGGCGACACCCGCCGGTAGCGCGCCCTTCGGCAGGAACACGTCGCCACCCTCGTCACTGGTGACGAACCCGTACCCCTTGGCGGCGTCGTACCACTTCACTCGACCCGTCGGCACCTGTTGAACCCCGCTCCACTCGAACCGTCTACCCCTCCAAGGCTAGCCCGATGATCCGGTCCAGCGCCCTCGGGAATTCGACGAGATCATCAAGCACCAGGTACGCCCCGGCCTCGGTCAGTTCGTCGACCGAGCAGGGACCGGTCGCCACTGCCACGCCTGGGATTCCCGCAGCTCGCGCGGCGGCCATGTCGGCCACGTGGTCACCCACGTAGAGCGTCGCGCCGTGCTCGCGCAACGCGACCGCCTTCTGCTCGGCGAACACGTCCCCGGCCAGCTCGTCCACCGGTAGCCCGAGGTGGTCCAGGTGCAGCTTCGCCAGCCGGCCGATCTTCGCGGTCACCACCATCGTCCGGCCGCCGCGCGCCTGCACCGCGCGCAGCGCGGCATCCGCGCCCGGCATCGGCACCGTCGGAGTGATCGCGTACGCCGGATACAGCTCCCGGTAGAGCGTCACCGCCTCCTCGATGCGCTCCGGCGGGAACCAGTGCGCCAGCTCGGTGCGCAGCGGCGGGCCCAGCCGCGACACCGCCAGATCCCCGTCCACGTGCACGCCGGTCCGCGCGGTGAGCGCCCGGAACGCAGCGGCGATCCCGGGGCGGGAGTCGACCAGTGTCATGTCGAGGTCGAAGCCGACCATCAGCGGAGGCATGCCGAGAACCTACCCAGCGGGCTAGCGTGGTACGACGATGACCACCTCACTCGCCGACCACCTGCGGGCCCTCCCCGACGAGTCCCTCGCCGCGCTGCTCCAGCTGCGGCCGGACCTCGTCGTACCGGTGCCGGCCGACGTGTCCGCCCTCGCCCTGCGCGCCCAGTCCCGGGTCTCCGTGGCCCGGGCGCTCGACGGGCTGGACCAGTTCACCCTCCAGATCCTCGACGCCGCCCGCCTCACCCGCGGCCCCGAGGGCGCCACCTCCACCGACCAGATCCTGGCCATGGCCACCGCCGGGCCACGACCCCCCGCGCCCACCGCGGTCCGCGCCGCCGTCGACCGGCTCCGGGCCCGGTTCCTGCTGTACGGCCCCGAGCACGACCTGTGCGTGGCCGGGGGCATCGACGAGGTGTCCCCGTACCCGGCGGGGCTGGGCCGGCCGGCGGCGGAGCTGGACCCGCGCGTGGCGGCCCTCTGCGCGGACCCGGCGAAGCTGCGGCGGACGCTGCTGTCCGCCCCGCCCTCGGCCCGCGCCGTCCTGGACCGGCTCGCCGCCGGACCGCCGGTCGGCACCGTCGCGCCGGGCGCGTTGGAGGCCCCCGCCACCGGCGCCGAGGACGTGCTCCCGCCGGACCTGGTGAACGGCGGCGCGCCGACCGGCTCCCCGATCCGCTGGCTGGTCGAGCACCGGCTGCTGGTGCGGATGTCCGGCGGCCGCAACGGCACCGTCGAGCTGCCCCGCGAGGTGGGGCTGGTGCTGCGCCGCGACTCCGGCCCGCTCGGCCCGCTGCGCACCAGCCCACCCGCGGTGTCCGGCCCGCCCCGCGAGGTCAAGTCCGTCGACTCGGCCGGGGCCGGGCAGACCATGGAGGTGGTCCGGCACACCGAGGCGCTGCTGGAGGCGCTGATCGTGGAGCCGGCCCCGGTGCTGCGCTCCGGCGGCGTCGGCGTCCGCGACCTGCGCCGGCTCGCCCGTGGACTCGGGCTGGACGAGACGACCACCGCGCTGCTGTTCGAGGTCGCGTATGCGGCCGGGCTGACCGGTGAGATGGAGCTGACCGGCGCGGCCACCACCCGCTACGGCGGCGACCAGCAGATCCTGCCCACCGGCGGGTACGAGGTGTGGCGCGCGGCGTCGCTGGCCCAGCGCTGGGAGCAGCTCGCCCGCGCCTGGATGTCGATGCCCCGCCAGGCCGGCCTGATCGGGCAGCGCGACGACCGGGACCGGCCCATCTCGGTGCTCTCCGCCGAGGCGGAACGAGCCGGCGCGCCCGCCGCCCGGCGTGCGGTGCTCGCCGTGCTCGCCGACCTGCCGGCCGGCACCGCGCCCACCCCGGACGAGGTGCTGGAACTGCTGGACTGGCGCGCGCCCCGGCGGGCCCGGGGGCGGGAGACGGCGCACCGGGAGGTGCTGGCCGAGGCGGCCTCGCTGGGCGTGACCGGGCTCGGCGCGCTCACCACGTACGGGCGGCTGCTGCTCGCCGAGCTGACCGACGCCGACGAACGCGGCGACGACCCGCTCGGGCTGCGCTCCGACGCCGAGTCGGGCGACCCGTCGACCACCGTCCGCGCGCTGGACGGGCTGCTGCCCGCCCCGGTCGACCACGTGCTGGTGCAGGCCGACCTGACAGTGGTGGTGCCCGGCCCGCCCGACCCGGCGCTCGCCGCCGAACTGGACGTGGTGGCCGAGCACGAGTCGGCGGGCGGGGCGAGCGTGCACCGGGTCACCACGGGAAGCATCCGGCGGGCGCTGGACGCCGGCTACACCGCGGAGGACCTGCACGCGCTGTTCCGCCGCCGGTCCCGTACCCCGGTGCCGCAGGGCCTGACCTATCTGGTCGACGACGTGGCCCGCAAGCACGGCGGGCTGCGCGTCGGGTCGTCCGGCGCATACGTGCGCAGCGACGACGAGGCGCTGCTCACCGAGGTGCAGGCCGACCGGCGCCTGGAGCCGCTGGCGTTCCGCCGGCTCGCACCCACCGTGCTGGTCACGCCGTACCAGGTCAACCGGATGCTCACCGCGTTGCGCGACGCCGGGTACGCCCCGGTGCCCGAGGACGCCAGCGGAGCGACGGTGCTGGCCCGGCCGAAGACCCGGCGGGCGCCGGCCCGTACCGGGATCGGCCGCGCGGTGGACCCGCTCGCCACGCCGAAGCTGCCGATGCCCCGTCTGCTCGGCGTGGTGGAGCAGATCCGCCGGGGCGACGCGGCGGCCCGGGCCGCGCGGCGGGCCCCGGCGGTGGTCCGGGGCGGCGCGGCGGCGGGCGGTCCCGCCCCGGTGCCCGGTCACGGTGACGCGCTGGCGGTGCTCCAGCAGGCGGTACGGGACAAGG
Source organism: Micromonospora sp. C41 (assembly GCF_018070485.1). NCBI lineage: Bacteria > Bacillati > Actinomycetota > Actinomycetes > Micromonosporales > Micromonosporaceae > Micromonospora > Micromonospora sp. C41. Next base: position 8,361 of record NZ_JAGPXP010000041.1, on the reverse strand, counting down.
CGCTGGTCTGGGTCGGCTACGTCGACGCGCACGGGGCGACCGCGTCCCGGCTGGTCCGGCCGGTGTCTATCGGCGCCGGCTACCTGCGCGCCGAGGACGACCGGACGGAGATGCTGCACACGTTCGCGCTGCACCGGATCACCGCGGCCGTGCTGGAGGAGTGAGGCGTCACTCCCCGTTGCGGCGCAACGTGCCCACCACCGACACGGCCAGCAGCAACGCGAACGCCGCGCCGGCCGACTCGCCGACCGAGTCCACGAAGCCCTGCTGCTGCACCAACAGCCCGAACAGGAACCAGCCGAACACCCCGACGGCGGCGGCCGCGTAGCCGAACAGGACCGCCGTGGGCACCTCCTGCTGCTGCGTCCGCTCCTCGTCGGGAAGCACGTCCTGGTCAACGGTCATGGCAGTCCCTCCCCGTCCCGGCTTGGACCCGGCTTCCAGAGTGGCACCTGCCGGACCGGGCGGACAGGGGTTAAAACCCTGATCCGGGCCGTCCGGTCACGGGTGAGGGCGGGTTCCGGGCCGGTTCAGGTGCCGGGGCGGCGGCCGATCACCACCACGCGGGTGCCGACCGAACCCAGCTCCCACAGGCGTACCGCGTCGCGGTGCAGCAGGTTCACGCAGCCGTGCGAGCCGATCGCGCCGTTGTGCAGGTATGTCGTGGTCTCGTGGAAGCCGATCCCGCCGTTGAACTGCTGCCAGTACGGCAGCCACACCTCGTACGGGTTGGACCACTCGCGCGGGTTCTTCCGCCCCACCGAGTACGTGCCGGCCGGGGTGGCGTAGCCGGACATGCCGGTGCGGGTCACTGTCGGGCCCATCACCACCTCGCCGCCGCGCATCGCCCAGACCGTCTGCCGGGTCAGGTCGACGCAGAACGTCAGCCGGGAACCGGCCTTGCACCGCGCGGTGTCGGTGGCGGCCAGCCGCTTCGCCACGTCGTACGTGGTGGGGCCGGCGCGACCCGAGGACGGGCTGATGCCGTACCGGACCTGGAACTTCTTGATCGCGGCGCAGTCGGCGGCGGACTGCTCGCCGTCCACGGTCAGCGTCCCGAAGCCGCCCAGCCGGGTCAGGTACGTCTCCACGGCCCGCTGGTGCTCGCCCTGCGGGCACCCGGCGGACGCGCTCGGCTTCGGCCCGGGTTTCGTCGTCTTCGTCGCCTCCGGCGATCGGGAGGGTTTCGGCGAGGCCGTCCGGCTCGGCTGCGCCGACGGGGACGTGACCGGCTGCTCCGGCGTGGGCGACGCGCTCGCCCCCGATGCTCCCTCCGTCAGCCCGACCGGGCCGGGGGTGCTCCCCCCGGCGCCGTCCGCCTGCGGATCGAGCGCGCAGGCGCCGACACCGACCAGCACGACCACCGCCAGGGCGGTGACCCGGGCGAGAAACCGGACACGCTGCATGGGCCCTCCCTGGACAGTCGTCCCGCTTGCTAGACGTGTGGGACGAGTATGACGTTGCCTGTCCAGCCGGACTTTTTTGCGCAGCCCTCCGGCGTGCAACACTGGTTGGTCGGCCTCCGGCAGGTCAGCCGGGGTGCGGCGGGGTTCCGGGCAGCGGGGTTCCGGGCGATGCGAGAGGACGCTGGCGTGAGCGGTGGACCACTGATCGTGCAGTCGGACAAGACGCTCCTACTGGAGATCGACCACCCCGACGCGCAGGCGTGCCGGATGGCCATCGCGCCCTTCGCCGAGCTGGAACGCTCCCCCGAGCACGTGCACACGTACCGGCTGACGCCGCTGGGCCTGTGGAACGCGCGGGCCGCCGGCCACGACGCCGAGGGCGTGGTCGACTCGCTGATCAAGTACTCCCGCTACCCGGTGCCGCACGCGCTGCTGGTCGACGTGGCCGAGACGATGGACCGGTACGGCCGGCTCCAGCTCGCCAACGACCCGGTGCACGGCCTGGTGCTGCGCGCGCTGGACCGGGTGGTGCTGATCGAGGTCGCCAAGAGCAAGAAGCTCGCCGGCATGCTCGGCGCGAAGCTCGACGACGACACCATCGCGGTGCACCCGTCCGAGCGGGGCCGACTCAAGCAGGCGCTGCTCAAGCTGGGCTGGCCGGCCGAGGACCTGGCCGGGTACGTGGACGGCGAGGCGCACCCGATCGAGCTGGCCGAGGCCGGCAAGGACGGCGGCAAGCCGTGGACGCTGCGGTCGTACCAGCGGGAAGCCGTCGAGGCGTTCTGGGCCGGCGGCTCCGGCGTGGTGGTGCTGCCCTGTGGCGCCGGCAAGACGCTGGTCGGCGCGGCGGCCATGGCCGAGGCGAAGGCGACCACGCTGATCCTGGTCACCAACACGGTGGCGGGACGGCAGTGGAAGCGGGAGCTGATCGCCCGCACGTCGCTGACCGAGGAGGAGATCGGCGAGTACTCGGGCGAGCGCAAGGAGATCCGCCCGGTCACCATCGCCACGTACCAGGTGCTCACCTCGCGGCGCGGCGGCGCGTTCACCCACCTGGACCTGTTCGGCGCCCGCGACTGGGGCCTTGTCGTCTACGACGAGGTGCACCTGCTGCCCGCGCCGATCTTCCGCTTCACGGCGGACCTCCAGGCCCGTCGCCGGCTCGGCCTCACCGCGACTCTGGTACGCGAGGACGGCCGCGAGGGCGACGTGTTCAGCCTGATCGGCCCGAAGCGGTACGACGCGCCGTGGAAGGACATCGAGCAGCAGGGCTGGATCGCCCCGGCGGAGTGCACCGAGGTACGGGTGACGCTCACCGACGCCGAGCGCATGGCGTACGCGACGGCGGAGGCCGAGGAGCGCTACCGGATGGCGGCCACCGCCCGCACGAAGCTGCCGGTGATCCGCGCCCTGGTGGACCGGCACCCGGACGAGCAGGTCCTCGTCATCGGTGGGTTCCTCGACCAGCTGCACCAGTTGGGCGAATACCTCGACGCGCCGATCGTGCAGGGCTCCACCACGAACAAGGAACGCGAGCGGCTGTTCGACGCGTTCCGCTCCGGCTCGTTGCGGACGCTGGTGCTCTCGAAGGTCGGCAACTTCTCCATCGACCTGCCCGAGGCGGCGGTGGCGATCCAGGTGTCCGGCACGTTCGGCTCCCGGCAGGAGGAGGCGCAGCGGCTCGGGCGGGTGCTGCGCCCGAAGGCCGACGGGCGGCAGGCGCACTTCTACACGGTGGTCTCCCGGGACACCATCGACACCGAGTACGCCGCGCACCGGCAGCGCTTCCTGGCCGAGCAGGGGTACGCGTACACCATCGTGGACGCCGACGACGTGCTCGGGCCGACGCTGCCGACTGTCGACTGACCCGGCGCGCGGCCGGGCGGGCCGCCGTGGTGCGGCCCGCCCGGTCTCGCGGTCAGCCTTTGCCGCTGGCGCGGAACGCGACCCAGGCGTCGCTCATCCGGTCGGCCTGGCCCGGGGTGAACATGTTCATGCAGGAGTCCTGCGTGTAGTCCATGAAGTTGTGGATCGGGTCCAGCCCCGGCGCGGTGCAGGTGTCCGCGCCGATCGGGCAGTTGAACTGCGGCGCCGCCTCACGCGGCGTGTCCGCCACGAAGTCGCCGGACGCGGAGCAGCCGTGCGCGAACGTGTGCTCCAGCATCAGCCAGTGCCCGACCTCGTGCGTCAGCGTGTCGCCGAGCGCGTACTTGCCGGCCGTGCCGCCCGGCATCGACTCGTCCAGCATCACCACGCCGTCGATGTAGTCGCGGCCGTTGTTGTAGCCCTTCGGGAAGTACGCCCAGCCGAGCAGCCCGTCACCGATGTTCGCCGCGTAGACGTTCAGGGTGCGGGAGTCGCCGGTGTAGAGCGCCTTCTTCATGTCCCGCTCGTTCTTGCCCGGCACCACCGTGTACCAGGTGCTGTTGACGGTCCACGTGGTGTCGACCAGTGAGAAGCGGAACGGCGTGTCCGACGCGTCGGCCGCGGTGCGGCCCGCGAACGAGTCGTTGAGCACCGTCATCTGCGCCGAGATGAGCGTGTTCCAGCGGGCCTTCTCGGCCGCGCTCAGCTCGTGGTCGGAGATCATGTGGAAGACCGTCGGCACGGTGACGCTGCCGTTGGCGAGGCGCGGCGAGTCCTTGATGACGCCGTACGCCTTGGCCTCGTTCGTCGAGTAGAGCGCGGGCTCCTTTGCGGTGGCGCCCTCACGTACCCGGGCGGCGCTGTGGTTGTCCGCGCCCGGCTCGCACTCGGCGGCGGCGGGAGAGGCGGCCGTGGCCGCGACGGGGGCTCCGCCGGCGGTCAGGAAGGTGGCGGCGGCAGCGACGAGCACTGCCAGGTGGATCGTCGGTTTCCTGTGCATCGTTGCACCTTTCGGAAGGCATGAAAGGAGTACCGACGCGGGGTTGTCAAAGCTGCGGATCGATGACGTCGTCGTCCCGCCATAAGACCACGTCAATGGGCATCGGCAACAGTCCCCCGCGAGGAGGGCTCGACCTGAGGCGGGTCAGCGGTGCTCAGCTTCCGGGGCACGGCTCTGGAATCTGCTCGCTCTGTTTCGCCATGTCAGCAATCACCGCTCGCAGCATCTCCTGGAGCCCTTGCAGCGCCTCACCCGGGTGGTCCCGAGCCACGAGAGAGACGGGAACTCAGAACACGTAGCGACGAACTCCTGGTCTTCGACGGACCGCGCGACGCGGTACGTGTAGTGCGAGAAATCGGGGCGGGATTGAGACATCACCCGATCGCTCAGTTCCCTTCCAACCGGAGAACGCCGAGCTCTTCCGTCCGAGCCATGACGGAACTGACGAAGGCGGCGAATCCCACCTCAGGGTCGGGTTGCCGGACAGGGGCGTCAACGTCGCGGGATGAAGTCACCAAGCAGGTGGCGTCGTAAAGCCCAGCAGCGCAGAGGCGCTTACACAGCGTCACATACCGGTCGACGTACGACGTCCCAGCAAAGGTTGGGTCGATCGGGAAAGTGCCGCTTCGCGGCGTTCCCGGACGTGTCGACCCCGGCGCATCCTCCACAAGCAGGACGTAGCCGAGCCATGGCCTGAGCCGACCGAGCAAGCCGTGGTCATAGGCTCGCCGGAGGTCGACCGCGCTGCCGATGGCCTCCTCGTTCCTGTTGTTGAAGTTGTTTCCGAACGATGGACCGACGTGTGACTTGAGCTCCACAGCGGCAACGAGCTCACCGTCGTGGACCACTACCAGATCCCACTTCTTCGCCGGCCGGAAGTAACCAGGCACCTCCAAGCCCGAGCGATGGCGTACGGCGTCGTCGGGGAAGCCAGCGTCGCGGAAGAGCTGAGCGAGCAATTCCGTCATTGCGTCGAGGTGACCACCACCGGTCACGGCGCCGCGCCCGCCGGTATCCGTCTTGCCACCTATGAGCTTCTTGGCAGCCTGAGACTCGCGTACCAGCCAGGAACTACGAACCGCCTCTTCCAGCCGCCGGTCCACCGAACAGATCCCCCATCGCCTCGATGCCGTACACGCGCAAGGCAGCCTCCGTGGCCGCTTGCGAGTCTCGCGCATCGAAGGCCGTCGCCAAAGCAGCGCGGTCATCCAAAGAGATGCTGCCCGGCCTAGGAACACGGATTCGGCGCAGATACTGGGCCTGAAAACGAAGGGTGCCGCCACGCATCCTAACGGCATATGCCTCCACAAAGGCCTGTGCAACACCCGACAACAAGAGCCCACCCAGGACTCGCAGGTCCCAGACGTCGGAGACGATGTAGTACAGGTTGTGGTGCGGGTAGTAGCCACCCGCATCCAACACCGGATGGATCGCTGACTTCATGTCCGGAAAAAGCAGTTTTGGGCGATCAACCAGCGCGGGGTCGACTCTGTCGATCGTCCGATACCACTGGCCCGGCCGTCGTCCCGCAACATGTCGGCGCTTAAGAGCGACCGCGTGCCGTTCGTAGTACGCGCGCAGTCGTGGCAACCAGGACAAGTCGACGAGTACACCGTCCTCGTCCCACGGGTTGACCAGGTAGTGGCCGGACCACTCGAACTTCCCTGACGCGGTGTCCCTCACCATCGACAGCGGCAGCAGCCGCCGTGGCTCAACATCCGCATACTTCGTTACGAAGACCTTGTCGGCGCCGGTCGCTACGCCGATCCCGACCCGCGTGCCGGTGCTGCGATCCTCCAACAAAGGGAATCTGTCGTTCAGACTCTCGATGAGCGCCAACCGTGAAGGCGAACCGGTCGGCCAAGGCCCCTCACCAGTGAACCAGTGGGTCAACCGCGCTGCCGTGAAACTTCCGCTAGACACCGCTGTGGGGGCGTTGGCACGAATTGACTCCACCAACTCTGGTGCATCCTGCGGACCAAAACTACGTCGGGTGTCCACCACCGTGCTGGCACCCTGCGCAGCACGCCGGAGCACCGTGATGGCTGGATACGCGGACACCTGCTCCTCGAACGCATCGACATCGTGCATGCTGATGGTGAGATCAACGCTGTAGCTGCTACTGACAAGCTCTCGCAAGTGCCGCCCGTACTGGTTACGCATCCACCGATCAGCGCAGATGAACGCGAGGACGCCGCCTGGCCGGAGGGATTTCAACCCTCGCTCGTAGAAACCGACATAGAGATCAGACCGACCGGTCATGGTAGGACACGCGGCACGATAGGCGAGCATCCGGTCAGCCGGCACGTCTTCCAGGCGGACGTATGGCGGGTTACCGACGACAAAGTCCACGTTCACCGGCGGCTGCGGGTCGAGCAAAAAGTCACCCTGCTGCACCCACGCCTGGGCCAACTCGCTCGCCTCAGGGAGCGACCAACCATCGTCGGTCAACACGTTCCGAACGAGCGTCCTGCTGGCCGCCACGCTCGGCCCAAGTAGGTCGAAGGCCCTCAGCGCCGACTTGGCGTCAAGAATCGACCGGTCGCGCTTGCGACACGAGGCGCTGACCCGCCCGGCCATCGCCGCCAGAAAGGCGCCGCCGCCACACGCGGGCTCAACAGCCACCAGCGTGGCCAGGTCACGATCAGCCGTGAAGCCAGCGAGATCAAGAATGAGGTCGACAATCCAGCGACGCGTAAAGACTTCACCATGCTCGACAGGGTTCGCCGAGACGGCGGACAACACCGACGTCATCTCACCTGACGCGAGCTGCCGCCCTGCTATCGCCTTCACCTGACGAGCATAGGACAGCCGAGTCGTCGCCCTTCACGCCAGCACGCCGCGCTCTACCCGCAACCTGGTCAAATGCTGAGTCAAGGCGGCAGATCAGTCCTGGGTCGCCGTTACGGCGTCGGCGATCACCCGCGCGACGCACTCGTAGTCGCGTACCAGCGGCCCGACCAGCTTGGGGTCCGGCTCGAACGCGGCGACCAGTCCGCGTACCAGATCTCTCAGCCGGTCGTCCGGGCCGAGGCGCCGCCCCCGGTGCCGGCGCGCGACGCTGCGCCAGCGGCGCAGGCCGACGTCGGCGAGCCGTTCGTGGAGCTCCGGCGCGGGCACCGGGCAGCCGCTCGCCCACAGGTCGGCGAGGCCCCGCAGGATCGCCTCCCGCGTCGGGTCAGTCACGCAGGTAGCGGGCGCGGCGGCCGAAGTCGCGGAAGCCGAGCCGCCGGTACAGCCCGGCCGCCGGGTTGTCGTCGTTGACGCAGAGCCACGCGCCGTCCGTGCCCGCGTCGGCGAGGCCCCGCAGCACGCGCGCCACCAGGTACGCGCCTACTCGCCGCCTGCGCCAGCCCGGCACCACGCCGACCTGGTCGATCCAGTTGTCGAGCACGGTGGCGAAACCGGCCGCATCCCCGTCCGGGCCGCGCGCGAGCAGCGTCAACTCCGGCCGGAAGTCCTCGTCGTCGCGCAGGTCACCCAGCCACTCGTCGGCCTCGGGCTCCACGAAGCCGGGCCGGTCGGCGAACGATGCGCGGTAGGTGGCGAACAACTCCGGCCCCAGCGTGGCGGGCTCCACTGTGACGCCGTCCGGCGCGGTGACCTCGGGCAGCGCGTCGAGGTCGTGCCGCAGCACCCACTCCAGGAACGTCCGCGTGTAGCCGCGCTTGGCGACCAACTCCTCCGCGCCTACGTTCCACGTCTCCGTGGTGAGCAGCAGCCCACCGTCGCCGGAGTGCTTCTCGGCCCAGTCGAGCAGCGCGCCGCCGAGCCCGCGCCCGCGCCAGGCCGGGTGCACCAGGCCGGTGGCGGTGGCCGGCGTCCGCCCGGCGCCGACCCCGACGGCCGCTACCAGGTCGTCACCCGACCACGCCCCGTGGGTACGCGCCTGAAGCAGCCGCGCCCGCACCAGCGGGGTACGCCCGAACAGCGGCAGCCCGCCGTCAGTGGCGAGGCACGCCTGCGCCAGGCCGGTCAACGCGGGCAGGTCGTCCTCGCCGACTTCCCGCCACACAAGCGCACCCGTCCCGCCCACGCCCACTCCCGTCCCCCGCCCGACCCAGCACTCCGACGCAGTAGGCCAAACCC
>NZ_JAGPXP010000040.1:0-45825 GCF_018070485.1 Micromonospora sp. C41 | reverse complement strand
CCCCCCCCGCCACGCCCACGTGACCCGGGAAGGGGTACGGCTGATGGCACGCGAGGTGCACACGGTCGCGGTGATCGGCGCCGGCAAGATCGGTGAGCTGATGCTGTCCGGGCTGCTGCGCTCCGGCTGGCCGGTGGAGCGGCTGCTCGCCACCGCGCGCCGCCCGGCCCGGGCGAAGGAACTGGCCGACCGCTACGGCGTACGGGTGGTGGACAACCTCACCGCGGTGACCGAGGCCGAGGTGCTCGCGGTGTCGGTCAAGCCGCAGGACGCCGCCGCGCTGCTGGACGAGATCGGCCCGAAGGTGCCGGCGGACAAGCTGGTCATCTCGCTGTGCGCCGGCCTGCCGACGAGCTTCTTCAACCGCCGGCTGCCAGAGGGCACCCCTGTGGTCCGGGTGATGACCAACACCCCGGCGCTCGTCGACCAGGCGATGAGCGCCATCTCGGCGGGCGCGTACGCCACCGGCGAGCACCTGGCCCTGGCGGAGGAGATGTTCTCCCCGCTCGGCTCGACCGTCCGGGTGCCCGAGTCGCAGCAGGACGCGGTCACCGCGCTCTCCGGCTCCGGCCCGGCCTACTTCTACCTGCTGGTCGAGGCGATGATCGACGCGGGGATCCTGCTCGGCCTGCCGCGCCAGGTGGCGCACGAGCTGATCGTGCAGACCGCGATCGGTTCGGCGGTGATGCTGCGCGACTCCGGCGAGCACCCGGTGAAGCTGCGCGAGGCGGTCACCTCGCCGGCCGGCACCACCATCTCCGCGGTCCGCGAGCTGGAGAACCACGGCGTACGCGCGGCCATGCTGGCGGCGCTGGAGGCGGCCCGGGACCGGGCCCGGGAACTCGCCGCCCAGGCGGACTGACGCTCAGCCGCGACGCGACGCCGGCCGCGGATGCCGCCGGAGCAGCAGGATCAGCACGGCCAGGGCGAGCGTCCCCCACAGTGGCACCCAGCGGGGCCGGTGCTGGGCGAGCGTGCCGACCGCGCCACCGACGCTGTAACTGACCAGGGCGAGCAGCCCGAGCAGGGTGCCCCGCCGGGCCCGGGCCCGGCCGGCGGCGGGGCCGAGCAGCCAGCGGGCGGCCCGCTCACCGGTCTTGGTCGTGGTGCCCGACTGGTAGGTGATCGGCGTGGCGATCCCCGTGGTACGGCTCGCCAGCGTGGTCAGGCTGCCCATGGCGGCCGCGCCGGCGGCGGCGAGCAGAACCCGGGACGCCGTGCCGTCCCGGCCGTACGCGAGCGCCAGGTTGAGCGCCGCCCAGACGATCATGGCGGCCTCGGTGACCGCGATGTCCACGAGCGGCGCCGCCGTCGGCCCGGTGCGGCCGCGGAGCAGGCTGACCAGCCCGGCGGCGGTGGCGAACGCGACGATCGACGCCGCGGAGACGGGCCACGTGGAGTGCCCGCCGGCGGGCCCCATGCCGAGGAAGATGGCGTTTCCGGACTGGTTGGCGACGAACGCGCCGTATCGCAGGAACGCGAAGGAGTCCAGCGCGCCGGCGGTGACGACGGCGAGCACCAGCGCCGCGAGCGGGCGCCGGAACTCGCGGTAGGAGTCCGCGGGGTCGTACGGCGCCGACCGGTTCACCCGTCCCCCGTTCGTGTGCAGGAGCAGCCCGGCAGTTTCGCTGTCGGGCCGCCGCGGCGAACCTACTATATGTCGCATATGTAGGGTTTAGGGCGCTTCGCAACGCGGCGACCGGACGCGCGGCCGGCCGCTGGGGCGCCGGGTACCTGATCACGCAGTTCTTCCTGAGCCTGCTCGACGCGCTCGGTCGCTCGGGCGTGTTCGCGCTGTTCGCCGCCGACTACGACCGGCGGCGGCGGGCGCACGCCGGTTCCTGAAATCTCCCTGAATGGCTGCGGCTGCACCAAACCGCTCTTACCGTTACGGAATAGCTGAAACCGTACAAAGCGTGCGGACGAAGGGATCGCGAAGTGCATCTCACGCCGAAGGAATTCGACAAGCTGACGATCCACTCGTTGGCGATGGTCGCCAACGCCCGCAAGGCGCGCGGGGTCAAGCTCAACCACCCCGAGGCCGTGGCGGTGATCTGCGCCGCGGCGCTCGAGGGCGCGCGCGAGGGCAAGACCGTCGAGGAGGTCATGAACGACGCCAGCCACGTGCTCACGGCCGACGACGTGATCCCCGGCGTGGCGGACATGATCCCGATGCTCCAGGTCGAGGCGGTCTTCACCGACGGGTCACGGCTGATCACCGTCCACTCACCCATCCAGTAGAGCAGCGACCGGAGGCCACGGTCTCCGGCAGAGCGGGGGCGACATGGCGAAGCAACACCCGGGACCGAACTCCAAGCACCTTCGGCCCATCGGCGGCTACAAGCTCAGCGACCAACCTCTGGAACTCAACGCCGGGCGGCCGGTGACCGAGGTGGTCGTGCACAACACCGGTGACCGGCCCATCCAGGTCGGCTCCCACTTCCACTTCTTCGAAGCCAACCGTTTCCTGGAGTTCGACCGCCCGGCGGCGTTCGGCAAGCGGCTGAACATCCCGGCCACGACCTCGATCCGGTTCGAGCCCGGCGACCGCAAGACAGTGCAACTGATCCCGTACGGCGGCTCCCAGCGGGTGTACGGCTTCAACGGACTGGTCCAGGGCTGGACCGGCGACGGGCCGATCCCCGGATACCGGCCGGACCGGGCCGAGGCGCTCCACCAGGCCCAGACGCGCGGCTTCAAGACCACGTCGCAGGACCAGGACCAGGGCAAGGGTCAGGACCAAGGCAAGGGCAAGGGCAAGTAGCCCGCCACTCTCAGACGCGCCAGAGCTGGAGCGATAACGCATGAGTCAGATCTCACGGCAGGAATACGCCGGAATGTACGGCCCGACCACGGGCGACCAGATCCGGCTGGGTGACACCGACCTCTACATCGAGATCGAGAAGGACCTGCGGGTCCTCGGTGACGAGGTCATGTACGGCGGTGGCAAGACCCTGCGCGACGGCATGGGCAGTGCCAGCCAGGCCACCAGCGCCGAGGGCGTGGTGGATCTGGTGATCACCAACGTGACAATCGTCGACGCGCTGCTCGGCGTGGTCAAGGCGGACGTGGGGATCAAGGACGGCAGGATCGCCGGGATCGGCAAGGCCGGCAACCCCAACATCATGGACGGGGTGACCCCGGGCCTGGTGACCGGACCGGGCACCGACGCGATCTCCGGTGAGCACCTGATCCTGACCGCCGGCGGCATCGACGCGCACGTCCACCTGGTCACTCCGCAACAGGTGTACGCCGCGCTCAGCAACGGCGTCACCACCCTCTGGGGCGGCGGCACCGGGCCCAGCGACAGCACCAACGGCGTCACCATCACGCCCGGCCCGTGGAACATCCACAACATGATGCGGGCCTTCGAGAACCTGCCGATCAACATCGGCCTGCTGGGCAAGGGCAACAGCAGCGGCCGGGCGCCCCTGGTCGAGCAGATCATGGCCGGGGTGCCCAGCTTCAAGATCCACGAGGACTGGGGCGCGCCGCCCGCGGTGATCCGGTCCTGCCTGGCCGTCGCCGACGAGTACGACGTCCAGATCAGCATCCACACCGACACGCTCAACGAGAGCGGCTACATCGAGGACAGCATCGCCGCCTTCGAGGGCCGGACCATCCACACGTTCCACACCGAGGGCGCGGGCGGCGGGCACGCGCCGGACATCATCAAGGTCGCCGGCCAGATGAACGTCCTGCCCGCGTCGACCACGCCCACAGTGCCGTACGGCATCAACAGCCAGTCCGAGCTGTACGACATGATCATGGTCTGCCACAACTTCAACCCGAAGGTGCCCTCGGACGTCGCCTTCGTGGAGAGCCGGATCCGCACCGAGACCATCGCCGCCGAGGACGTGCTCCTCGACGAGGGCGTCATCTCGATGATGCAGAGCGACTCGCAGGCCATGGGCCGGGTGGGGGAGACCTGGCTGCGCACCGTCCAGCTCGCCGGGCAGATGAAGAACGCCCGCGGCAAGCTGGCCGAGGACTCCGACGCCAACGACAACTTCCGCGTCCTGCGCTACGTCGCCAAGATGACCATCAACCCGGCGATCACCCAGGGCGTCTCGCACGTCATCGGCTCGGTCAGCCCGGGCAAGCTCGCCGACCTGGTGCTCTGGGAGCCCGCGTTCTTCGGCACGAAGCCGAAGATGGTGCTCAAGGGCGGCATGATCGCCTGGTCGATCATGGGCGACCCGAACGCCTCGCTGCCCACCCCGCAGCCGGTCTACTACCGGCCCATGTTCGGCGCCACCGGCTCCCAGCTCGCCAAGAACTGCGTGACGTTCGTGTCCCGGGCCGCGCACGAGTCCGGTGTGGCCGAACAGCTCGGCCTGCAACGGCAGGTCATGCCGGTCTACGGCTGCCGCAACCTGACCAAGCGCGACATGGTGCGCAACGACCGTACGCCGAAGCTCGAGGTCGACCCGGAGACCTTCGCCGTGAAGATGGACGGCGTGCACGCGACCGTGCCGGCGGCCAAGAACCTCCCCCTCAGCCAGCTCTACTTCTTCAGCTGACCCGGCGTGGCACCCGCCCCCGGCCGGGCCGGCGGCGGGGTCGCGTGAAAGGAGAACACATGCTCGTCGAAACGGTACTCGGCAACGTGAACGAGCCGGCCTGGACCGAGCGGCTCCGGGAGGCCAAGGTCGACGACCTGGTCCTCGACCAGTGGGACGCCCAGAAGAGCCGGCTGCGCCGGACCACGAGCCTCGGCACCGAGCTGGCGCTGTCCCTGGCCCGCGGCGTACGGCTGCGCGACGGCGACGTGCTCGCCTGGGACGACGCCACGGCGACCGCTGTGGTGGCCCGGATCGCGCTCGGCGAGGTGATGGTCGTGCACCTCGACACGCTGCACGGCGAGTCGCTGGACATGGTGATCCGTTCCGCCGTCGAACTCGGCCACGCGATCGGCAACCAGCACTGGCCGGCGGTGGTGAAGGGCACCAAGATGTACGTCCCGCTGACGGTGGACCGCAAGGTCATGGACTCGGTGATGCGGACACACGCGTTCACCGGCCTCACCCACGAGTTCATCCCCGGCACCGAGATCATCGCGTACCTGGCCCCGCACGAGTCGCGGCGGCTGTTCGGCGGGGCCGACTCGACCCCGCACACGCACCTGCCCGCCGACCTGAACTGAGGGCCGGGGTGTCCACGGTGACCGAGGCCCTGAAGCTGCTCCAGTTCGGCGACTCGGTCTTCCCGGTCGGCGCGTTCTCCTTCTCCAACGGGCTGGAGACGGCGGTCGAGCACGGCGCGGTGCACGACCGGACCACGTTGCAGGAATTCGTGCGGACGGTCACCCGTGCCGCCGCCACCGGTGACGGGGTGGCGCTGCTCGTGGCGCACCGCGCCGCGCGTGCCGGTGACCTGGACCGGATCCGGGCGGCCGACGAGGCCGTACACCTGCGCAAGATCAACGAGGAGACGCGGACGATGACCGTCCGCATGGGGCGCAAGCTGGCCGAGGCCGCCGAACGGGTGGTGGGGGAGTCCCTGCTGCGCAAGCGCGTCGCGGAGAGCAGCGCGGGCGTCCCGGTCACCTACCCGGTCGCGCTCGGCGTGCTCTTCGCCGAACTCGGCGTGGGCGAGGCGGACGCGTTCGCCGCCCACCAGTACGGCGCGGCCTCCATGGTGCTCGGCGCGGCGGTCCGGCTGATGCGGGTGGACCACCTCGACACCCAGTCGATCCTCTTCGCGGTGAACGAGCGGGTCGGCGAGGACTACGAGGAGGTGCGCACCGCCGGGCTGGACGACATGCAGAGCTTCGCGCCGCACCTCGACGTGCTGGCCGGCGCGCACCAGCACGCACACGTACGCATGTTCATGAGCTGAGCGCTCACCCACTGAAGGGCTTCTTCGAAAATGAAATCAGCGAGTCGGATCGGCGTCGGCGGCCCGGTGGGCAGCGGCAAGACGGCCATCATCGAGGCCGTCGTGCCCCGCCTGGTCGAGCAGGGCCTGCGCATCCTGGTCATCACCAACGACGTGGTCACCACCGAGGACGCCAAGCACGTCCGCCGCGCCCTGACCGGCGTACTGGTGGAGGAGCGCATCGTCGGCGTGGAGACCGGCGCCTGCCCGCACACCGCCGTCCGCGAGGACCCCAGCATGAACCTCGCGGCGGTGGAGGACATGGAGGCGCGGTTCCCGGACAGCGACGTCGTGCTCATCGAGAGCGGCGGGGACAACCTCACGCTCACGTTCAGCCCCGCGCTCGTCGACTACTTCATCTACGTGATCGACGTGGCGGCCGGCGACAAGATCCCGCGCAAGAACGGTCCGGGCATCTCCAAGTCCGACATCCTCGTGATCAACAAGACCGACCTGGCCCCGTACGTCGACGCCGACCTGGACGTGATGGCCCGCGACGCCGAGCTGATGCGCGGCGGCAAGCCGTTCGTGTTCACCAACTGCAAGACCGGCGAGGGCATCGACGACCTGGTGGACCTGGTCCGCCGCAACGCGCTGTTCGACGCCGAAGTGCTGGCATGACCACCCTGGACTCCGTCCGGGAACTCGCGCCGTACCAGGACCAGCCGGCGCAGCTGCCGGCCGCCGCGAACGGCAAGGTGGGCATCCTCCGGCTGGGGTTCGAGTGGCGCGAGGACCAGGACCGGACCATCCTGCGCGACGTCTTCCGGCAGTCGCCGCTGCTGGTGCAGCGCGCGCTGTACTGGGACGAGGAGATGCCGGGCCTGCCCTGCGTCATGATCCTCACCACCTCGGGCGGCGTGCTCCAGGGCGACCGGCTGAGCATCGACGTCGACCTGGGGCCGGGCGCGCAGGCGCACCTGGTCACCCAGGCCGCCACCAAGATCCAGGAGATGGACGCCAACTACGGCACCCAGACCCAGAGCTTCACCCTGGCGCAGGATGCCTACCTGGAGTTCCTGCCCGAGCCGGTGATCCCGTTCCGGCGCAGCCGGTTCGTCTCCGACACCGTGGTCCGGCTCCCGGAGACCGCGACAATGCTGTACGCCGAGGTGCTCCAACCCGGCCGCAAGTACTACCGCGACGGCGAGATCTTCGCGTACGACCTGTTCTCCACCACGCTGCGGGCGCACCGGCCCGACGGACGCCCGCTGTTCGTGGAGAAGTTCGTCATCACTCCCGGCCGGTTCCCGGTGACGCGGATCGGCATGATGGACCGCTTCCACGTCTTCGGCAACGTCGTGCTGCTCACCGACCCGGACCGGGCGGCCCGGGTCTTCGAGCGGACCGCGACGCCGGTGTGGGACGAGCGGACGCCGCTGGCCACCGCCGTCAGCCGGCTGCCCAACGACGCCGGCCTGGTGTTCAAGGTGCTCGGGCAGGAGACCGAACCGGTCCGCGCCGCGGTACGCGCGTTCTGCACTGCCGCCCGCGAAGAGGTGACCGGCTGCACCTTCCCGCCGGTCTTCAGCTGGCGTTGAGGCGAGGAGAACAGCGGCATGGCCGACATCGGACGTGGCTGGCACCGGCTGGCCGACCGGAACCCGGCGGTCGGATTCGTCGACGCGAGCCTGCGCGGCGCCGCGCAGGTGGTGCTCCAGAACAATCCGCTCAGCGGCCTGCTCATCCTGATCGCGCTGGCCTGGGGCGCGTTCGAGAACGGAACGCCCCGGGTGTTCGGCGGCGGCGTGCTCGGCCTGGTCGTGGGCACCGCGACCGCGCTGGCGCTGCGGGTCGACATGTCCAGCTGGCGCAAGGGCCTGTTCGGCTTCAGCCCGCTGCTGACCGGCCTCGCGGTGCCCACGTTCCTCGACCAGCGCCCGCTGATGTGGCTCTACCTCGTGCTCGGCGCGATCGGCACGGTGGTGGTCACGCTCGCCCTCAACGCCGTGTTCAAACGCTGGAACCTGACCGCCTACACGTTCCCGTTCGTGCTCACGACCTGGTTCCTGCTGATGGCGGCGTACCAGTTCGACAGGTTCACGGTGCTCACCAAGCTGACCCCGAAGTTCCCCGGTGAGGGATCCCTGACCCGCGGCACGTTCGACTGGGGCCTCATCCCGGTCTTCTTCAAGGGCGTGTCCCAGGTCTACCTGATCGAGAGCTGGGTCACCGGCCTGCTCATCCTCGTCGCCCTGCTGATCAACTCCCGGTGGTCGGCGCTGTTCGCGGTGATCGGCGCCGTCGGCGCGACACTGCTGGCGCTCTGGTTCGGCGCCGACGGCGCGTCCCTGGACAAGGGGCTGTTCGCCTTCAACGCGGTGCTGACCGCGATCGTGGTGGGCGCTGTGGCGCACCGCCCCGGCGCGCTGGTCACCGTCTACACGCTGTTCGGTATCGCGCTGACGCTGTTCGTGCAGATGGCGCTGACCACCATGCTCACCCCGCTCGGCATCCCGGTGCTCACCGGGCCGTTCAACATCGCCACCTGGCTGTTGCTGCTGCCGGACCGGCACTTCGCGCCGGTGCCCAACCACGAACGGGTCAGGGACACCGTGATGCACACCGTCCGCGACTCCGTCCACCTGCGAGAGAAGGAGGGAAACCGTGTCCGCTCCGAACGCGGGTGACACCGCCTGGGTGCTCGTCTGCGCCGGCTTGGTCCTGTTCATGACACCGGGGCTCGCCGCGTTCTACGGCGGCATGGTCCGCACCCGCAACGTCCTGGCGATGTTGCAGCAGAACATGATCGCGCTGGGCGTGGTCAGCCTGACCTGGGTGCTCGTCGGCTACACCATCGCCTTCGGCGACGACGCCGGCAGCGGACTGTTCGGCAACCTGGAACTGTTCGGGCTCGCCGACCTCAAGGTGCCGCCCGCGCCCAACCTGCACGTGGTCGACGGCCGGATCACCATCCCGACGCTGGCGTTCGTACTGTTCCAGATGATGTTCGCGGTGATCACGCCGGCGCTCGTCACCGGCGCCACCGCGGGCCGGCTGCGTTTCGGCGGCTGGGTGCTGTTCCTCGCGGTCTGGTCGGTGGTGGTCTACGCGCCGATCGCGCACTGGCTCTGGCATCCCGGCGGATGGCTGGCGAAGTTCGGCACCCAGGACTGGGCCGGCGGTCTCGTCGTGCACGCCAGCGCCGGCGCCGCCGTCCTCGCCGTCCTGCTCGTCGTCGGCCGCCGCCGGAACTGGCCGCACACCGCCGCGCCACCCAACTCGATCCCGCTGACCATCGTCGGCGCCGGCATCCTCTGGTTCGGCTGGTTCGGCTTCAACGGCGGCGACGGCCTCCAGGCCAACGGCCTGGCCGCGCAGGCCGTCCTCAACACGCACCTGGCCGCCGCCGCGGCGATGCTCGTCTGGCTGGCGCTGGAGCGCGTCACCGACGGACACAGCACCGTCGTGGGCGCGGTCTCCGGCGCGGTCGCGGGCCTGGCCACTGTCACCCCGACCGCCGGGTACGTCAACGCGGCCTCGGCCGTCGCGATCGGCGCGCTGGCCGGCCTGGTCTGCCACTTCGCGCTGAAGCTGAAGTACCTGCTGCGCCTCGACGACGCGCTCGACGTGCTCGCCGTGCACTTCGTCGGCGGCATGCTCGGCACGCTCCTGCTCGGCCTGTTCGGCAACCGCGGGGTCAACCCGCTCGGCGCGGACGGGCTGTTCCTCGGCGGCGGGGGCGGCCTGCTGTGGCGCCAGCTCGTCGGCGTGGTGAGCGTGGTCGCGTTCTCGTTCGTCCTGACCTGGCTGATCGCCGCCGGGGTGCAGGCACTCATCGGCCTGCGTGTGCCGCCGGCCGATCAGGAACGCCTGGACCAGGCGCAACAGGGCGCCGACGCCTACCACCTGGGCGGGGTCACCAGCCTGACCGCGCCGGGCGCGCCCCGCCGCCGTGCCGCGGCGGCGCCGGCCGGCGAACCAGCAGTGCCACCAGGCCAGCGGGTACGGGTGGTCACCGCGCTGCTGGAACCGGATCCGGCGGCGAACAGCGCCGACCTGCGCGACGCCCTGCTTGCCGCCGGCGCGATCTCGGTGATCGTCAGCGACGCCGCCGTGGCGACGACGACACCGCAGGCGAGCCTGCTGCCGCGTGGTTACTGGCAGGACCAGCCCCTCGCCGCCCGGCTGCGGGTCACGGTGCTGGTGGGTGCGGACGGGGTGGCGGCGGTGCTGGATGAACTGGACCGGATGGGGGCCAGGCGGAGCGACACGTTCGTGCAGGAGGCGGAACGCGTCCAGTCCTGACGGTCCGTCGACCGATGCCGGCGGACAGCTCACCGGAGAAAGTCACGACAGGCCCTCGTGACCTGTGTGGGATCGTTCTGGTGCCACTCAATCAACAGCGGCTGATGCCCTGAGGACCGGAATGGAGCCGATCTTCTGGGAGCTGAGGCTTTCCCAGCCTCACCGGAAGTTGAGCCTTGTCCGGGTTGGACTTGATGACGCGAGCGCTGCGCCAAGCGTCATGCGCCGTAAGCCGTTCTGCGGCCCGCTTGGCTCCAACGAAGTCGGGGATGCGCCCGTACGCGCCAGGGGGTAGCGCCTGAGCAGCCTGTTCCAACCGTGACCAAATGGTCTCACGCACCTCGCATTTCGCCTCATCGATGTCCATGTGGCCCCCTCACGACGACGTCAGAGCGAGCGCCCAGGGCGACCTCTGCCACAGTCGTCATCGGCTCACGCCGTCTCGTTCTCCCGCAGGTGCGGCAACATCTGACCGACCAGCCCAGGGGTGATCGCGAGGGTAGTCGTCGACTCGGCGCTGTACTCGGCCCCACTGATGTCGGCGACGACGGCTCCCGCCTCACGGGCGATGGCCACCCCGGCTGTCATGTCCCAGGTGTGGTTGGAGAGGGTGATGGCGGCGTCGATCTTCCCCTCCGCCAACCAGACGAGATCCACTGCGGCTGATCCACTCATTCGCACGCGCTGCACCGTCGCGGCAAGCCGCGCCATAAGTGCCAGCCGGATCCGATTCTTGTTCGCGGCATCCGCTCCGACGGCGAAATCGCCGATCCCTACGACGGCTTCGTCCAGGCTGGTGGTGTCGCTCACCTTGACCGGATCGCCGTTCGCGAATGCCCCACAACCTTCGGCGGCCCAGTATCGAGCACCGAGGAAGGGTAGGTCCACGACGCCGAGGGCTGGACGTGTTCCGTGGAGTAAGCCGAGGGAGATGCCGCACAAGGGGATACCGCGCACGAAATTGATCGTTCCGTCGACCGGATCAAGCGTCCACTGCAAATCCCCGGTGCCGCTGACTCCCTCCTCCTCCCCGAGGAAGGCGATGCCGGGTGTCGCATCGCGCAGGAACGATCGAAGGTCTCGCTCAATCGCGTAGTCGACATCCGAGACGAGATCGCGGTCGCCTTTACTGGTAGAGGTGACCGGTGCCTGGCGGCGCATGAAGGTGGCTGCCCGACCAACAGCATCGAGGGCGACCGGCAGCAGCTCACGGTACGAGGTCACAGTTGCCGGCTCCGCTCCCACTGAGAGTCGAAAATCTGCTCATACACCGGATACAACCCCGTCGTGGGTTCTCGGCGTCGCATCACGAAGGTCGGAGAGTCGACCCCTCGGCTCGCGGGCAGGTATGCCTGGGCAAGGCAGAGGTCGTCGATGAGGAGCACGTTGAACCGAAGCGTCTCGTCGTAGAGGGCGAGCTGCACGTTGCCGTACAGGTCGCCCGACAGGCGGTCACGCACCCGCAACATCGTCTCGATGTTGAGCTTCGTCAGTGCCGCGAGCTGGCCGGCCGGGAAGCTCTCCTCACGTTCCCTGGCTTGGATCGCCGAGCCGTCAGGATCCAGGAACAGGCATCGGACCTGTGCGCCGCCTTCGATGAGCTGACGCCAGCGGTGATCGGGGTAGTGCTGGCACAGCAGGTTCAGGGAGAGTCCCATCGCTCGAACCTTTCGGGCGCCGTCCAGGATGCGATCCGCAGGCAGGTGCGCAGAGAGCTCCGCCCGATTGCGGAAAACCGCCGTGACGTCCGCTATTGAGGTGCCACCGTTCCCTTCCGCCTGGATATCGGCAGCACCTTGCCGCAGCTCGGCGGCATCTGCCAATCCCAAGCCTGACCGGAATCGCCGATGAACCTCGTTCCCCGCCCGCGCGAGCGCGGTGTCGAGAGCGGCCTGGATCTCCGGTCGAGGTTGCACCGCTTCCCGGCCGGCCTCCCACTTCGAGACGGTGCGCTCGCTGACGCCGAGGTGTTCGGCGAAGTCGCGGATGCTCATTCGCAGCGCGTGCCGCAGCATCCGGGTCTCCCGGCCGGTCCACTTCTGCACGGTCGTCATCGGCTCGCCTCCGAGTGCGTCGAGACCGGCTGCCAGCAGCTTAGCGGCTCGACTTCAGAGCTGGTACAGCGCAAGTGCAGAGCGTAGTCGTACCCGATGAGCCGCAAGCTGGCGAGGGTGGACGCATGGCCCGGGGCGGGTGCTGGGCTCCGGCGGGGCGTCACCCGAGCGCGTCCGCCGTCCCCGCCCGCCCCGGTGCCGCTCCGACTCTCGACGGAAGGGCTCTTCATGGCGGCGGTGCTGGACGACTTCCCGGTGCTCACCCCGGTCAGCGACGAGGACGTGGTGTTGGCCGTACGCGCGGTGGCGGTGCATGTGCCGGAGCGGTGGCCGGCGGGTCCACTGTGTCGCAGTGAGCGGGTCCCGCATCCGTGCCGGCTGGCCCGCTGGGGCCGCAGCACATTGCAGGCGGCCGGGCTCACCGAGGAGCGCGTGGACGAGTTGGTCGCCGCCGGCGACCCGGGCGCCTGGCCGTGGGCGTGACCGGGCTCGGGGCGTACCCGACGGAGAGCTGGCCCGGGTCGGCGGCGGTGCGTGAGGCGGTGGCCCGGTGGCTGCGGCTGGTGGCGGCGGACGCGGAGCTGGCGCCGTACCTCGTCGGGGTTGATCGGGCCCGGCTCGCCGGACACCTGGCGCTCACTCTCACGGTGGCGCTCGGCGGACCGGCGGGCGACATCGCCCGGCCGACGGCCGAGGCATGGCGCGGCCTGGGCCTGACCGAGGCGCAGCACCACCGCGTGGTCGACTACCTGGCCGGGGTGCTCTGGGCGCTCGACGTGCCGGCAGGCTCGGTGACAGCGGCCCGGCGGGCCTTCTCGGACGAGGCCGGCTCGTGACCGCCGCCCTCGCCGCGTCGTGGTCCGTCACCATGCGGTACGCCCGCGAGGCAGCCGACCACTTCTGGTGCGCGGTCGAGGAGCGCTGCCCCGGGACGCTGCCGGAGCGGGAGGCGGCGGTGTTCCTCGCCGCATTCGGACGGCTGGTCAGCGGTGGCGACGACCCGGCCGGGCGGGCGGCGTTGTTGACCGTGCTCGGCCGGGCCTGTCGCCGCTACCGGCTGCTGCCGCACCAGCTCACCGTCGAGGCCGCGCTCGTCGCGACGGTGTCCCGGCAGGTGAGGTTGACACCGGAACTGGTGGCGGCCTGGGCAGGGGCCGCCCGGCGGGCCACGGCGGCGGTGAGCCGTGCGGTCGAGCAGGCCGACGACGGCCCGCCCTGGTGGCCGGCGCAGGTCGTCGACCACGACCGGGCCGCCGACGGCATCGCCGTGGTGACCGTGCGCCCCTGGCGCCGCCTGGCGTTCCGGCCCGGCCAGGCGCTGCCGGTCTGCGCCGAGCGCCGGCCCGGCCGGTGGCGCTGGTACTCGCCGGCCAACGCCCCGCGCGCCGACGGCACCATCGAACTCCACGTCCGTGCCGTCGCCGCCGTCTCCCGCACGCTCGTGCACCGGGTACGCCCCGGTGACCGGATCTGGCTCGGCCCGCCCCGGTCGACCGGCCTGACCCTCGACCCGGCGTCGAAGGCGGACCTGCTGCTCGTCGCCGGGGGGACCGGGCTGGCGCCGCTGCGCGCCCTGGTCGAGCAGGTCGCCGCCGCGCCGGCCGGTCGCCGGGTCACAGTGGTGGTCGGCGCCCGTACCCTCGCCGACCTCTACGACCCGATCAGCCTCGACAAGCTTCAGAGCAGCAACGACTGGCTGACCGTCGTGCCCGCGTTCTCGCACGATCCGGTGGCGGAGGCGGGAGAGCAGGGTGATGCGCTCACCGTCGCGCTCGACCACTGGCGACCCGGCCAGGAGGTCTACCTGTGCGGGCCACCGTTGATGGTGGCCGGGTCGCGGCTGCGCTTGCTCGCCGGTGGGGTGCCGGCCGAGCGGATCCACCTGCCGGACGGGTTCGGCGTCTGATGGGCGTCTATCACAGCCGCAACGCGCTGGCCGGCCCGCTCACCGCGGACCGGCTCAGCGCCGTCGAGCTGCCCCGCACGTCACTGGGGCGGCGCGGTTACCGGACCGACGACGTCGACGCGCTGTTGCACCGGCTCGTCTACGAACTGGGGGAGCGGACCCGGCTGCTCGACGACGCCCGGGACGAGAACGACCGCATCAAGCGGGCCCTGCGCGCCTGGCAGGCCGAGGTGCGGGAGGCTGCCGGTGTCGTCTGGTCTCCCGCGGCCATTCCAGGCGCACCGTCCCGTCCCGGCCCCGAGGGTCGACGTGCGGGTGAGCGGTGACCCGGACGACACCGGTCGTGCCGCATACTGGCCCGGTGTTCACTCTCGCCCAGGCGCGACACCTGGTGGCCACGCTGCGGCCGCGCGTCGACGAGCTGATCCGGCTGCGGGCCGACCTGGCCGAGCTGCGTGTCGATCTGGCCGACCACGGCGTCAGCGCGCTCGGCGGGCTCGCCGAGGTGAAGGCCCTGGAGGCGCGGCTGCACGTGGTGGTGGACGAGTTCCACCAGCACGAAATCGCGGTCAAGGGGATCGCCCCGGTGCTGCTCGACTTCCCCGGTGAGCGCGACGGCCGGGCGGTGCTGTGGTGCTGGCTGGAGGGGGACACCGACATCAGGTGGTACCACCGGGTCGAGTGCGGATTCGCCGGCCGCCGTCCGGTCTGAGCCGGCCTGTGGGTGACGCGCGCCGGGCGGTGCCGTCCGACGCCGACGAGCTGGTGCGGCTGCGCGGGCTGATGCTCGCCGGAATGAGCGGCGCGCCGACGCCGCCGGGCCGCTGGCAGGACGTGGCCCGGGACAATCTGCGCGCCTGGCTGGCCGAGCCGGACCCGTGGCTGGCCGCAGCGCACTGCTGGCCTGGTTCCGGGACCGGGGCGTGCGCCGGGTCGACCTGCGGGCCTCGGCGGCCGGCCGGCCGCTCTACCGTGCCCTGGGTTTCCGGGAGACCGCCGACCCGGCGATGCGCCTGACGTTCCCGGCGGAACAATCCTTCATCCCGCTCCGCGAGACCGGCAACGATTTGTAGGCGTAAGTCGCTATGCGCGCTGAACCGCAAATCGGTGATCTTCCATGCGCTGTGATCTTATTGATATCTATCTCTCACCACCACTTCACGCCTCCAGGAGTGCGACGTGCGGAGATCCCGTCTTGCCACCCTCGCCCTGACCCTGGCCGCCTCGGTCGGGGTCACTCTGTCTCTGGCCGCCCCCGCCCAGGCGGCCCCGTCCGACCGCTACGTCGCGCTCGGCGACTCGTACGCCTCCGGCGTCGGCGCCGACAGCTACACGTCCGAGAGCGGTAACTGTCTACGCAGCACGAACGCCTACCCGGCGCTCTACAACGCCAACATCAAGCCGGCGTCGTACCGATCGGTGGCCTGCTCCGGCGCCACCACGGCCGACGTCATCAACAGCCAGCTCTCCGCGCTCTCCTCGACCACCACGCTGGTCAGCGTCACCGTGGGCGGCAACGACGTGGGCTTCGCCAACATCATGAGCACCTGTGTGCTCCAGGGGGAGACCCAGTGCGTGGCGGCCGTGCAGTCCGCCATGAACGTGGCCCGCACCTCGATGCCGGGCCGGCTCGCCAACGTCTACAACGGCATCAAGAGCCGCTCGCCCTCGGCCCGCGTCGTGGTGGTCGGCTACCCGGTCTTCTACCAGCTCGGCACGACCTGCGTCGGGCTCAGCGCCACGTCCCGGGCGAAGATCAACGAGGGCATCAACCTGCTCGACGACATCACCCGTACGGCCGCCGTCTCGGCCGGCTTCAAATTCGCCGACGTCCGCTCCATCTTCGTCGGCCACCAGCTGTGCAGCGGCGGGACCAAGTGGCTGCACGCGCTCAACGTGCTGAGCCTGAGCAAGTCGTACCACCCGACGGCGGCCGGGCAGTCCGGCGGCTACTACCCGGTCTTCCGGTCCGCCGCCGGCTGACCCGGTCCGCGGCAGCGGCACGCCTCCCCGCGGGGGCGTGCCGCTTCGCCGTGCCCGGCGGCGGTGTGCCCGTCAGGCCGGCAGGACCTTCTCGATCGCCGCGCGCAGCTCGGGCGAGTCCGGCGTGACCTGCGGGGCGAACCGGGCGGCCACCGTTCCGTCCGGGGCGACGAGGAACTTCTCGAAGTTCCAGCGCACGTCGCCGGTGTGCCCCTCGGCGTCCGGCGTGGACACCAGTTCGGCGTAGAGCGGGTGCCGGTCCGGGCCGTTGACGTCGACCTTCTCCGTCAGCGGGAACGTCACGCCGTAGTTGACCTGGCAGAACTCCTCGATCTCGGCGGCGCTGCCCGGCTCCTGGCCGGCGAACTGGTTGCACGGCACCCCGAGCACCGTGAGCCCGCGCCCGGCGTACGTGTCGGCGAGTTCCTGAAGGCCCGCGTACTGCGGGGTGAGGCCGCAGCGGGAGGCCACGTTGACCACGAGCAGGGCGCGGCCGCGGTAGCGGCCGAGGTCGGCCGGTCCGCCGGTGAGGGCGTCGATCTGGACGTCGAAAACGGTCATGTGACGAGGCTACGAGCCGTCACGCGGACCGTCCCGCGCCACCCGTGAAATCGACGCATCTACATCTTGACGAAGTGGTGACGGCGTGAGTAGCGTCTCAGCAATCAATTTGGAAACTTTCCTAACTATTGGAGGGACGCCGTATGAAGAGATCGCTCCGCCGGGCCCTGTGGGCCACCGGCGCCGTGGTCGCGCTCGCGGTCGCCGCGGTGCCCATGACCACCGCGTCGGCCGCCGGCAGCGTCACCGCCACCTTCGCCAAGGTGCAGGACTGGGGGACCGGCCACGAAGGGCGGGTGACCGTCACCAACGGCACCAGCTCTACCGTCAACGGCTGGCGCATCGAGTTCACGCTGCCCTCCGGCACCTCGATCAGCAGCTCCTGGGACGCCGACATCACCCGCAGCGGTGACCGCTACGTGGCGGTCAACAAGAGCTGGGCCGCGACGCTCGCCCCCGGCGCCAGCTTCAGCTGGGGCTACAACGGCACCGGCGGCTACAAGGCGCCGGTGAGCTGCACGATCAACGGCGGCACCTGCACCGGCGGCGGCACGCCGACGACCACCGCGCCGACCACGGCGCCGCCGACCACCGCGCCGCCCACCACGGCGCCGCCGACGACCGCCCCGCCGACCACGCAGCCGCCCACCACGCCGCCGCCCGGCGGCAAGAAGGTCGTCGGCTACTTCGCCGAGTGGGGCGTCTACGCCCGCAACTACCACGTCAAGAACATCCACACCAGCGGCTCGGCCGCGAAGCTCACCCACATCCTGTACGCCTTCGGCAACACCACCGGCGGCCGGTGCAGCATCGGGGACAGCTACGCCGACTACGAGAAGGCGTACACCGCCGCGGACAGCGTCGACGGCGTGGCCGACACCTGGGACCAGCCGCTGCGCGGCAGCTTCAACCAGCTGCGCAAGCTGAAGAAGATGTACCCGAACCTGAAGGTCCTCTGGTCCTTCGGTGGCTGGACCTGGTCCGGCGGCTTCACCCAGGCCGCGCAGAACCCGGCCGCGTTCGCCGACTCCTGCTACTCCCTGGTCAAGGACCCGCGCTGGGCGGACGTCTTCGACGGCATCGACGTCGACTGGGAGTACCCGAACGCCTGCGGCCTCCAGTGCGACAGCAGCGGCCCGAACGCCTTCAAGAACGTGGTCTCGGCGCTGCGGAGCAAGTTCGGCTCCAGCTTCCTGGTCACCGCGGCGATCACCGCCGACGGCAGCAACGGCGGCAAGATCGACGCGACCGACTACGCGGGCGCCGCGACGAACCTCAACTGGCTGATGCCGATGACGTACGACTACTTCGGCGCCTTCAACGCCCAGGGGCCGACCGCGCCGCACTCGCCGCTCTACTCGTACTCGGGTATCCCGCAGCAGGGCTTCTGGTCCGACGCGGCGATCCAGAAGCTGAAGTCCAAGGGCGTACCGTCCAGCAAGCTGCTGCTCGGCGTCGGCTTCTACGGACGCGGCTGGACCGGCGTGACCCAGGCTGCGCCCGGCGGCAGCGCCACCGGCGCGGCCCCCGGCACCTACGAGGCCGGCATCGAGGACTACAAGGTGCTCAAGAACAGCTGCCCGGCCACCGGCACGGTCGGCGGCACCGCGTACGCCAAGTGCGGCAGCAACTGGTGGAGCTACGACACCCCGGCGACGATCGGCGGGAAGATGAGCTACGCCAACAGCCAGGGCCTCGGTGGCGCGTTCTTCTGGGAGCTCTCCGGTGACACCAGCAACGGTGAGCTGATCGGCGCCATCAAGGGCGGTCTCGGCTGAGCCGAGGGCCGACGCACCACCCACCCGGCGGGGAGGGGCCGTACCGGCCCCTCCCCGCCCGCGTGCCGTTCTGGCAGAGCGCGCCGATCCGGGTCAGGATGGGGAGTCACCCGGCCGCGCGGGCCGGGTGTGGCACACTCGCCGCTCGACGAGTCCACGCGACGGGAGGACCGATGGATCGCAGCCACCGCGGCCGGTTCGCCGCGCTCGCCCTCGCCTTCGCGCTCACGCCGGCGCTGGCCGCCTGCGGCTCCGGCCCGGACGGCGCCGCCACCGCGCCCAGCGGCCGGGCGCCCGCCGAGGAGGCGGCGGCCAAGAGCCGGGAGCGCGTGCAGGCGTACCTCGACGCGCTCACCGCCCGCGACGCCGACGCCGGCCGCAGCCAGCTCTGCGCGCCCATGCACGCCGCCTTCGACGCCGCCGCCACCGGCCCGAACGGTGACTTCGCCGACCACTTCACGGTGCCCGAAGCGACGATCACCGACGTCCGCTCCGGCCCGAACGGGCAGGAGGTCAGCGCCTCCGTCACGGTGGCCGCCGGATCGCGCAAGGCCACCCGGTCACTGCTGTTCACGGTGACCCGTAACGGGGCGGACTGGTGCATCTCCGGCGAGGTTCCCGGCGACCGCACGGCCGACCCGTCCGAGCCGCCGCCGGCGGCGCGGCCCTCGCCGGTCTCCTCCCAGTGACCGGAACCATGCCCCTCGGCGACGAGTGATCGCGACGGTCGCCGTACGCTTTCCTCCATGCGCCATGAGTGGCATCAGCTGAGTCACCCCGCCGTGGGCAGCCCTGGCCTGCAGACCAGCCGCCCGACCGCCGACTCCGCCGAGGACGCGGCCCTCGGCCTCGACCGATGGCGGGAGCTGCCGCGCGCGCAGACCCCGCCGTGGGACGACCCGGCCCAGGTCGCCGAGGTCTGCCGGGTGCTGGACACGGTTCCCTCGGTGGTCGCGCCCTACGAGGTCGACCAGCTACGACAGCGGCTGGCCCTGGTCTGCGAGGGCAAGGCGTTCCTGCTCCAGGGCGGTGACTGCGCCGAGACGTTCGCCGACAACACCGAGAGCCACCTGCTCGCCAACGCCCGCACGCTGCTCCAGATGGCCATCGTGCTCACGTACGGCGCGTCGCTGCCGGTGGTCAAGGTGGCCCGGGTGGCCGGCCAGTACACCAAGCCCCGGTCCCTGCCGACCGACGCCCGGGGGCTGCCCGCCTACCGCGGCGACATGATCAACTCGCTGGAGGCCACGCCGGAGGCGCGGGTCGCCGACCCGCAGCGCATGATCCGGGCGTACGCCAACTCGGCCGCCGCGATGAACATGCTCCGGGCGTACCTGGCCGGCGGCCTGGCCGACCTGCACGCGGTGCACGACTGGAACAAGGACTTCGTCCGGCAGTCCCCGGCCGGGGAGCGCTACGACGCGATCGCCCGCGAGATCGACCGGGCACTGGCCCTCATCCGGGCCTGCGGGATGACCGACGACGAGGCGCTGCGCACCGTCACGCTCTACTGCTCGCACGAGGCGCTGGCGCTGGAGTACGACCGGGCGCTGACCCGGATTTCCGACCACAAGGCGTACGGCCTGTCCGGGCACTTCCTCTGGATCGGCGAGCGGACCCGGCAGATCGACGGCGCGCACATCGACTTCATCTCCCGCATCGCCAACCCGATCGGCGTCAAGCTCGGCCCCACCACCACGCCGGACGAGGCGATCGAGCTCTGCGAGAAGCTCAACCCGGACAACATCCCCGGCCGGCTCACGCTGATCAGCCGGATGGGCAACCACCGGGTACGCGACGCGCTGCCGCCGATCGTGGCGAAGGTCACCGCCGCCGGCGCGAAGGTCGTCTGGCAGTGCGACCCGATGCACGGCAACACGCACGAGTCCTCGAACGGCTACAAGACCCGGCACTTCGACCGGATCGTGGACGAGGTGCTCGGCTACTTCGAGGTGCACCGCGGCCTCGACACCCACCCGGGCGGCCTGCACGTCGAGCTGACCGGCGAGGACGTCACCGAGTGCCTCGGCGGCGCCCAGGGCATCGAGGACCTCGACCTGCCCGACCGGTACGAGACCGCCTGCGACCCCCGGCTCAACACCCAGCAGTCGCTGGAGTTGGCGTTCCTGGTGGCGGAGATGCTCCGTGGCTGACGCGAGGAGTGAGCTTGCGAGCCCCGCAGTCGGCAGCCGAAGGGATGACAGTGGCTGAACTGATCGATCTGCGGACGGACACCGTGACCCGGCCGACGCCGGGGATGCGGGAGGCGATGGCCGCCGCCGAGGTGGGCGACGACGTCTACGGCGAGGACCCGACAGTCACCGCCCTGGAGGCGGAGGTGGCCGCGCTGTTCGGCCACGAGGCGGCGCTGTTCGCCCCGAGCGGATCGATGGCCAACCAGATCGCGCTCCAGTTGCACGTGCCGCCCGGCGACGAGTTGCTCTGCGACGCCGACGCGCACGTGGTCACGTACGAGGTGGGGGCCGCCGCCGCGTACGGTGGGATCTCCTCGCGGACGTGGCCCGCGGTGGGCGCGGACCTGGACCCCGACGTGGTCGCCGGGATGATCCGGCCGGACGGCTACTTCGCGGTGCCGACCCGCGCGATCGCGGTGGAGCAGACCCACAACCGGGGCGGCGGCGGGGTGATCCCGCTGCCGACGCTGCGCCGCATGCGCGAGGTCGCCGACGAGCACGGGGTGGCGCTGCACTGCGACGGTGCCCGGATCTGGCACGCGCACGTCGCGGACAGGGTGCCGCTGGCCGGGTACGGCGAGCTGTTCGACACGCTTTCGGTGTGCCTCTCCAAGGGCCTCGGCGCGCCGGTCGGCTCGCTGGTGGTGGGCAGCGCGGAGAAGATCGCCCGCGCGCGGGTCCTGCGCAAGCGGATGGGCGGTGGCATGCGGCAGGTCGGCATTCTTGCCGCCGCCGGCCGGTACGCGCTGGCGCACCACGTCGAGCGGCTCGCCGAGGACCACGCGAAGGCGGCCCGGCTGGCCGAGGCGGTCGCCCCGCACGGGGTGCTCGCGTCGGTGGTGCGCACGAACATCGTGCCGCTGGACCTGACCAAGCACCCTCTCGACGCGCACGCGCTGGCGGCAGCCGCGCGGGAAGCCGGTCTGCTGATCTCGGTGCTCGGCCCGCGTACCGCCCGGTTGGTGACCCACCTGGACGTCACCGACGAGCAGATCGACAGCGCCGCCACCATCCTCGACACCGCCCTGCGCGCCTGACCCTCCGGCAACGCCGTGGCGAGGGCGGGAGGAAACGGCTGTGTCAGGGGCGCAGGCGTTTGAGGGCGGCGATGTCGGCGGCGTGGCCGACGTGCTTCTCCGTCGGGGTCTCCACCAGCACCGGTACGCCGGCGGTCGCCGGATGGCGCATCAGCTCGGCGAACGCCGGCTCGCCGATGGTGCCCTTGCCGATGTTCTCGTGCCGGTCCCGGGTGGAGCCGCACAGGTCCTTCGAGTCGTTCGCGTGCACCAGCCGCAGCCGGTCGGCGCCCACCGTGGCGACCAGCGTGTCGAGCGTGGCGGTCATGCCGCCCTCGGCGGCCAGGTCGTGCCCGGCCGCCCAGGCGTGACAGGTGTCGAAGCACACGCCCAGCATCGGGTGCCGGTCGACCGCGTCGAGGTAGGGGCCGAGGTGCTCGACCCGGGACGCCAGTGACCGGCCGCCCCCGGCGCTCGGCTCGACCAGCAGCATCGGCCCGCCGGTGGCCGCGGTCTCGTCGAGCAGCGGGAGCAGCGACTCCCGGACCTGCCGCAGGGCCGCCTCGGCGTGCCCGGCGTCCACCGAGCTGCCGGCGTGGAACACCACGCCCTCGGCGCCGATCGCCCGGCCCCGCCGCAGCGCGTGGGCGAGCGTCTCCGCCGACCTGGTGACCGTCGCGGGGGTGGGGGAGCCGAGGTTGACCAGCAGCGACGCGTGGATGAACACGGGCAGGCCACGCTCGGCGCAGCCGTCGCGGAACAGCGCGTCCTGCGCCGGGTCACCGGCCGGCAGCGCCCAGCCACGCGAGTTCGAGACGTAGACCTGCACCACCTCGGACCCGGCCGCATCCGCGTACGGCAGGGCCGCCCGCGCCAGGCCACCGGAGGTGGGGGTGTGCGACCCCACCGGCCGGCACCCGTTCGCCGCGCTCACAGGCACGTCACAGTGATCGTGGTGCCCGGCGGCACCGGCGTGTTCTCGGCCGGGTTCTGGATCCGGACGATGCCGTTCGGGTTGAGCTGGATGTTGACCGGGAAGCCCTGGCTCTCCAGCGTCTGCTTGGCCTGCTGGCAGGGCATGTCGACCACCCGGGGCACGGCCACCTGCGGCGGGCCCTTGCTGATCTCCAGCTTGACCTGGGCGCCCTTTTCCACACCGGTGCCGTCGGCCGGGCTCTGGCCGAGGATCTCGTCCTTCGGCTTGTCGGACTCCTTGACGTTCTCCACCGGCTTGAGCCCGAGCCGCGCGAGGATGGCGCGCGCCTCGGTGAGGCTCTTGCCGACCAGGTCGGGCACGCTCACCGGGGCGCGGCCCTTGCTGAGGATCAGCGTCACCTTGGCCCCGGGCTTGACCTCAGTGCCCACCTTCGGGTCGGTGGCCAGCACGACACCCGCCGGCAGCGCGTCGTCGTAGCGGGAGCTGCCCTTGGCCGCGACCAGGTTGAGACCCTCCAGCTCCACCTGGGCGAGCGCGAAGTCCTTGCCCACCACGTCCGGCACCGGCAGGCGCTCCGGACCGAGCGACAGGGTCAGCGTGATCGTGCCGCCCTTGACGATCCGGGCGGCCGAGCCCGGCGCCTGCCCGAGCACGGTGTCCTTCGGGACGTTCTCGTCGTACCGGGGGTCGGCGTAGCGCAGCGTGAAACCACCGCGCTGGGCCTGCGCCTCCGCCTCGGCCTTGGTGAGGCTCACCATCTGCGGCGCGACCGTGTAGCGGCCCACGCCGAACCACCAGCCGCCGACGGCGGCGACCAGGCCGAGCACCACGACCGCCGCGGCGACGGCCAGCCGGCCGCGCGGCGAACCCATGATCCGGGTACGCAGGGCGGCGAACCGGGCGCCCACCCCCTCCGGTTCGGCGGCGCGGCGGCGGTGCGGGCGCTGCGTGGCGGCGCCCTCGGGCAGCCGGGCCCACGACGGGCGCTCGATCGGCTGCAGCGCGGCCACCACCTGCGTCGGCTGGCTCAGCACCGCCGTGTCGTCGCTGAGCTGACGCAGGACAGTGGTGTGCGTGTGCGGGTTGCCCAGTTCCTCGCGCGCCGCCTGCACCTCGGTCAGCAGCGCCGCGGCGTCGGCCGGACGGGCGGCCGGGTCGCGCCGGGTGGCCCGGGCGACGAGCGCGTCGACAGCCGGCGGCAGCGCCGGAACCAGCGTGGACGGGGCCGGCACATCCCGGTCGACGTGCTGCCAGGCGACCTCCACCGGGCGGTCGCCGTCGTAGGGCACCCGGCCGGTGAGCATCTCGAACAGCACGATGCCGGCCGAGTAGACGTCGGTGCGCGGGTCGGCGTGGCCCTGGGTGACCAGCTCCGGCGCCACGTACGCCACCGTCGCCATGAGCTGGTTGCCGTTCTCGTCCTCCGCGCTCGCCTCGACGGCCCGGGCCAGCCCGAAGTCGGCCACCTTGACCACGCTGTCGACCAGGTCGCGGCTGCCGCCGGCGGGCACCTCGGCGACCAGGACGTTCTCCGGCTTGACGTCGCGGTGCACCAGGCCGGCCCGGTGCGCGGCGGCGAGCGCGGCGAGCACCTGCTCGGTGATCGCGAGCGCGTCGTCCGGGTTCAGCCGGCGGCGCTCGGCGAGCACGTCACGCAGCGTGCGGCCGCGCACGTACTCCATCACCAGGTACGGCAGGCCGGCGTGGATGCCCTGGTCGTAGACCGCCACCACGTTCGGGTGGGT
This sequence comes from Micromonospora sp. C41, assembly GCF_018070485.1. Lineage (NCBI taxonomy): Bacteria > Bacillati > Actinomycetota > Actinomycetes > Micromonosporales > Micromonosporaceae > Micromonospora > Micromonospora sp. C41. Next base: position 21,522 of record NZ_JAGPXP010000040.1, on the reverse strand, counting down.
GAGTCGGGCGATCGTCTTCGCCTCGTCGGTGAACCGCTCGACGAACCCGGCCATCCGGGCCCGGGCCTGCGGCGCCTGGGTCGGGTGAATGATCTTGACCGCCACGGTGCGCTCCAGGCGCTCGTCGGTGGCGGTGTACACGGTCGCCATGCCGCCACGGGCGACGCGACCGCGAATGCGGTAGCGCCCCTCGATCAGCGAGCCCAGCAACGTGTCGGCGACCTGTGTGTCCATCGGCAGGCAGTCTATGTGTCGGAAGGGTGAACGTAGAACAGGATGCTACCGCCGGGTTGGGACACCGGTGGCCCGGCGCGCTCCGGCGCAGGTCGGGGGGTGCCGTGCACCGGATCCGGCGGGCACGTGGCAGGGTGGTCGGGTGACCGATTCCGTACCCGCCGAGACCGGCGCCGACCTGGCCGGACCGGCCGACCCGGCCGGCTGGCTGACGCTGCCCGACGTGGCCGAGCGCCTGGACCTGTCGATCAGCAAGGTGCACCAGATGATCCGCGACCGCGAGCTGCTCGCGGTGCGCCGCGACGGCGTCCGCCGCGTCCCGGCCGACCTGGTGGCCAACCGCACCGTGCTCAAGCACCTGCCCGGCGTGCTCAACCTGCTCGCCGACGCCGGGTACGACGACGAGGAGGCGCTGCGCTGGCTCTACCGGGAGGACCCGTCGCTTCCCGGCACCCCCGCAGTGGCCCTCGGCGGCGACCTGGCCCGCGAGGTCAAACGCCGAGCCCAGGCCGTGGCCTTCTAACCCACACCCACCCACCCAACCACCCCGTCGATCATGAAGTGGACGGCGAAGGCGATCTCCAAAAGTGCCGCCAACTTCATGATCGACCGCTTCGGAGGCGGGGGACAGCGCGGGGGGAGTGGTTGTCAGGCGGGGCGGCGGGTGGCGGCTATGGCCAGGTCCACCAGCGCCTGGCGGGCCTCGGTGTCCAGGTCGACGGCGGTGAGCGCGGCCAGCGCGCTCTCCGTGAGCACGGTGATGTGCCGTTCGGCACGCTCCAGCGCGCCGCTGGAGGTGATCAGCTCGCGCAGCCGGTCCACCCCGGCCGCGTCCAGGTCCGGTACGCCCAGCCCGGCCAGCAGCGCCTCCCGGCCGGCCGGGTCGAGCGTCTCCAGGGCGGCTGCCACCAGGTACGTCCGCTTGCCCTCGCGCAGGTCGTCACCGGCCGGCTTGCCGGTGAGCTCCGGGTCGCCGAACACGCCCAGCACGTCGTCGCGGAGCTGGAACGCCTCACCCAGCGGCAGCCCGTACGCGGAGTAGGCGGCGTGCACCTCGGCCGGGGCGCCGGCCAGCGCGGCGCCCAGCAGCAGCGGCCGTTCGACCGTGTACTTCGCCGACTTGTACCGGGCCACCTTGGCCGCCCGGTCGAGCGAGGTGTCAGCGGTCGCCTGGGTCAGCACGTCCAGGTACTGCCCGACGGTCACCTCGGTGCGCATCTCGTCGAAGACCGGCCGGGCCCGGGCCACCGTCGCCGGCGGCAGGCCGGAGGAGTGCAGCAGCTCGTCGGACCAGACCAGGCACAGGTCACCCAGCAGGATCGCGGCCGAGTCGCCGAACGCGTCCGCGTCGCCGCCCCAGCCGGCCGCCCGGTGCCGGGCGGCGAACCTGCGGTGCACCGCCGGCTCGCCCCGCCGGGTGTCCGACCGGTCCATCAGGTCGTCGTGAATCAGCGCGCTGGCCTGCACGAACTCCAGCGCGGCCAGGGCGGCGACGACCTGGTCGGAGTCGACTCCGCCAGCGCCCCGGTAGCCCCAGTAGCCGAACGCCGGGCGCAGCCGCTTGCCGCCGCCCAGCACGAACGCCTCGATCGCCTCGGCGACGGGCAGCAGGCCGTCGTCGACGGCGGTCAGCCAGCCGCGCTGGCCGGCCAGGAACTCGGTGAGCGCCTTGTCGATCCGCTGACGCAGGCCGGCACGGTCGACGGGGGAAACGGGAGCAGCGTGGGTCACGCCACGACGCTAGCGGTTCGGGCCCGCTCCCGTCGTGCCGCCGTCCCGGCGTGCCTCGCAGCTCACCGGCGGCGACGGCCGCCACGGGTGCCGTGACGGCAGGTACGGACGGGTCGCCGCGAGCAGCCGTGCGTACCCCCGGGTCGCCGGTCCGGGCGGACGGCGGGCCAGCCCGCGGCGGAACTCGGTGAGCTGGCCGACGGCCCGGGGCGAACCGGAGCGGACCGCGTCGAGCAGCGCCTCGCCGGCCACCGCGCACGCCTCGGGCTCCGCGCCGAGCCCCAGGTGCGCCCGGGCCAGCCAGCCGCCGTACACGGCGGAGCGGCGCGGGCGGCCCGGCGCTGCCACCACGGGCGTCAGCAGCGGCACGGCCGCGGCGGCCCGGCCCAGCGCGACGAGCGTGCGCCCGGTCATCGCGGCCAGCTCGGCGGCGAGGCGCTGCTGGCTCCAGCCGCGGGCGGCCCGCAGCTCGGCCAGGAGCGGCCCGAGCAGCCGCGGACCGGGCGGCCAGGACGGGATCATGGTGACCTCCGGGGGCGACGACGTGAAATGGCGACGCGGACGTCCGGCTGGCACCGGCGCGTCACAGTCGTGCGACCCCCGCGCGGGCCCCCGGGACGGCCGTCGGCCGCCCCACCGCGCTGTGGTCTTTCTACCCCCGGGGTACGACGTCGCGCCGCGAAGTGTTCGCGGGCTGGGAAGACCCTCGGTAAGCCGTGCGCTCCCGGCTACAGTCGGTCCGTGGCGCTCGGTCTTCCCTCGGTCCTCCCCAATCCCCAGCCGGCCATCGGGGAGCTGATCCGTGACGGCCGCCCCACCTTCTCCTTCGAGTTCTTCCCGCCGAAGACACAGGCCGGGGAGAAGCTGCTCTGGCAGGCCATCCGCGAGCTGGAGTCGCTGCGCCCCTCGTTCGTCTCGATCACCTACGGCGCGGGCGGCTCGACCCGCGACACCACGGTGGCGGTGACCGAGCGGATCGCCACCGAGACCACGCTGCTGCCGATGGCGCACCTGACCGCGGTGAACCACTCGGTCGCCGAGCTGCGGCACGTGATCGGCCGGCTGGCCTCGGTCGGGGTGCGCAACGTGCTGGCCGTGCGGGGTGACCCGCCGGGCGACCCGGGCGGCGAGTGGATCGCCCACCCCGAGGGCGTCCGGTACGCCGAGGACCTGGTCCGGCTGGTCCGCGACAGCGGTGACTTCAGCGTCGGCGTGGCCGCCTTCCCGTACAAGCACCCGCGTTCGCCGGACGTGGACAGCGACACCGCGTACTTCGTGCGCAAGTGCCGGGCCGGCGCGGAGTTCGCGATCACCCAGATGTTCTTCGACGCCGACGACTACCTGCGGCTGCGTGACCGGGTGGCCGCCACCGGCTGCGACACGCCGATCCTGGCCGGGGTGATGCCGGTGACCCAGATCGGCACCATCGAACGCTCCGTGCAGCTGTCCGGCGCGCCGTTCCCGCCGGCGCTCGCCGAGCGGTTCGAGCGGGTGGCCGACGACCCCGAGGCGGTCCGCCGCCTCGGCGTGGAGCAGGCGAGCGAGATGTGCGAGAAGCTGCTCGACGAGGGCGTGCCGGGGATCCACTTCATCACGCTCAACCGGTCCACCGCGACCCGCGAGGTGTGGCAGCGGCTGCGCGCGGCCGCACGGGTGTGACCACCCGCCACACGACACCCGCGCCGTGCTTCTACGGTTGATCCGTGGTGGGCACACAGCTGAACTGGGACCAGTACGCGACCGCGTGGGCGCGGCTGCACGGCGGATTCGATCCGCGTACCGCCGCGCCGGTGGTGCGTGCCTGGCTGCGCTTCGCCTACCACGTGGGCTACGTGCTGGGCCGGCTGCGCGTCGGCCCGACCCCGGTGACCGTGTTCGGGGTGCTGCTCTGCTTCTGCGTACCCCTGTTCGCGGAGCGGCCCGGCGACGGACCGTTCCTGGGCGCGCTGTTCGTGCTGCTGGCGGCGGTGGCCGACAGCGTCGACGGCGCGGTGGCGGTCGCGACCGGCCGCACCACCCGGCTGGGTTACGTCTACGACTCGGTCGCCGACCGGCTCGGCGAGGTGGCCTGGCTGATCGCGTTCTGGCTGCTCGGCGCGCCGGGCGCGCTGGTCGCGGCGGCCGGGGGCCTGTCCTGGCTGCACGAGTACGTGCGGGCGCGCGCGGTGTCGGCGGGGATGCGGGAGATCGGCGCGGTGACGGTGGGGGAGCGGCCCACCCGGGTCAGCGTGGCGCTGGTCGGGCTGCTCGTCGCCGGGCTCACCGGGCTGATCGACGCCGACCTGACGGCCGGCACCATCACCATGGCCACCACGGTGTGGGTACTGCTCGCCGGGTTCGGCCTGGGGCAGTTGCTCTCCGCCGTCCGCCGCGCCCTGGTAGACGCGGGCTGACCGCCGCGCCCGCGCCCGCGCAGCCCCGCCGCGCCCACGCGAGGCACGCGGCGGGCGGCGGGCGGCGGGCGGCGGGCGGCGCGCGTTAATAAGGGGCCCTTCCTCTACCGGAGGCGTTAATAGGGGGCCCTTCCTTACACCCCTCACCAGGCGGGGCCGACCGCCTCGGCGACGATCTCGGCGGACATCGTGACCATGGGCAGCCCGCCGCCCGGGTGGCTGGAGCCGCCGACCAGCCAGAGCCCGGCCGCCGGCCCCCGGTTGGCCGGGCGCAGCAGCCCGCCCGCGGTGCCGTAGATCGCCCCGCCCGGCGCGCCGGTGGCCGCGTCCAGGTCGGCCGGGGTACGGATCTCCCGGAACACCAGCCGGTCCCGCACGTCGGCGCCGCGCTCGGCCAGCACGTCGAGAATCCGGTCCGCGTACGCCTCGGCCAGGCCCGGCCGCCGCCAGTCCACGGCGCTCGCGGCGGTGCCGTGCCGGGGCGCGTTCACGAGCACGAACCACGCCTCGTGGCCGTCCGGGCGGACCGCCGGATCGTCGGCGGCGGTGACGAACACGGTCGGGTCCGGGGCCGGGCGGGCCCGCACCCCGCGACCCGGGTCGCCGAACACGGCGTCGAACTCGGCGTCGTAGTCGCGGGGGAAGAACACGGTGTGGTGGGCCAGCCCGGAGTCGCCGCGTACGCCCAGCAGCAGCACGAACCCGGCCAGGCTGCGGTCGGTGAGCGCGGCCAGCCGGCGCGGGTCGGGCAGCAGGTCCCGGTAGACGGTGAGCGCGTCCACGTTCGCGACCACCACGTCGGCCGGCACCGGCGCGGCCGACCCGGCCACGCGTACCCCGTGCACCCGCCCGCCCGCGGCGTCGATCCGGGTGACCGCGGCGTCGGTGCGTACCACCACGCCCAGGTCCAGGCAGCGCGACAGCAGCGCGTCGGCGAGCGTGCCCAGCCCGCCGCGCAGGTACCAGCCGCCGTACGCCAACTCGGCGTAGGGAACGGCGACGAGCGCGGCCGGGGCGCGGCGCGGGTCGGCGCCGGTGTACGTGGCGTACCGGTCCAGCAGCATCCGCATCCGCGGGTCGGACAGGTGGCGGCGGCCCAGCCCGCGCAGGCTGCGGCCGGGGCCGATGGCGGCCAGGTCGCCCAGCCGCCAGGCCAGCGCGGCCAGGTCGCGGGGCGAGTCGACGGTACGGCGCAGGATGTCCCGGTGTGAGGCCGTCCACACCCGGCCGGCGCGCCGCCACAGCCCGCGCCAGTCGGCGGCGGACCGGTCGCCGAACGCGGCGCCGATCCGGGCGGCGAACTCGTCCGGGTCGGCGCAGGAGTCGAGCGCCTGTCCGCCGCCGGGGAAGACGTGCCGCACGATCGGGTCCAGCGGGACCAGGTCCAGGTATTCGTCGAGCTTCGCGCCGGTCGCCTCGAACAGGTCGTGGAAGACCTGCGGCAGCGTGAACAGGCTCGGCCCGGTGTCGAAGTGCCACACCCCCTCCGGGGTGTGGTGGGCGTACCGGCCGAGCTTGCCCCCGACCGTGCCGGCCCGTTCGAGGACGGTGACCTCGTGCCCGGTGACCGCGAGCCGGGCGGCGGCGGCGAGCCCGCCCACCCCGGCGCCGATGACCACGATGCGCGCCATGGCGTGCCCCTCCTAGGTGACCGGGCGACCCCGCCAGGTGAGCCGGTGTCGCTTCCGCAGATGGTACGACCGGACGGTCAGCCAACCGAGGACCACGACCGACACGGGGTGTGCGAGCGCGTCGGGCCACGCCCGTCCGCCGGTGGCGCGGGCGCTGACCACCCGCCCGGCGACCCCGGCCAGGTAGGCCAGGACCGCCACGGCGGCCACCGCCGGCGCGCCGGCGAGCAGCGCCCCGAGCGCCAGCAGCGGCGGCGCGACGTAGAGCGCGAACAGCAGCGCCAGCACGGCCGCCGCGGCGGCCGGGTGCCCGAACGTCGCCCACAGCGACTTGGTGTAGCCGTCGCGCAGTTGCGGCCAGGTGTCGTACATCCGGCAGGACGCCAGCCGGGACCCGTCGGCGAGCGCGATCCGCCCGCCGGCCCGTTTCACCGCCCGGGCCAGCTCGATGTCCTCCAGCACCTTGTCGGCCACCGCCGCGTGCCCGCCGGCCCGCAGGTAGCCGGCCCGGTCCACGACCAGGAACTGCCCGCCCGCCGCCGCGAGGGACGGCCGCCGCGAGCGTTCCATCGCGCGCAGCGGCAGGAACGTCAGCCACAACCACTGCAGCAGCGGCTGCGCCAGCCGGTCGGCCACCGTCCGCACCACGATCCGGGGGTACGGCGACAGCAGCGCCGCGTCCGCCGCGCGCAACTCGGTCACCGCCGCCGCCACCGCGTACGGGGTGAGCACCACGTCCGCGTCGACGAAGGCCAGCACCGCCGGCTCCGGGGCGGTCCGGGTGGCGAGCTGCCAGCAGGCGTGCGGCTTGCCCAGCCAGCCCGGCGGCGGGGCGACGCCGGTGAGCAGCGTGAGCCGGGGATCGTCACCGGCCACCGCGCGGACCACGTCGGCGGTGCCGTCGGTCGAGCCGTCGTCGAGCACCACGATCCGCAGGTCCGGCACGCCGCGCTGGGCCAGCAGCGCGCGCAGGCACGGGGTGACCCGCTCGGCCTCGTCGCGCAGCGGCAGCAGCACCGCCACCGGCTCGGTCACCTCGGCCGGGCCGGCGGCCGGGCGGCGCAGCCAGGCGTACGCGTTGACGATCGTGTGCCCGGTGAGCGCGGCGACCGCCACGGCCAGCGCGAGGGTGGCGATCATGCCGGGGCGTCGACGCGCGGCGCCGGCTCCGGCGCGGCGGCCCGGTCCCGGCGGGCCCGCCACAGCGTCACCGCCAGCGGCACCGCCGCCACCGCCATCCCGGCCGCGCCCCACAGCGCCGACGCCGGCAGCCGCAGGAACACCGCGTGCGCCAGCACGCTGGAGGCGTACGTCCAGAGGTAGAGCGCGAACATCGGCGCGTCCCGGCCGTCGGTCCGGTCCACCGACGGACCGGCGAGCGGGCGCAGCGCGACCGCGAGCAGCACCGCGAAGCCCAGCCAGCCCAGGTAGTTGCTGACCGGGATGCCGGGCAGCCCGGGCAGCGCCGGGGTGGCGTCACGCCAGGTCCAGTAGCCCTCGGCCACCATCTGCGGGTCGAGGAACAGGTCCCACGCGGCCAGTCCGACCGCCGACAGCGCGATCCGGGCGAGGCGGGAGCGGACCAGCCGGACCGCGGTGAGCCACGCCGGCCAGGCCATCCAGGTCCAGGCGAGTGGGATGATCAGCGGCACCCCGGCCAGCTTCGGGCCCAGCTCGCCGGAGTAGTCGTAGGTGCCGAACGGGAACCCGGTGGCCACGCCGATCGCCTCCACCGCGAACCCGCCGCCGGTGACGACCGCGACCAGCGCGGCGGCGGTACGGACGCCGCGGGTGAGCAGCGCGTGGCCGACCGAGAGCAGCCAGCCGAGCACCACTGTGGCCACCGTGAGCCCGGCCCGGGTCGCGCCGCCGGTGAGCGGGTAGCAGATCTGGGCGAGGATCAGCGCGGCCAGCAGCGCCCAGGGCAGCCGGGCCGCCCTCATGCTGTGCCGCCTTTCGTTCGCGACTGCGGGGCTCGCAAACCCGGCTCACTCCTCGCGCTCACGGGGCCGACCTTTCGTTCGCGACTGCGGGGCTCGCAAACCCGGCTCACTCCTCGCGCTCACGGTGCCGCCCTTTCGTTCGCGACTGCGGGGCTCGCAAACCCGGCTCACTCCTCGCGCTCACGGGGCGTCCGGCGGGGGCAGCGGCAGGTCCCGGCCGAGCACGCCGAACGGCCGCTCGTCGCCGGGGAAGTGGAAGTGCCGCAGGACGTCGACGAAGCCGAACCGGCGGTACAGCCGCCAGGCCCGGGACTTCTCCTCGTCGGCCTCCGGCGTGGACAGCAGCGTGGTGTCGCCCTCGGCCACGGCGAGCAGCGCGCGCAACTGGCGGGCGCCCAGGCCGTGCCCCTGCGCGGGCGGGCGGACGTGCAGTTCGACCACCTCGAACGGGTGCGCCAGCCAGCGCTGCCGGTCCCGCGCGTTCAGCGCCCGGTGCACCTGGTCGTGCCACCACTGCCCGGTGGCGCCCCGGTAGCCGTACCCGAAGCCGGCCAGGTGGCCCTCGGTGGTGAGGCTGGCGACGGCGCGGAAGCCGGGCCGGCGTACGTGGGTGGCGATGTAGCCGCGGCGGGCCTCCAGCAGGTCGGGCCGGTAGCCCATCGCCTCGCCGTAGACGGCCACCACGTCGTCCAGCCGCCGGACCAGGTCGTCCGGTGTCCACCGCACCAGCCTCATGCGTACCCTCTCGCTGTTTCCGGGCCGCCCTCGGCGGCCCAGCCGAGCACCGTGCGGTCGCCGACCACGTCGCCCACCGCGAACCGCGCGAACAGTTCCTCCGCGTACCAGCCCTCGGTGGGGGTGCGGGTGATCGCGGCGCGGTGCTCGGGGGAACGGTACGCGAACGCGACCAGGTCCGCCGGGTCGCGCCACACGCTCACCGTGCCCTGCCAGCCCAGCGGCGCCTCGCCGACGCCGAAGCGGGCGAGCAGGCCGGGCGCGGCGTGCAGCTCGGTGGCGACCGGCGGGATCGCCCGCCAGAACGTGGCCGCCCGGCGGGCCCGCAGCCGGGCCCGGGTCAGCGCCAGCACCGGACCGGTGACCCGCCCGCCCGACGGCGCGCCGAACGGCTCCCGGCCGGACCACCGGCCGCGGCTGGTCAGCGGGCGCAGGTCGACCCGTACCGCGGCGCGGGCGATCCGGGCCCAGGAGCGGGCGACCGGGGAGGCGTCGAAGCCGGCCGCGTCGGCGGGGGAGTCCCAGACCACGAGCGCGGCCCACCGGGTCAGGTCGGCGTCGCCGGGGCCGAATCCGGTGCCGGTCCCGGTGCCGAGCAGCTTGGCGAAGCGGACGCCGGGCAGGCGGCGCAGCCGCGCCGGGTGGGTGGCCATCCGGGCCAGCACACCGGGTACGGCCCGCCGGGGCACACGCCACACGTGCAGCGTGACGAGTTCGGGGTTCACGCCACCTCGGCCGGCGCGCCGGCGGTGATCCGCAGCAGTTCCGCGTACGTGGTGGGGAACACCGCCCGGGGTACGCCGCCGGCGGCCCACACCTCGTCGTACCCGGTCAGGGCGGTGTCGACGACGGTGCGCAGCGGCGCGGGGTGGCCGACCGGGGCGACGCCGCCGATCACCTGCCCGGTGTGCTGCTTGACGAACTCCGGGGTGGCCCGGCGCAGCCGGGTCACGCCCAGCGTGGCGGCCAGCCCGGCGGTGTCCACCCGGTGCGCGCCGGAGGTGAGCACCAGCAGCGGCGCGCCGTCCGCGTCGAAGATCAGCGAGTTGGCGATGGCGCCGACGGCGACGCCGAGCGCCTCGGCCGCGGCGGCGGCGGTGTGCACCGCGTCGGGCAGCAGTCGGACGAGGCTGGCCTCGCCCGATCCGTCCCGCGCGCCCGCCTCGTCGAGCGCGCGCTGCACCGCCTGCACGTTCGGGTGTGGCTGCATGCCCCCATTCTTCCCTCACCCCCGGTCCGGCCCCGCCGGGGGCCGTGGCCCTCCCGTGTGTCCCCGGCGCGTCACACGTTGCGTTTTCGTCGGTAGGGAGGTGTACTGTCAGGGTAGTTAGAACGAGTGTTCGATTCGGTTGGAGCGGATAGCGGCTCAGCTCCCCGGCTGGCCCGGCTCCGGTCCGACCGGTCGGGCACCCGTCGAACGCTCCGGAAGCGGTGTTTCGCGGCACCGGCTTCCGGGAGGTGCGGCACCGCGGGCCGCACCGGGTTCGGACAGTCGCGAGTCCGGGCCCGTCAGGCAGGTCGTCGCCCGCCGCCCACGACCCCCGGGCGGCGGGCGACGGACCCGCCGGCACGCCGGCCGGGGGTGGGTGTGGGGAAGCGTCCACACCCGGCCGGCCAGCCACCTGAAGGTGCGTCTTCCTCCGCACCGACCGCTCCGGGCGACCGGGCGACGGTTTCCCCGTCGCGCGACCGCCCGCCCCGGCCACACGCGGAGGAGAGACCCATGCCGACCAGTCCGGCCCAGGCGCCCACGGTGCCCGCGCACGTGCTGCCGCACCGCACCCCCGCCCAGTTGCTCGCGGTGGCCCGCGACGGGCTGGCCGAGGCCGCCCGCACCCGTCCCGACGGTCTCCGGTACGCCGCCGCCCACCTCGCGGCGCTGCGCGCCGCCGCCGCAGTGCTCGCCGCCCGGGCCCGTCCCGCGCCCACCCGGCGGAACCGGATCACCAGCGTCTGGGTGCTGCTCGCCACCGTCGCCCCCGAGCTGGACGAGTGGGCCGCCTACTTCGCGGCCGGCGCGAGCAAGCGGGCCGCCGCCGAAGCAGGCATCCCCCGCGTGGTCACCGCCCGGGAGGCCGACGACCTGCTACGCGCCGCCGAGGAGTTCGTGACAGTGGTGGAGACCGCGCTCGGCCTGGCCCACCAGCCGGCGCTCGACGGCCTGCCCCGGCCCCTGCGGCGCGGCGTCTCCGACTCCCCGCCGTCGCGGCCCGGAGCGGCAGCCGCCTGATTCGTGGCGCCCGGCCACCACCGGCGGGACCCCGGGTGGCCGGGCGCCGCACCAACGGCACCACGTGCCGCAGCACCGACACGATCCACAGCACACGATCCACAGCACCATCCACGGGCGGGCCCGTGGCGGAAACACGACGGGGGGTTGGTCCGATGGCGGGCCGCATGGTGGTCGGTTCCGCCGCCCTGGCCGAGCTGGTCCGTCCGGCGAGCGCGCCCGACCCGGCCGGCGGCCACCGGGTGCTGCCCGTCCGGGCCGAGCTGACCGGGCTGCTGCCCAACCGTGGTCTGCGCCGGGGCAGCACCGTCGCGGTCGGCGCCGGCCAGCCCCGGCGCAGCGGCGCCACCTCGCTGATCCTCGCGCTGCTCGCCGAGGCGTCCCGGGCCGGCTCGTGGTGCGCCGTGGTCGGCGTACCCACCTTCGGGGCCGGCGCCGCCGCCGAGGCGGGCATCGCCCTGGACCGGCTGGCCCTGGTGCCCGACCCCGGGCCGGAGTGGCCCACAGTGGTCGCCGCGCTCATCGACGGGGTCGACGTGGTGGTCACCGCCGTGCCGGCGACCGTCTCCGCCTCGATCGCCACCCGGCTGGCCGCCCGCGCCCGGCAGCGCGGAAGCGTGCTCGTCCCGTACGGCCGGTGGGACGGCGCGGACGTCACGCTCCAGGTGGTCCGGGGCGTCTGGCAGGGGCTCGGCGCCGGTCGCGGGCGGCTGCGCCGCCGTGAGGTGACCGTCTCGGCCCGGGGGCGGGGCGCCGCCGCCCGCCCCAAGGAGATCAAGGTGTGGCTGCCCGGCGACGAGCTGACCCGGGTGATCCCCCGCTCGGCCGGGTTCGGCGCACCGTCCGCCGCGCCGTCGCGCCGGCTGCGCGTGGTGGCTCCGCCCGCCCGTACGCCCGCCGTGGCCGGGCCGGCGTGAGCGGCGTACCGCAGCGGACGCTGCTGCTCTGGTGCCCGGACTGGCCGGTCCTCGCCGCCGAGATCGTCGACGGGGTGCCCGCCACCGACCCGGTCGTGGTGCTGCACGCCAACCGGGTGGTCGCCTGCTCCGAGCGGGCCCGTGCCGAGGGGATCCGGCGCGGGCTGCGCCGCCGGGAGGCGCAGGGGCGCTGCCCGCACCTGACGGTGGTCGACCACGACCCGGGGCGGGACGCGCGGGCGTTCGAACCGGTGGTGGCCGCCGTGGAGGAGGTGGTCGCCGGCGTCGAGGTGATCCGGCCCGGCGCCTGCGCCACGGCGGCCCGGGGGCCGAGCCGCTACCTCGGCGGCGAGGAGGCGGCGGCCGAGCGGATCGTCGAGCACGTCGCGCAGAGCTGCGCGGTGGAGAGCCAGGTCGGCATCGCCGACGGGGTGTTCGCGGCCGGGCTGGCCGCCCGGGAGGGGCGGATCGTGGCGCCCGGCGGCACCCGCGAGTTCCTGGCCACCCGGCCGGTCGAGGCGCTCGGCCGGCCCGCCCTGGCCGACCTGCTGCGCCGGCTCGGCGTCCGCACCCTCGGCGACTTCGCGGCGCTGCCCGCCGGGGACGTGCTGGCCCGGTTCGGTTTCGACGGCGCGCTGGCGCACCGGCTCGCCGGCGGCCGGGACGACCGCCCGCTCGCGGTCCGGCAGCCGCCCGCCGACCTGATCGTCACCGCCGACTACGACGAGCCGGTCGACCGGGTCGACGCCGCCGCGTTCGCCGCCCGCACGCTCGCCGAACTGCTGCACGAGCGGCTGGCCGGGTACGGGCTGGCCTGCACCCGCCTCGGCATCGAGGCGGTCACCGCGCACGGCCAGGAGCTGCACCGGGTCTGGCGGCACGACGGCCTGCTCACCGCCGCGGCCATCGCCGACCGGGTCCGCTGGCAGCTCGACGGCTGGCTCACCGGCAGCAACGGCCGGGGCGGGACGCGCCCGGCCCGCCCGACCGCCGGGATCGTCCGGTTGCGGCTGGTGCCCGACGGGGTGCTCGCCCAGGCGGGCCTGCAGCCCGGGCTGTGGGGGGAGACCGGCGCGGAACGGGAGCGGGCGCACCGCGCGCTGAGCCGGGTGCAGGGCATCCTCGGCCCCGAGGCGGTGGTCACCGCCGTGCTCGGCGGCGGGCGTTCCCCGGCCGACCAGGTGCGCCTGGTGCCGTGGGGCGACGAGCGGGTGCCCGCCCGTCCCGGCCCGCCACCCCTGCCGCCCGCCTCTCCCGCCGCCGCGCCACCGGTCCCGGCCGGTTCGGTGAGCGGTGTCGCGTCGTCGCGCCCGGTCCCGGCCGGTTCGGTGCGCGGTGTCACGTCGTCGCGCCCGGCTCCGGCCGGTCCGGCTGCCGCTCCGGCGAGCGGCGTGACGCCGTCGCGCCCGGCCGCCGGGGCCGCTCCGGGTGCCGCGTCCGCCCCTGTCGTCGTACCCCCTGGGGGCCGTGCGGGGCGGCGGGCCGGGCGGGGCCGGGCGATGGCCGAGCCGCCGTGGCCGGGGCGGATCCCGCCGCCGTCGCCGGCCGTGGTGCTGCCCGCCCCACTGGCCGCCGACGTGCGCGACGCGGCCGGGGAGCCGGTGGTGGTGAGCGCGCGGCTGGCGGTCAGCGCGGCGCCGGCCCGGCTCACCGTCGGCGACGGCCGCCCGGCCGAGATCACCGGGTGGGCCGGGCCGTGGCCGGTGGACGAACGCTGGTGGGCGCCGGCCGAGGCGCGCCGCCGGGCCCGGTTCCAGGTGTGCCTGGCCGACGGCGCCGCGCTGCTGCTCGCGGTCGAGGGCGGGCAGTGGCTGGTGGAGGCGATCTATGACTGAGCGCCGGGGGAACGCGGGGTGAGCTTCCACAACCCGAAGATGCCGTGGTCGAAGCTGGAGCAGGTGCTCTCCGGCCGGGCCAAGGGGGAGCGGCACCTGCACGTGGTCGACCCGCTCGCGGTCGACGCCGACGGCGGCGACTCACCGGCGTGGAGCCGCAAGCGCCAGGAATACCAGCCGCCGCAGATGGACCGGCCGGACGGCGTGGTGCCGTACGCGGAGCTGCACGCGCACTCCAACTTCAGCTTCCTCGACGGGGCCAGCCACCCGGAGGAGCTGGCCGAGGAGGCGGCCCGGCTCGGGCTCACCGCGCTCGCCGTCACCGACCACGACGGCTTCTACGGCGTGGTGCGCTTCGCCGAGGCGGCCCGCGCGCTGCGGCTGCCGACGATCTTCGGCGCGGAACTGTCCCTCGGGCTGCCCGGCCCGCAGAACGGCGAACCCGACCCGCTCGGCCGGCACCTGCTGGTGCTGGCGCACGGCCACGAGGGGTACGCGCGCCTGGCCGCCACCATCTCCCGGGCCCAGCTGCGCGGCGGGGAGAAGGGCCGCCCGGTCTACGGCGAGTTGGAGGAGATCGCGGCGGAGCTGAAGGACCACGTGCTGGTGCTCACCGGCTGCCGCAAGGGGCACGTGCCCGCCGCGCTGCTCACCGAGGGCGTCGACGCGGCGGCCCGGGAGCTGGACCGGCTCACCGCGCTGTTCGGCGCGGAGACGGTGGCGGTGGAGCTGACCGACCACGGCCACCCGGTCGACGCCGACCGCAACGACGCGCTCGCCGACCTGGCCGCCGCGGCCGGGCTGCCCACAGTCGCCACGAACAACGTGCACTACGCCACCCCGGGCCGGCGGCGGCTGGCCACCACGGTCGCGGCGGTCCGGGCCCGGCGCAGCCTCGACGAGATCGACGGCTGGCTGCCCGCCGCGGCCACCGCCCACCTGCGCAGCGGCGCGGAGATGGCGGCGCGGTTCGCCGCGTACCCGGGGGCGGTGGCGCGGGCCGCCGAGTACGGCGCGGAACTCGCCTTCGACCTGCAGCTCGTGGCGCCGAAGCTGCCGGCGTACCCGGTGCCGCCCGGGCACACCGAGATGAGCTGGCTGCGCCGGCTGACCATGGACGGCGCCCGCGAGCGCTACGGCCCGCCCGAGGCGCACCCGGAGGCGTACGCGCAGCTGGAACACGAGCTGCGGATGATCGACGACCTCGGGTTCCCCGGCTACTTCCTGGTGGTCTACGACATCGTCGCGTTCTGCCGCGCGCAGGACATCTACTGCCAGGGCCGGGGCTCGGCGGCCAACTCGGCGGTCTGCTACGCGCTGCGCATCACCAACGTGGACGCGGTCCGGCACCGGCTGCTGTTCGAACGGTTCCTCGCCCCGGAACGCGACGGCCCGCCGGACATCGACGTGGACATCGAGTCCGACCGCCGGGAGGAGGTGATCCAGCACGTCTACGCCCGCTACGGCCGGGAGCACACCGCCCAGGTCGCCAACGTCATCTCGTACCGGCCCCGGTCGGCGGTGCGGGACGTGGCGAAGGCGTTCGGCTTCTCACCCGGCCAGCAGGACGCCTGGAGCAAGCAGATCGACAGGTGGGGCTCGGTCGCCGCGGTCGACGTGGCGGACATCCCGGAGCAGGTGGTCGCGTACGCCAACGAGCTGCAGACGTTCCCCCGGCACCTGGGCATCCACTCCGGCGGCATGGTGATCTGCGACCGGCCGGTGATCGAGGTGTGCCCGGTGGAGTGGGGCCGGATGCCCGGCCGCAGCGTGCTCCAGTGGGACAAGGACGACTGCGCGGCCGTCGGCCTGGTCAAGTTCGACCTGCTCGGCCTCGGCATGCTCTCGGCGCTGCACTACGGCTACGACCTGATCGGCTCCCGCCTCGACCTCGGCGACATGACGCTGGACGACCCCGAGGTCTACGACATGCTCTGCCGGGCCGACTCGGTGGGCGTGTTCCAGGTGGAGAGCCGCGCCCAGATGGCCACGCTGCCCCGGCTCAAGCCGCGCGAGTTCTACGACCTGGTGGTGGAGGTGGCGCTGATCCGGCCCGGCCCGATCCAGGGCGGCTCGGTGCACCCGTACATCAGGCGCAAGAACGGCCAGGAGCCGGTCACGTACGCGCACCCGCTGATGCGCAACGCGCTGGAGAAGACGCTCGGCGTGCCGCTGTTCCAGGAGCAGCTCATGCAGCTCGCCATCGACCTGGCCGGGTTCGACGCGGCCGGCGCCGACCAGCTGCGCCGGGCCATGGGGGCGAAACGGTCGGTGGAGCGGATGGCGCAGATCGCCGACCGGCTCTACGCCGGGATGGCCGAGCGGGGCATCACCGGCGAGCTGGCCGACGACGTCTACCGCAAGCTCACCGCGTTCGCCAGCTACGGCTTCCCGGAGAGCCACGCGATGAGCTTCGCCTACCTGGTGTACGCCAGCTCGTGGCTCAAGCGCTACCACCCGGGCCCGTTCCTGGCCGCGCTGCTCAACGCCCAGCCGATGGGCTTCTACTCGCCGCAGACGCTCGCCGACGACGCCCGCCGGCACGGCGTGGACGTACGCCGGCCGGACATCAACGCCAGCGGCGCCAAGGCGGTGCTGGAGTCCACCCCGCAGACGCGGTGGGGCAGCGTGCCGGGCGAGCCGCCGCACGCCTGGGGGCTGGGCGGCCCGGCGGTACGGCTCGGGCTGGGCAGCGTCCGTACCCTCGGCGAGGACGTGGCCGAGCGGATCGAGGCGGAACGGACGGCGCACGGGCCGTACCGGGACATGCCGGACCTGGCCCGCCGCGTCGGTCTCACCGCCGCGCAGCTGGAGGCGCTGGCCACCGCCGACGCCTTCGCCTGTTTCGGGCTGACCCGGCGGCAGGCCCTCTGGGCCGCCGGCGCGGCGGCCCAGGACCGGCCCGGCCGGCTGCCCGGCACGGTGACCGGCGCGGACCCGCCCACGCTGCCCGGCATGGCCGCGGTGGACCGCCTGGTCGCCGACGTCTGGGCCACCGGCCTGTCCCCGGAGAGCCACCCGGCCCGGTTCATCCGGGACCGCCTCGACGAACTGGGCGCGGTGCCGATCGCCCGGCTCGGCCAGGTGCCGCCCGGGCAGCGGATCCAGGTCGGCGGGATCGTCACCCACCGGCAGCGTCCGGCGACCGCCGGCGGCGTCACGTTCCTCAACCTGGAGGACGAGACCGGAATGCTGAATGTCACTTGCTCCCCGGGGCTGTGGCAGCGCTACCGTCGAATCGCCCGCACGAGTGGAGCACTGGTGGTGCGGGGCCGGCTGCAGCGGCACGAGGGCGTCACGAACCTCACCGCGGACCGGCTGGACGCGATCGAGCCCCCCGTCACACCGGCATCCAGGGATTTCCGTTGATGGAGTGATCCACATTACGGTTTCCGTGAGCCGGAGGCGGGAGACTCCCGACGCGGGTGGGCAGAGTGGCCCACCCGGGGTATGGGGGATGAACAGATGACCTTTCACCGCACGTACGCCGGTGGCGTAGCCAACGCCCGACGGACCCGCCTCGGCGCCGACTGGGCGCCCACCCACGAGGCCGAGCCGCGGGAATACCAGGTGACCGACGGCCCGGTGGCCAACGACCAGCGCTCCCGCGCCGAGGACGACCCCGCCGGCGGCGGCGAGTCCTGAACCTGGGCCGGGGGGTGACTAGGCTCGGCGCGTGGAGCAGATCCGAACCCTCACCCCCCGCACCGCCGTCATCTGGTCGGTGCTCCGGGCCGAGCTGGACCGGCGGGCCGGCGAACTACTCTCCGTGCTCGACGTCGGCGGCGGGACCGGCGGCTTCGCCGTCCCGCTCGCCGAGGCCGGTCACCGGGTCACAGTGGTCGACGCCAGCCCCGACGCGCTCGCCGCGCTGACCCGCCGCGCCGCCGAGGCCGGGGTCGCCGACCGGGTACGCGCGACGCAGGGCGACGCCGACGCGCTCGCCGGGCTGGTCGAACCGGCCACCGTGGACCTGGTGCTCTGCCACTCCGTCCTCGAAGTCGTCGACGAGCCGGAACCGGTGATCTCCGCGCTGGTCACCGCGTTGCGCCCAGGCGGCGCGGCGAGCGTGCTCGTCGCCGGCCGGGCCGCCGCCGTGTTCGGCCGGGCGATGAACGGGCAACTTGACGCCGCCGCGGCGCTGGCCGCCGACCCGCACGGCACCACCGGCCGCCGGGACACGCTGCGCCGCCGCTACGACGCCGCCGACGCGAGCGCGCTGCTCACCGCCGCCGGCCTCGCCGTGGAGGAGATCCACGGGGTACGGGTGCTCGCCGACCTGCTTCCGGCCGCCGTGGCCGACGGTCAGCCGGCCGCCCTGGTGGAGCTGGAACGGGCGCTCGCGGCCCGGCCCCCGTACCGTGATCTCGCCGCTCAACTGCACCTGTTCGCCCGCCGCCCGGCATGACCGGCCCGGCTCCGGGCCCGCTGGACCGGGTTGCGCCGCGCTACGACGGCGGCAGCCTGGCCGACGTGCTGCCCAGCGCGCTGTCGGTGCTCGGCGTACCCGGTGCGGCCGACCGGCTCGGCCTGGCACCGGGGCTGGCCGGGGTACGCCGGATCGCGGTGCTGCTCGTCGACGGCCTCGGCTGGTACCAGATCCCCACCGCCGCCCGGTACGCCCCGACGCTCGCCGGACTGGCCGCCACCACCGGCCGGCCGCTCACCACCGGCTTCCCGTCCACCACCCCGACCAGCCTGGTCAGCCTCGGCACCGGCACCGCGTCGGGCGCGCACGGCGTGCTCGGCTTCACCGTCCGGGTGCCCGGCACCGACCGGGTGCTCAACCACGTCGACTGGGCCGGCGACCCCGACCCGGTGAGCTGGCAGCCGGTGCCCACCTGGTACCAGCGGGCGCGCGCCGCCGGGGTGGCGGTGACCGTGGTCAGCCGCCCCGAGTTCGCCGGCAGTGGCCTGACGCTCGCCGCCAACCGGGGCGGCGACTACCGGGGCGCGGCCGGCGCCGACGCGCTCGCCGCGCGGATGCTGGCGGCGCTGGCCGCCGGGGACGGACCCACGCTGGTCTCCGGGTACCACCCCGACCTGGACCGGCACGGGCACCTCAGCGGCGTCGACTCCGCGCCGTGGCGGTCCGCCGCCGCCGATGTGGACGCGCTGCTGGCCCGGCTCGTCGACGGGCTGCCGCCGGACGCCGCGCTGCTGGTCACCGCCGACCACGGCCAGCTCGACGTGCCCGCCGGGCACCGGATCGACCTGGACGCCGATCCCCGGCTGCGCGCCGGGGTACTGGTGGTCGCCGGTGAGCCCCGCGTCCGCTACCTGCACACCGAGCCGGGCGCCGAAGCCGACGTGGTGGCCGCCTGGACCGAGCTGCTGGGCCCGGCCGCGCACGTGCTGACCCGCGCCGAGGCGGTGGCGACCGGCTGGTTCGGGCCGGTGCCCGAGGCGCACCTGAGGCGGATCGGCGACGTGGTGGTGGTCTGCCGGGACACGTACGCGGTGGTCGCCACCCGTTCCGAGCCGCCGATGGCGTCGCGGCTGGTGGCGTACCACGGCGCGGACACCGCCGCCGAGATGACCGTTCCGCTGCTGGTGGTGCGGGGCTGACCCGACTCATCCGCGGCTGCGGCCGCGTCGGTGGCCGCCGGGCTGGGCGGTGGGGTTGTCGGACCGGCGGGCTAGCCTGCTGGCATGGGCCGCAGCCAGTCGTTGCCCCGAGGCGGTGACCCGCGCTTCGGGCCGGACGCCGACGACACCGGCTGCGCCATCCTGCACGTCGACATGGACGCGTTCTACGCCTCGGTCGAGGTGCGCCGCCGTCCCGAGCTGCGCGGGCGGCCGGTGGTGGTGGGCGGCGTCGGCCCGCGCGGCGTGGTCAGCTCCGCCAGCTACGAGGCCCGGCAGTACGGCGTCCGCAGCGCCATGCCCACCGCCCGCGCCCGGGCGCTCTGCCCCGGCGCTGTCTACCTGCCGCCCGACTTCACCGCCTACACCGAGGCGTCGCGGGCGGTCATGCGGATCTTCCGGGACGTCACCCCGCTGGTCGAGCCGCTCTCGCTGGACGAGGCGTTCCTCGACGTGGCGGGCGCCCGCCGGCTGTTCGGCCGGCCCGCCGACATCGCCGCGCTGATCCGCCGCCGGGTCGCCGAGGAACAGCGGCTGACCTGTTCGGTGGGCGTCGGGCCGAGCAAGTTCGTGGCGAAGCTCGGCTCCACCCGGGCCAAGCCCGACGGCCTGCTCGTGGTCCCGGCCGCTCAGGTGCTGGACTTCCTGCACCCGCTGCCGGTGTCCGCCCTGTGGGGCGTGGGGGAGCGTTCCGCCGACGCGCTGCGCCGCCTCGGCCTGCGCACCGTACGCGACCTCGCCGAGGCGCCGGCCGGCCTGCTGCGCCGGGCGGTGGGCGAGGCGTCCGCCGCCCACCTGCACGAGTTGGCCTGGGGGCGTGACCCGCGCGGGGTGACGCCCGAACAGGTGGAGAAGTCGATCGGCGCGGAGGTCACGTTCGACACCGACGTGACCGACCCGGACGAGATCCGGCGGTCCCTGCTCGCGCTCGCCGACAAGGCCGGCGCTCGGCTGCGGGCGGCCGGGCAGGTGGGCCGTACCGTGTCGCTCAAGGTCCGTTTCGCCGACTTCCGGACGATCAGCCGCTCCCGCACGCTCGCCGTGCCCACCGACACCGCCCGGGAGATGTTCGACACGGCCTGGGCGTTGTGGGGCGCGCTCGCTCCCGGCGAGCCGGTTCGGCTGGTCGGGGTCCGGATGGAAGGTCTCGCCCCCGCCGGGGAGACCCCGCAGCAGCTCACCCTCGGCGCGCCCGAGCGCGGCTGGCGTGAGGCGGAGGCGGCGGCCGATGCGGCGGCCGCCCGATTCGGGCGGTCCGTCATAGGTCCGGCCAGTCTTCTCGGCCGTCGTGATACACGACAAGTCGAAAAACCGACCCGGCCGTAGGTCGTCCCGCTTTCCGACGCGCGGGGGCCCTCGTAGACTTGCGGGTAAGCAGCCGGTTGGCTGCCACGGTCTGTCGGCCCGCCCGGGTCGACCAACGTGACCGGGGAGGAGTGCCGTGCCGCTCTCGGAGCACGAGCAGCGGCTGTTCGAGCAGATCGAGCGGTCGCTTGCCGAGGACCCCAAGTTCGCCTCGGCCGTGCGCGCCAGCGACCCGCGTTTCCACGCGCGGCGTCGCGTGCTCGTCGCTGCCGGCGTGGTCGTCGCTGGTCTGGCCCTGTTGATCTATGGTGCCGTGATCAAGATTCCCGCGGTGGCCGTGGCGGGTTTCGTCGTCATGCTGGCCTCGTTGGGCTACGCGGTGCAGTCGCACCGCCGATCCCAGTCGCCCGACCTGCACGTGGTCGGCGGCACAACGAGCCGGCGTCGTCCCCGTGGCCGCAGCAGTGGCCGCCGGGGCTCCTTCCTCGACCGGATGGAGGACCGCTGGCGGCAGCGCCCGGAGGGACACCGCTGACCGTGCTCCGCCCCGGACCGGGGCGGATGTCGCGGCGACGCCCGTCGGCGTGCGCTTCGTCGTGCCCGCTCCACGGCGGCGGGTGCGCGTAGCCGTCGATCGCGCCGCACCCGTCCACGCCCCGATGTCGGCCGGTGTGGCGGTGCCCCCGGATTCCCCGGCTGCGGCGTGAGTCTCTCCCCGGTCCGCTGGCCAGTGCTTCGCAGCCGATCATCGCCTCCGCGCCGACCTGCGGCGGCTCCTGTCGGCTGATAGTCCACGACTAGAGATCGATCTTCCAAAGCGCGGGAAACGCGAAGATCTTGGTAGGAAAGGGCCGCTATAGGGGCCTTTTCCTACCAAGATCTCAAGCGCCCCCGCTCCCCACCCCGCCAGCCCGCTGAGCAGTCGGTGATCAAGGAGTTTGTGTCCGGTCGGAGGCCTCGCGGAGACACAAACTCCTTGATC
>NZ_JAGPXP010000004.1:0-301546 GCF_018070485.1 Micromonospora sp. C41 | reverse complement strand
CGCCCGGCCGATGCCGGTGGTGTCGATGTCGGCGTAGATCTTGCTGAGGGCGGGGGACTCGGAGAGGGCCTGGACCGCCCGGCCGATGCCGGTGGTGTCGATGTCGGCGTAGATCTTGGCCACGCCGTAAGGCGGGGATAGACGTGGGCGATCGTTGGGGGGCGTTTGCGGCTCGGCTCGGTCCCCAGACTGATCAGGCTCCTGTGGCGGCTCCGCTTCTGCGGCAAGCGTCATGCCAGCCACTCTAGGTCGCCGGAACGACCCCCGTCTGGGCTCGTCTGTCGCATCCGTGTCGGGAAAGCTCGCCTGCCCGCTATTTGTACTGGTCATGAGCTTGTGCGTAGCGCTCTGTAAATCCGTCGCGAAAGCTACAGAGGTTCGAATCCTCTACCCGCCACCAGGTGCAGATACGGCCCCTGACCAGCAGAGATGCTGATCGGGGGCCGTTCTCGTTCGTCTGGCCGAGTCCGGCTGAGTCCAGCCGTCTGCGACTGATTGCGGGCGGGCCACGGAAAGGACGTCCACGACAAGATCGGGGATGATCCGTGGTGGCTCAACCCTGGTCCCTGCCGGCACCGCTGTCGCCGACCAGTCGTCGAGCTTCGGCGATGACCTTCGCGTCGAGATCCTCGGGCTTGGTGCTGACCAGCATGTGTACCTCGTGGGCGGCCTCGACGTACTCGTAGGCGCTCTCCAGGTTGATCAGTTCGCCTGCCAGGGGAGTCCCGGCGTAGGTGATGAACTGTGAGACCCAGGACGTGAGTTCGCGAGGCGCGATCTTCCTGGCGAGCAGTCGTCGCGCCATGATGCGGAGGACTTCCTCTTCGGCCTTCCGGCTCTCTTCCCCGTAGTAGGTCAGGGAGAGTTCCGCGAACGCATCAGCCAGCCAGCGACGCAGATCGTCGTCCTCGCTGCCCTTCACGGGGGAGACGCCGGCCAGGATCCGGAGGGTCGGACTGTCGACGCCTGCCACCAGGCAGTCGCAGGCGGCCATGACCACGTCAACCGAGGTGGCGGAGCCGATGCTCCAGAAGGCGACGGTGTCGTGAAGGTTGGCAAGAGCCTCTTCCCTGGTCATCGACACATGATCGGTCGGCAAGCTGGTGGTGTCGCGGAAGTTATTGGGCGCCGGGAACGGTGGCAGGAGTGGATCCATGGGCGTTGGGCAAACGGGGGGCCGTGGACCGGCAAGCCCTGGCCGGTCGGCAGGAAAGCAGCAGTTGCCTCGGCCCATCCCGCCGCTGAAGTGCGCTCGTGACGAGCAGAGCGCCGGATCTGCGCCAAATGGGACTGAACTGCTTGATTGGTGTGGGTGCGAGGGGGTGTCTGAGCTTTGCCGTAAGCTGCCGTCCCATGGCGTCGAGCACTGAGGAGCGGGACCGGCTCTACCGAGAGATCCTGCTCGCGCCGCTCCGCACGTCGGCGGATTGCCTTCCCGAGATGGGAGGGGCCGACGAGGTCGACCTTGCCGGCTTCACCGCGCTGTACGGCGCTGACCCGCTCTGTCGCTGAATGGGCGTCGCCTCGCCCCTGATGTTCGCCGCGCAGAGCCGCGGGCGGCATGACGTCGATCCACAGGCAGTTCGGCGTCGGCTGCGAGCGCATCTTCCGCCAGGTCCTCAAGGCGGAGTTCGGACTATCCGAGAACCAGGTCACATGGTCTGCTCGCGATACCTGACCGGCAACTGGAGTGTCTTCCCAGCCGTGGGCGGGCATGACCCCCTGTCCAGTACTTTCGGCTTCCTGCGGGACGTTGGCGGCTACCTCCGGCGGGACACCACCGACCTGCGCGCCAGCGTGGAGCACGTCCTGCGGCGACTCCTGGAGGCGGCATGACGGAGATCGTCGAGCGCGCGGCGCACAGCCGCAACGAGCACATGACGTTCCGCGCCAACATGGGTGTGGGGAGGCACGGCTGGTTGCGCCTCACGCCCGCCTACGGCGTACGCCTCGTCCGCGATCGCATGTCGCACATGCCGGCCGGCAGCATCGTCACCGACCCCTTCTCGGGCACCGGCACGACGCCGCTCGCGGCTGCCGAGCTCGGTCACCGGGGGCAGTCGGTGGACATCAACCCGTTCCTGGTCTGGCTCGGCACGGTCAAGACGACGAACTACCCGGAGGACACGCTCCTCGCGCTCGCTGACGCCGTGACGAGTGTGCTCGACGGGGCGCGGGCGCACGACGAGGACGCCGATCTCTGGCAGCCGAGCCTGTTCAGGATCGAGAAGTGGTGGTCGCCGGGCGCGCTCCACGCCCTCAAGGCGCTTCGGAACGAGATCGACCGTTTCGACGGGCAGATCCGCGACCTGCTGGAGATCGGTCTCTGCCGGTCGCTGATCTCCTGCTCCAACGCGGCGTTCAACCATCAGTCGATGTCCTTCAAGGAAGCGCCGGCCGAGCAGGCGCTCTTCGTGGTCGACGACCTCGACAAGGCGCTCGACACGTACGCCACGGAAATGGCGACGATCATCGAGTCTGCCCGTTTTGATCTCGCCGGCACGGCGGTTGTCCGGCAGGGGGATTCGCGGACGGGTCTGGACGGCCTGGAGCCTGCGGACTTCGTACTGACCTCACCGCCGTACGTGAATCGGATGAGCTACATCCGCGAGCTTCGCCCGTACATGTACTGGCTCCGCTACCTGGACGTGGCCGGCGACGCCGGCGAGCTCGACTGGCGCGCCATCGGTGGCACGTGGGGCACCGCCACGAGCAAGCTCAACACGTGGAAGCCGGACGTCGGGACGCCTGTCGACGGGGCGATGAAGGTGGTCTGCGAGAAGATCGCGGCCGACGGCGGCAAGAACGGTCCGCTGCTTGCCAGCTACGTTCACAAGTACCACCACGACATGTGGCTGCACTTCCAGAGCGTCACGAAGCACTTGAAGCCGGGCGGCAGCGTTTCCTACATCGTCGGAAACTCCACCTTCTACAAGCACGAGGTGCCCGCGCACACCTGGTATGCCGTGATGCTGCGCGAACTCGGCTATTCGGACGTCAAGGTGGAGACCATCCGCAAGCGGAACTCCAACAAGGCGCTGTTCGAGTACGACGTCACCGGCACGAAGCCGGCGTGAACCGGCAGCGGCGGTAGCCGGCCGGCAGTCAGGGTGCTGTCACCGGCTCGCGATCGGCCAGGGCTGGGGCGTCCTCACCGGCCGGCTGATGATTCACTCGGTTCTCCTGGCGTGAAACCTTGCCTCAGGCATCGATGATGGTAGAGGCTGTCCGAGGGCGGCCGACGGGAGCGCCGACGCCATCTACTGTGGCCGTGGCCGGGTGCCGGCCGGCTGACGGGTGAATCAGGCGCTAAGCGTGGTTTACGCGCGAAGTCGTTGTGCGCGCCTTCCGTAGCGGCTGCGGGGCTGATCGTGACGGTATGCTGGGCCGGAGGGTGAGCCGCGCCTGTCGAACGGATGATTTCCCTGCCACTGCCCCTGCGCGAGGGCTCGCGCAGCTTTTGCCCGTGAGCGGGGTGTGGCACGATCGTGGAACCTTCACGATGGTTGTAACTCTCCCGACAGGAGCAATCATGTCTGGTCGTAGGCTGGGCCGGCTGTTTGGCTCGCTCCTCCTCGTTTCCGCCGCCTTGGGCGTTTCGGTAATCAGTGCAAAGTCCGGCCTGGGCGACCTCCGCCTCCTCGACTACGTCTGGGTCTGACAGCGACCCGGGCTGACCTCCACGGGGGCGGAAGCCGGTGGGTCCTGCCCGCCGGACCGGGAGTGGGACCCACCGGACAGGGAGTGGGATGAGCGGGCGAGACAACCCGAGGCGCAGACCCTCCGAGGACGCCTGGATAATCACCGCGCCGCTCGCCCTGGTAGCGGTGGCTTGTTCGACGGTCACCGGATTGATCGCGAAGCCACCCATCGGCGGGTGGCTTCCGGCGGTGCTGCTCCTGGCGCTGATGATCGTCGCCAGCGGGCCGGTCGTCGGCGTGGTCATCCGCCGGCAGTCACTCGGTATGACGCTCACCGAGCTGCCGCTGGTGCTCGCCTTCTACTTCCTGCCGCCGCTCACCGTCGTCCTGATCTACACGCTGTCCTCGCTCGTGACGCACCTGCGTCACCGGTTGTCGGCCCCGAAGCTCTGGTTCAACGTCGCGCGTGCGGCGGCGGGCACCTCGGTCGGTGCCCTGGTGCTGACCATCCTGCCGCCGACCGAGGGCGTGGGCCCCGCCACGTGGCTGGGCCTCTGCCTCGCGGTGGCGATGGTGATCCTGGTGAGCCTCACCTCGATCGCCGCGGTCCAGACCCTGCTCATCGGGTGGCACGCCGGCCGGGAGACGTTCCGGGCGCTGCGTTCGGGCGTGCTGACCAACGGCATCAACGTGTCGGCCGGCCTGATCGTGCTGATGCTGCTGGAGCAGTCCTGGTGGTCCCTGGTGCCGTTGGCCGCGCTGGCCGCGGGGCTGGTGGCGGTCTACCGGTCGTACACCGAGTTCTTCCAGCAGCACCGCACGCTCAGCGGCATGTACGAGCTGAGCCGGGCGATCTCGGCCAGCGGCCAGGACGGCACGCTCGCGGACGCCCTGCTGGGCCGCGTCCGGGGTCTGATGCAGGCGGAGTACGCGACGTTGTGGCTGCCCGCCCAGGGCCGGCACCCGGAGACCCTGCTCACCGCGCGGGTCGATGACCCCGGCCTGCTGGACACCGCCCCGACCGGGGTGGAGCTGCGCCAGCGGGCGATGCAGAAGGCCCGCCCGGTCACCGTAGGCCGGGGCGTGTGCAGCGATCCGGAGTTCCGGGCCAGCCTGGCCGAACAGGGCGTCAAGGACACGATCATCGTCCCGTTGCGCTCGGGCCGGGTGGTGATCGGGACGCTCGAGGTGACCAACCGGCTGGTCGACCCCTCGCACTTCACCGCGCGCGACGTCGCGGTCCTGGAGACGGTGGCGGCGCACGCCGCTGTCGCCCTGGAGAACTCTCGCCTGGTCGACCGGCTGCGGCACGACGCCGACCACGACACGCTCACCAAGCTGCCCAACCGGCGCCGGCTGACCGCGGCGGTGGCCGAGGCGGTGAAGATCGGCGCGCCGGGCGAGGTGGTCGCGTTGCTCCTCTTCGACGTCGACCGGCTCCGCCAGGTCAACGAGTCGCTCGGCCACGCCGCCGGGGACAAGGTGCTCGTCGAGGTGGCCGAGCGGCTGCGCGCCTGCGCGCCCTCCTCGGCGCTGGTCGGCCGCGCCGGTGGGGACGAGTTCCTGGTGACGCTCCGGCTGGAGAGCACCGAGGCGGCCCTGGAACTGGCGGCCCAGCTCCGGGAGCAGATCCGCGACGAGATGGTTTTCGACGCGCTCACCGTGGACGTGGACACGGTGGTCGGCGTGGCGGTCCACCCCGACCACGGCAGCGACGCGGTGGCGCTGTTGCAGCGCGTCGACCTGGCGGCCAGCGCCGCCAAGTCGGTCCCGGGCAGCGTGCAGCTCTACAGCCCGGCGCTGGAGTCGCGGTCGCTGCGCCGGCTCGGCCTCGCCGGCGACCTGCAACGGGCGCTGGACGAGGGCAAGCTGGAGGTCTACTTCCAGCCCAAGGTCACGCTGCGGGACCGCCGCCTGGTGGGCGTGGAGTGCCTGGCCCGGTGGGAGCACCCGGCGCACGGCACGGTCTCGCCGGACGACTTCGTGGCAGTGGCCGAGCACACCGGCCAGCTCGGCCGGCTCACCGAGTTCGTGCTCCGGGAGAGCCTGCGGCGCAGCCGCGACTGGAGCCACGGCGAGCAGCCGCTCTCCGTCGCGGTCAACCTCGCCGCGCGTACGCTCACCGACCAGCACTTCCCGGCGCTGGTACGCGATCTGCTGGCCGAGTACGGCGTGCCGCCGCAGCGGCTGACACTGGAGGTCACCGAGGCCGGTGTGCTGGACGGAGCGGAACGTCCCATCCCGACCCTGCGCAGCCTCCGTGACCTCGGTGTCCGGCTCTCGGTGGACGACTTCGGCACCGGCAACTCGTCCCTGGCCCAGCTGCGCCGGCTGCCGGTGCACGAGGTGAAGGTGGACCGGTCGTTCGTGCAGGGCATGGCGACCGATCCGGGTGATCTGGCGATCGTGAACGCGGTGGTGACGCTCTCCCAGCAGTTCGGCCTGGCGGTGGTGGCCGAGGGCGTGGAGAGCGAGCTGATGCTGGAACTCCTGCAGGACATCGGCTGCGAGATCGGCCAGGGCTTCCTGTTCAGCCGCCCCCTGCCGTACGAGCGTCTGGAGGCCTGGTTCGGTGCCCAGGTCGACCCGGAGACGGTGGCCACGGGGGAGCTGCCGCGGCTGCGTGTGGTGCCCTGAGCAGGGCCGACACGTACCTGGGGGATCCGATTTCACCTCGGCGACGCGGTCGTGTACTGTTTCCCCTGCGCGACACCCCCCGGGGTGATCGGGCAGGCCCCCTTAGCTCAGTCGGCAGAGCGTCTCCATGGTAAGGAGAAGGTCTACGGTTCGATTCCGTAAGGGGGCTCAGAGGGTCCGGCTGGACCCGCCACGGCGGTGTAGCTCAGATGGCAGAGCAAGCGGCTCATAATCGCTGTGTCGCCGGTTCAAGTCCGGCCACCGCTACTCTCGTCCTCCGGGTACACCCGGTGGTCGGTGGGACGGGCGCCACAGGCGCCCACTTTGCATGTCCGCGTTGTCAGCGCGTAGGCTGACACGCCGTAGTTGTTCCGTGAGCGAGGAAGGCACTCCGCCGTGGCGAAGGCGACCGATGTTCGGCCGAAGATCACTTTGGCGTGTGTGGAGTGCAAGGAGCGCAACTACATCACGCGCAAGAACCGCCGTAACGACCCGGACCGCATCGAGCTGAAGAAGTTCTGCCCCCGGGACGGCAAGCACACCGTTCACCGCGAGACCCGCTGATCGCGACCGGCGCAGCCGGTCGGCACCAGCTTCCGCGTACGCCGATCCACCTGACGGGTGGCCTCCGGGCCGCCCGACCGGGCGGATCGGCGTTCGTGTTTTCCGTGTAGGTTCGGCGGCATGTCCCTGGACCCGTCCTTCGTCGGCCGGACGTACCCGCCGACCGCCCCCTACCAGGTGGGCCGAGAAAAGATCCGCGAGTTCGCCACCGCCATCGGCGCGACCGACCCGGCCCACCACGATCCGGAGGCGGCCCGCTCGCTCGGCCACGCCGACGTGGTGGCCCCGCCGACGTTCCCGGTGCTCGTCACGATGGCGGCGAGCCGGCAGATCGTCGAGGATCCGGCGCTCGGCGTCGACTACAGCCGCGTGGTGCACGGCGACCAGCGGTTCGCGTACACCCGGCCGGTGGTGGCCGGCGACGAGCTGGTGTGCGTGAGCACCATCGAGGAGGTCACCACCCGGGGCGGGCACGGCTTCCTGACCACCCGCACCGATGTGAGCACTGTGGACGGTGAGCCGGTGGTCGCCGTCTGGTCCAAGATCGTCGTACGCGGGGAGGCCTGAGGACATGGAGCTGCCCACCCAGACGTACCGGGTGACCCGCGCGGACCTGGTCCGCTACGCGGGCGCCTCGGGCGACTTCAACCGGATCCACTGGAGCGACCGCGTCGCCACCGACGTGGGGCTGCCGGGCGTCATCGCCCACGGCATGTTCACCATGGCCCTGGTCGGCCGCGCGGTGACCGGCTGGGCCGGCGCGCCGGACGCGGTGGTCGACTTCGGCGTCCGGTTCACCCGGCCGGTGGTCGTCCCGGACACCGACGAGGGCACCGAGATCGAGGTGTCGGCGGTGGTCAAGGAGGTCACCGAAGACGGTCTGACCAGGCTCGACATCACCGCCACCTGCCAGGGCGAGAAGGTGCTGTCGCAGGCCCGGGCACTGATCCGCACGACGCGCTGAGGGTCCGCCCGACGCGCGAGGGGCAGACCGGTTGGGAAAGTCGCACGACTACCCGTACACTGGTCCGCCGTGGGGCAAGTGACCCCCGCTCGGCACAGTGTGTCCGGGTGGAGGTGAGTTGCCGCACAGGGGTGTAGCTCAATTGGCAGAGCAGCGGTCTCCAAAACCGCAGGCTGCAGGTTCAAGTCCTGTCACCCCTGCGCCTCAGGCCTGACCGTTCCGTGGGTCGCGTCGCCCTCACCGGCGGCGTCCGGCCCGTGGTGGTGGCACCGGTGGGGTGGTTCCGAGGCGCTCGGGCCCTCCCGGCCGGTCCGCCGGCCGCGGCCCGTCGCGGGACGGTTGGTCCGGCCGGCGTGACCAACACGCCGCGCACGCCGCCCGGCGTGCGACCCCATATCCCGCACGGAGGGCGAAGTGGCCAAGAGCAAGCGCCGCGGCGAGGACGACGGCGACGAGCGTCTGAACGACGACGCGACCGTCGACGGCGTGGCCGACGACGACGTGGCCGACGACGACGCCACCGACGCGGACGAGCCGGTCTCCCGGGGCGGCACCGCGACCCGTAAGCGGGCGCAGGCCGAGCCGGCCGAGGGCCGGAAGACCCGCAAGGACACCGAGCGGATCGGGCTGTTCGCCCGCATCGCGCGGTTCTTCCGCGAGGTAGTGGCAGAGCTGCGTAAGGTCATCTGGCCGACCCGCAAGGAGCTGCTGACCTACACGGCCGTGGTGGTCACCTTCGTCGCGGTGATGCTGGCGATCGTGGCCGGCCTGGACTACGGCTTCGCCAAGGCGGTGCTGTGGGTCTTCGGCGAGCCGAGCTGACCTGCGGACAGCGATACTGACGGAAGTGAGCGAGCGTGCCTGAGTACGACGAGACCGCCGGAACCCCGGACGACCAGTCCACGGTGGCGACGGCGGCCAACAACGAGTCGGTCGAGGCCGCCAGCGAGCCGGAGTTCCCGACCACCGAGCCGGCCCCGGACGAGGACTTCGACCCGGTCGCCGAGCTGCGCCAGAAGCTGCGCTACGCGCCCGGCGACTGGTACGTGGTGCACTCGTACGCCGGCTACGAGAACAAGGTCAAGACCAACCTCGAGACCCGGATCACCTCCCTCGACATGGAGGACTTCATCTACCAGGTCGAGGTGCCGACCCGGGAAGAGGTCGAGGTCAAGAACGGCAAGCGGTCGCAGGTCCAGGCGAAGGTCTTCCCGGGCTACATCCTGGTCCGGATGGAGCTGACCGCCGAGTCCTACTCCTGCGTCCGGAACACCCCGGGGGTCACCGGCTTCGTCGGCGCGACCGACCGGGCCGACCGGCCGGCGCCGCTGAGCCTCGACGAGGTGCTCAAGTGGCTGGCCCCGGCGGTCGAGACCGAGCAGAAGAAGGCCAAGCCCGAGGTCAAGGTCCTCGACTTCGAGGTCGGCGACTCGGTCACCGTCACCGACGGCGCGTTCGCGTCGCTGCCGGCGACGATCAGCGAGATCAACGCCGACCAGCAGAAGCTCAAGGTGCTGGTGTCGATCTTCGGCCGGGAGACGCCGGTCGAGCTGAACTTCAACCAGGTCGCCAAGATCTGACGTACGTCGGCACCGGCGGCCCGCCCCTTCCGGGGTGGCCGCCGGTGCGCCGTTTCGCCACCCACCGACCTCGGCGCGGAGGGTGGCCGGCGGCTGCGCTACCCTAGAACGTCGGCTGTCCGCACCGCGCTGACCGTGCGCGCCCGCGGACCGGCGAGAATCCCAGTTTCAAGCCCCAGGAAGAGACATGCCTCCGAAGAAGAAGCTCGTCAAGACGTTCACGCTTCAGCTGCCGGCGGGCCAGGCCACCCCGGCGCCGCCGGTCGGCCCCGCGCTCGGCCAGCACGGCGTGAACATCATGGAGTTCTGCAAGTCCTACAACGCGCAGACCGAGTCCCAGCGGGGCGACATCGTCCCCGCCGAGATCAGCGTCTACGAGGACCGCACGTTCACCTTCGTGCTGAAGACCCCGCCCGCCGCCCGGCTGCTGATCAAGGCCGCCGGTGTGCAGAAGGGCTCGGGCGTCCCGCACAAGGAGAAGGTCGGCTCGGTCACCCGCGCCCAGCTGCGCGAGATCGCCGAGAAGAAGATGGCGGACCTCAACGCCAACGACATCGACCAGGCCGAGAAGATCATCGCCGGCACCGCCCGGTCGATGGGCCTGACCGTCGCCGACTGATCTCGCTCCACCGCTCCACCCGATCTTTCTGTTCGTGGGAGGGCCGCGCACGCCGCGCGCCCGCCAGAGACCACAGGAGTCACCAGAAATGCAGCGCAGCAAGAGCTACCGCAAGGCCGCCGAGGTCATCGACCGGTCGAAGCTCTACACCCCGGTCGAGGCCGTCAAGCTGGCCAAGGACACCACCAACACCAAGTTCGACGCCACGGTCGAGGTCGCGATGCGCCTCGGCGTCGACCCCCGCAAGGCGGACCAGATGGTCCGCGGCACGGTCAACCTGCCGCACGGCACCGGTAAGACCGCCCGCGTGATCGTCTTCGCCGCCGGCGCGAAGGCCGAGGAGGCCGTCGCCGCAGGTGCTGACGAGGTGGGCACCGACGAGCTGGTCGCCCGCATCCAGGGCGGTTGGCTGGACTTCGACGCGGCGATCGCCACGCCCGACCAGATGGCCAAGATCGGCCGGATCGCGCGGATCCTGGGCCCGCGCGGTCTGATGCCGAACCCGAAGACCGGCACCGTGACCATGGACGTCACCAAGGCCGTCTCGGACATCAAGGGCGGTAAGATCACCTTCCGGGTGGACAAGCACTCCAACCTGCACCTGATCATCG
This sequence comes from Micromonospora sp. C41, assembly GCF_018070485.1. Lineage (NCBI taxonomy): Bacteria > Bacillati > Actinomycetota > Actinomycetes > Micromonosporales > Micromonosporaceae > Micromonospora > Micromonospora sp. C41. The sequence continues at coordinate 290,930 of NZ_JAGPXP010000004.1, read as the reverse complement.
GCAAGGCCTCCTTCTCCGAGGCCCAGCTGGTCGACAACTACGCCGCGGTGCTGGACGAGGTGCTGCGCGCCAAGCCGTCCGCGGCCAAGGGCACGTACCTCAAGAAGATCACCCTCACCACCACCATGGGCCCGGGCGTCCCGGTCGACCCGAAGGTCGTGAAGAACCTGCAGGAGGCCTCGACCGAGGCCTGAGCAACCAGCACGTCCCGGACGGGGCTCCGCCACCAGGTCGTGGCGGGGCCCCGTTCGTCTGTCCGGTGTGGCAGTCTCGGCGCATGCGGCTCGACGGCGTGTGGTTCCGCTACCACCGGCACGGCCCCTGGGTCCTGCGGCAGGTCGACGTCGCCGTCGGCCCGGGTGAGGTCGCCGTGGTGCTCGGCCGCAACGGGGCCGGAAAGTCCACGTTGCTGCAGCTCACCGCCGGGGTGCTGCGTCCGTCCCGGGGCCGCGTCGCCGACCGGCCGCCGGTGGCCGGCTGGGTGCCGGAGCGCTTCCCCGCCGACCAGCCGTTCACCGTCGGGGCCTACCTGACCGCCATGGGCCGCGTCGCCGGCCTGCCCGGTCCCGCCGCCGACCGGGCGGTGCGCCACTGGGTCGAGCGCCTCGGCCTGGCCCGGTTCCACGACGTCCGTCTGCCCCGGCTGTCCAAGGGCACCGCGCAGAAGGTCGGCCTGGCGCAGGCGCTGCTGCGCCCGCCCGGCCTGCTGGTGCTCGACGAGCCCTGGGAGGGGCTGGACGCCGCCGCCCGCGAGGCGGTCCCCGAGATCATCGGCGAGGTGCTGGCCGCCGGTGGCGCCGTACTCGTGAGCGACCACCGGGGCGAGACCGTCCGGCTGCCCGGTGCCCGGCACTGGTCGGTCACCGACGGCACGGTGACCGAGCAGGCCCCGTCGGGCGGCGCTGCCGTCGCCGTGGTCGAGCTGGCGGTGCCGGCCGCCGGGCTGGCCGCCGCCGTCGCCCGCCTGCGCGCCGACGGCCACCAGATCCTTCGGGTACGCGACCACGCCGTCCCGCCTCCGGCCACGCACCCGGTGCCGGCCTCCGTCGGCCCGTCCGCCGATGACGACTGCCCGGATGCGGACGCGCTATCCGGCCCGGTGGGCCACGTTGACGCCGGGGCCGGGGACTCGGGCCGCCCCGGGCCGGCGCCGGAGGTGGCCCGGTGATCGCGCTGGTCCGGCTGCGGCTGGCCGGCTTCCTGCGTACCGGACGGGCGCTGGCGCCGGTGCTGGCCGGCCTGCTCGTCCTGGGCGTCCTCCACGGCGGCGGCCGGGCCCGCCCGGCGGAGGCCTACGGCGTCTCCGCCGTGGTCCTGTTCCCGGTGCTGGCCTGGCAGACCAAGATCCTGCTGGACGTCGAGCCCGACGTGCAGCGCCGGCTGGCCCGGGTGGTGGTCGGGCCGGGCCGGGAGTGGGCGGCCGGGCTGCTCGCCGCGCTGGTGGCCGGGCTCGCCGTGGTGGTGGTCGCGCTGGCGCTGCCGTGGCCGCTCGGCGGGGTGACCGCGGCCGTCGCGCCGGGGGAGCGGCCGGTGCTCGTGGGGGTGGCGCTCGGGCTCTGGGCGCACCTGCTCGCCCTGCCCGCGGCGGTGGCGCTCGGCGCGCTGGCCAGCCGGGCCGTGACCCGCAGCGCCGGCTACGGGGTGGCGGTGCTGGTGACCGGCGCGGTCGGGGTGGTGGTTCTGGGGCTCTCCGGCTCGGTCGCGCCGTGGCTGGCCCCACCGGTCATGGCGACCGCGCGGGAGGTCACCGGGCCGGTCGCCACCGGTGCCGGCCTGCTGCTCACCGGCTGGGCGGCGCTCTGGGCGGCGGTGGCGCTCACCGGCTACGCCCGGGCCCGCCGCACCCGGGCCTGAGGCGCGGTGACCGGGAGCACCGGGGCGCGATTTGGCGCTGCGGTCCCGGTCGCGTAACCTGGTGCGGTAGTTCCACCCAAAGACCGCTGGTCACCGTGCCCCGGCACGGTCGAAGGTCCCGCGACGACGGGCGACCCGCGCAGGGCGGTAAGCGAAAATCGGTGTCATGCATGGTCCGCCGACTGTGCCCGTGCCGCCGGCCCTCGCCCCGTGCGCCCTGCGCCGGGGCTTTTTCGTTGTCGTGATGCCTCCGCCGCCGCCGTCGAGCCTTGGCTCGTCGCCGGCGTACCAGCTCCGAGCAACGAGAGAGGAGGGACATGGCGGACAAGCCGATCCGGGCCGACAAGGCCACGGCCGTCGCCGAGCTGACCGAGAGCTTCCGCAACGCGGGGGCGACCGTGCTCACCGAGTACCGCGGGCTCACGGTTTCGCAGCTCACCCAGCTGCGGCGCTCGCTCGGCAAGGAGACCAGCTACACGGTCGCGAAGAACACGCTTGCCAAGCGTGCCGCGGCCGATGCGGGCATCTCCGGCCTCGACGAGCTGTTCTCCGGTCCTACCGCGCTGACTTTCGTTTCGGGCGACGTCGTCGAGGCGGCGAAGGGGCTTCGCGACTTCGCGAAGGCCAACCCGAAGCTCGTCATCAAGGGCGGTGTCTTCGAGGGCAAGGCCATTTCCGCGGCCGAGGTCACGAAGCTCGCCGACCTGGAGTCCCGCGAGGTGCTGCTGGCCAAGCTGGCCGGCGCGATGAAGGGCAACCTGAGCAAGGCCGCGGCCCTGTTCCAGGCGCCGCTCTCCAAGGCCGCCCGCGCGGCGGCCGCCCTGGCGGACAAGAAGCGCGAGCAGGAGGGCGCCGAGGCGGCCTGAGGCCCTCCCGGCGCACCACGTTCTTAGTTTTCATTGCGAGAAAGGACGCCAGACATGGCGAAGCTCAGCACCGACGAGCTGCTCGACGCGTTCAAGGAGATGACGCTGATCGAGCTCTCCGAGTTCGTGAAGCAGTTCGAGGAGACCTTCGAGGTCACCGCCGCCGCTCCGGTCGCCGTGGCCGCGGGCGCCCCGGCCGCCGGCGGCGCTGCCGCCCCGGCCGAGGAGGAGAAGGACGAGTTCGACGTCATCCTCGACGCCGACGGTGGCAAGAAGATCCAGGTCATCAAGGTCGTGCGTGAGCTGACCGGCCTGGGCCTCAAGGAGGCCAAGGACCTGGTCGAGGCCGCGCCGAAGGCCGTCCTGGAGAAGGTCAACAAGGAGACCGCCGAGAAGGCCAAGGCCAAGCTCGAGGGCGAGGGCGCCAAGGTCACCATGAAGTGACCTTGCTCCACCTGACGCGCGTCCGGCTCACGTGAGCCGGGGCACACCGCGTCGCGGCGGGCGGTGATCCGGAATCGGATCGCCGCCCGCCGTGTTGGTGGTCCCGGACGGCAGCGGTGTGAGCAGGGCGTACGACGGCCCGTGTGCCGGCTGGTCAGTGGCGTCTGTCGGTAGCCCGTCGGTGGGAAAGACACCCCGACCGGTAACCGGCCCTTGACGCGGCACCGGCCTGCCAGGCACGCTGACATCAGCAAGACTTTCCGCGCTTGCAACGGCCGCCACTCGGGTAATGGCAACGGCAGCACCGCCGCCGCGGCACCCGAGCGGACCGGCAGGAGCGTCGCGTTCCGAGCGGCCCGGACGACCCGGTTTTCCGAGGTCCCAGGGCTTGTTCCGCGACGACCTGCGGGGTGGGCTGGACAGCGGTTAGCCTCTCGGCTACACTGCTAGTTTGCGCTGCCTTCCGACTTGACCCCTGCTCGGAAATGTCCGTTTACGGATAATTCTGGTGGGGTCATTGGAGTGCACGCGTACCAGCCGTTCTGCAGCACCGGTCCTCGGAAGGACGCATCTTGGCAGCTTCCCGCCCTGCGAAGACCAGTCGTACGTCGAGCGCATTCGCGCCCCGCCGAGTTTCTTTCGGTCGGATCACCGAACACCTCGAGGTCCCCAACCTCCTCGCCATCCAGAACGAGTCCTTCGACTGGCTCGTCGGCAACGAGGCTTGGCAGGGCCGGTCGGCGGACGACCCGCACGCACGCTCGGGTCTCGCGGAGATCCTCGACGAGATCAGTCCCATTGAGGACTTCTCCGGCACCATGTCGCTCTCCTTCTCGGCTCCGCGCTTCGACGAGGTCAAGGCCTCGATCGAGGAGTGCAAGGAGAAGGACCTCACCTACTGCGCGCCGCTGTTCGTGACCGCGGAGTTCACCAACAACACCACTGGCGAGATCAAGAGCCAGACCGTGTTCATGGGTGACTTCCCGATGATGACGCCGAAGGGCACCTTCATCATCAACGGCACCGAGCGCGTCGTGGTCAGCCAGCTCGTCCGCTCGCCGGGCGTGTACTTCGACAAGCAGCCGGACAAGACCTCCGACCGCGACCTCTCCAGCGTCAAGGTCATCCCGAGCCGGGGTGCCTGGCTGGAGTTCGACATCGACAAGCGCGACACGGTCGGCGTTCGCATCGACCGCAAGCGCCGCCAGGCCGTCACCGTCCTGCTCAAGGCCATCGGGTGGTCCGCCGAGCGCATCCGTGAGAAGTTCGGCTGGTCCGAGCTCATGATGACCACGCTCGAGAAGGACCACATCGCCGGCCAGGACGAGGCCCTGCTCGACATCTACCGGAAGCTCCGCCCCGGCGAGCCGCCGACCCGTGAGAACGCCCAGACCCTGCTCGACAACCTCTTCTTCAACCCGAAGCGGTACGACGTCGCCAAGGTCGGGCGCTACAAGTTCAACAAGAAGCTCGAGCTGGACGTGCCGATCACCACCGGCACGCTCACCGAGGACGACATCGTCGCCACCGTGGAATACCTCTGCCGGCTGCACGCCGGTGAGGAGGGCTACGAGGCCGACGACATCGACCACTTCGGCAACCGTCGCCTGCGTACCGTGGGCGAGCTGATCCAGAACCAGGTCCGGGTGGGTCTCTCCCGGATGGAGCGGGTCGTCCGCGAGCGGATGACCACCCAGGACGTCGAGGCGATCACGCCGCAGACCCTGATCAACATCCGCCCGGTGGTGGCGGCGATCAAGGAGTTCTTCGGCACGTCGCAGCTGTCCCAGTTCATGGACCAGACCAACCCGCTGGCGGGCCTGACCCACCGGCGCCGGCTGAGCGCGCTCGGCCCTGGTGGTCTGTCCCGTGAGCGGGCCGGCTTCGAGGTCCGGGACGTGCACCCGTCCCACTACGGCCGGATGTGCCCGATCGAGACGCCGGAAGGCCCGAACATCGGCCTGATCGGCGCGCTCTCCACGTTCGCCCGGGTCAACCCGTTCGGCTTCATCGAGACGCCGTACCGGAAGGTCATCGACGGCCGGGTCACCGACCAGATCGACTACCTGACCGCGGACGAGGAGGACCGGTTCGTCAAGGCGCAGGCCAACGCCCCGCTGAAGTCGGACGGCACCTTCGCCGAGGACCGCGTCCTGGTCCGCCGTAAGGGCGGCGAGACCGAGGACGTCGCGCCGGGCGCCGTGGACTACATGGACGTGTCGCCGCGGCAGATGACCTCGGTCGCCACCGCGATGATCCCGTTCCTGGAGCACGACGACGCCAACCGCGCGCTCATGGGCGCGAACATGCAGCGTCAGGCGGTGCCGCTGGTCAAGGCCGAGGCCCCGCTCGTCGGTACGGGCATGGAGTACCGCGCCGCGGTCGACGCCGGTGACGTGGTCGTCGCCGAGGTCGGCGGTGTGGTCGAGGACCTCTGCGCGGACTACATCACGGTCCACCAGGACGACGGCCACCGCCGGACGTACCTGCTGCACAAGTTCCGCCGCTCCAACGCCGGCTCCTGCGTCAACCAGAAGCCGGTCGTCTTCGAGGGCGACCGCGTCGAGGCCGGTCAGGTCATCGCCGACGGTCCGTGCACCGACGAGGGCGAGATGGCGCTCGGACGCAACCTGCTGGTGGCGTTCATGTGCTGGGAGGGCCACAACTACGAGGACGCGATCATCCTGTCGCAGCGCCTCGTGCAGCAGGACGTGCTCACCTCGATCCACATCGAGGAGCACGAGGTCGACGCCCGGGACACCAAGCTCGGCCCGGAGGAGATCACCCGCGACATCCCGAACGTCAGCGAGGAGATGCTCGCCGACCTCGACGAGCGCGGCATCATCCGGATCGGCGCCGAGGTCGTCCCCGGCGACATCCTGGTCGGCAAGGTCACCCCGAAGGGTGAGACCGAGCTGACCCCCGAGGAGCGGCTGCTCCGCGCGATCTTCGGCGAGAAGGCGCGCGAGGTCCGGGACACCTCGCTGAAGGTGCCGCACGGCGAGACCGGCACGGTCATCGGTGTGCGTACCTTCTCCCGCGAGGACGGCGACGAGCTGCCCCCGGGCGTGAACGAGCTGGTCCGGGTCTACGTGGCCCAGAAGCGCAAGATCCAGGACGGTGACAAGCTCGCGGGCCGCCACGGCAACAAGGGCGTCATCTCCAAGATCCTGCCGATCGAGGACATGCCGTTCCTGGAGGACGGGACCCCGGTCGACATCGTGCTGAACCCGCTCGGTGTGCCGTCCCGGATGAACATCGGCCAGGTCCTGGAGACCCACCTCGGGTGGGTGGCCAAGACCGGCTGGAGCGTGGACGGCGACGACGAGGAGTGGAAGCGCCAGCTCCGCTCGATCAACGCGCACGAGTCCGAGCCGGACACCAACGTGGCCACGCCGGTCTTCGACGGTGCCCGCGAGGAGGAGATCTCCGGTCTGCTGGCGTCGACCCTGCCCAACCGGGACGGCAACCAGCTCATCGGGGGCAGCGGCAAGGCGCAGCTGTTCGACGGTCGTTCCGGCGAGCCGCTGCCCGACCCGATCGCGGTCGGCTACGTCTACATCCTGAAGCTCAACCACCTGGTCGACGACAAGATCCACGCCCGGTCGACCGGTCCGTACTCGATGATCACGCAGCAGCCGCTGGGTGGTAAGGCGCAGTTCGGTGGCCAGCGCTTCGGTGAGATGGAGTGCTGGGCCATGCAGGCGTACGGCGCCGCCTACGCCCTGCAGGAGCTGCTGACCATCAAGTCCGACGACGTCCTGGGCCGGGTCAAGGTCTACGAGGCGATCGTCAAGGGCGAGAACATCCCCGAGCCGGGCATCCCGGAGTCGTTCAAGGTGCTGCTCAAGGAGCTGCAGTCGCTGTGCCTCAACGTCGAGGTGCTCTCCAGCGACGGTGTGGCCCTGGAGATGCGCGAGACCGACGACGAGGTGTTCCGGGCGGCGGAGGAGCTGGGCATCGACCTGTCCCGGCGCGAGCCGAGCTCGGTCGAAGAGGTGTAAGTGGTGAGGTCGGGGGCCGACCGGCCCGCTCTGGGCGGTCAGGCTTGATCCCGACGCGGGCCGGCCGGCCCCCGACCCCGCCCATGATCTAGCTGTAAAGACGACGACATAGGGGACATAGTGCTCGACGTCAACTTCTTCGACGAGCTGCGCATCGGCCTCGCCACCGCTGACGACATCCGTCAGTGGTCCCACGGCGAGGTCAAGAAGCCCGAGACCATCAACTACCGCACCCTCAAGCCGGAGAAGGACGGGCTCTTCTGCGAGAAGATCTTCGGTCCTCAGCGGGACTGGGAGTGCTACTGCGGTAAGTACAAGCGGGTCCGCTTCAAGGGCATCATCTGCGAGCGCTGCGGCGTCGAGGTGACCCGCTCCAAGGTTCGCCGGGAGCGGATGGGTCACATCGAGCTGGCCGCTCCGGTGACCCACATCTGGTACTTCAAGGGCGTGCCGAGCCGGCTGGGCTACCTGCTGGACCTCGCCCCGAAGGACCTCGAAAAGATCATCTACTTCGCCTCGTACGTCGTGACGAGCGTGGACGCCGAGGCGCGTCACCGCGACCTCTCGACCATCGAGAACGAGATCCTGGCCGAGAAGCGGCAGGCGGAGAACAGCCGCGACTCGGAGATCGAGAAGCGGGCCGCCAAGCTGGAGGCCGACCTGGCCGAGCTGGAGGCCGAGGGCGCGAAGGCGGACGTCCGGCGCAAGGTCAAGGAGGGCGGAGAGCGCGAGATGCGCCAGATCCGCGACCGGGCCCAGCGCGAGATCGACCGCCTCGACGAGGTCCTCGACACCTTCCGCAAGCTGGAGCCGAAGCAGCTGGTCACCGACGAGCTGCTCTACCGCGAGCTGCGCGACCGCTTCGGTGAGTACTTCACCGGCAGCATGGGCGCCGAGGCGATCAAGGCCCTGGTCCAGAACATGGACCTGGAGGCCGAGGCGGAGAACCTGCGCGAGACCATCCGCTCCGGCAAGGGCCAGCGGAAGATCCGGGCGCTCAAGCGGCTCAAGGTCGTCGCGGCGTTCCAGAACACCCGGAACTCGCCGCTCGGCATGGTGCTGGACTGCGTCCCGGTCATCCCGCCGGACCTGCGCCCGATGGTGCAGCTCGACGGTGGCCGTTTCGCGACCTCCGACCTGAACGACCTGTACCGGCGTGTGATCAACCGGAACAACCGCCTCAAGCGGCTGATCGACCTCGGCGCGCCCGAGATCATCGTCAACAACGAGAAGCGGATGCTCCAGGAGGCCGTCGACGCGCTGTTCGACAACGGCCGTCGTGGTCGTCCGGTCACCGGCCCCGGTAACCGGCCCCTGAAGTCGCTGTCCGACATGCTCAAGGGCAAGCAGGGCCGGTTCCGCCAGAACCTGCTCGGCAAGCGCGTCGACTACTCCGGCCGTTCGGTCATCGTGGTCGGCCCGAAGCTCAAGCTGCACCAGTGCGGCCTGCCCAAGCAGATGGCGCTGGAGCTGTTCAAGCCGTTCGTGATGAAGCGGCTGGTCGACCTCAACCACGCGCAGAACATCAAGTCCGCCAAGCGGATGGTCGAGCGGCAGCGGCCGGTCGTGTGGGACGTGCTGGAAGAGGTCATCGGCGAGCACCCGGTGCTGCTGAACCGCGCGCCGACCCTGCACCGTCTGGGCATCCAGGCCTTCGAGCCGCAGCTGGTCGAGGGCAAGGCCATCCAGATCCACCCGCTGGTCTGCACCGCGTTCAACGCCGACTTCGACGGTGACCAGATGGCGGTCCACGTGCCGCTGTCCGCCGAGGCCCAGGCCGAGGCGCGGATCCTGATGCTGTCGTCGAACAACATCCTCAAGCCGGCCGACGGCAAGCCGGTCACCATGCCCACCCAGGACATGGTCATCGGTCTCTACCACCTCACCCACCTCACTCCGGGTGGCAAGGGCGAGGGCCGGGCGTTCAGCTCGGACGCCGAGGCGCGGATGGCGTACGACAACGGCGAGCTGCACCTGCAGGCGCCGGTCCGGATCCGGCTGCGCGACGTCGTCGGTGTGGACAACGGCGCCGGCGCCGAGCCGTGGACCGCCCCCGAGGGCTGGACCGAGGGCGAGCCGGTGACCGTGGAGACCACGCTGGGCCGGGTCCTGTTCAACGAGACGCTGCCCCCGGGCTACCGCTTCGTGAACTACGAGATCCGCAAGGGCCAGCTCTCCGCGATCGTCAACGACCTCGCCGAGCGCTTCCCGAAGGTGGCCCTGGCGGCCACCCTGGACGGGCTCAAGGAGGCCGGTTTCCACTGGGCCACCTGGTCCGGCGTCACCATCGGCATGGAGGACGTCATCGCTCCGCCGCGCAAGCGGGAGATCCTGGAGCGGTACGAGAAGGAAGCCGACCGGATCGACAAGCAGTACCAGCGTGGTCTGATGACCGCCGAGGAGCGTCGCGGCGAGCTCATCGAGATCTGGACCAAGGCGACCAACGAGGTCGCCAAGGAGATGGACACCGCGCTGCCGCAGGAGAACCCGCTGTGGAAGATGATCAACTCGGGCGCCCGCGGTAACCTGCTCCAGCTCCGGCAGATCGCGGCGATCCGTGGTCTGGTGGCCAACCCGAAGGGTGAGATCATCCCGCGGCCGATCAAGGCCAGCTACCGGGAGGGTCTGTCCGTGCTGGAGTACTTCATCTCCACGCACGGTGCCCGTAAGGGTCTCGCGGACACCGCCCTGCGTACCGCCGACTCGGGTTACCTGACCCGGCGTCTGGTGGACGTCTCGCAGGACGTCATCATCCGCGAGGAGGACTGCGGCACCGACCGCGCCATCCCGATGCAGGTCGGCGAGCGCATCGACGGCAAGCTGGTCGTGCACGAGCACGCCGAGACCAGCGTGCACGCCCGGACGCTGGCCGACGACATCAAGGGGCCGGACGGCACCGTGGTGGCCCACCGCGGCCAGGACATCAACTCGATCCTGGTGGACGCGATCGTCGCCGCCGGTACCGAGACGGTGCGGGTGCGCAGCGTGCTCACCTGCGAGTCGAAGCTGGGCGTCTGCGGTGCGTGCTACGGCCGCTCGCTGCCGACCGGCAAGACCGTGGACGTCGGCGAGGCGGTCGGCATCATCGCCGCCCAGTCGATCGGTGAGCCGGGTACGCAGCTGACGATGCGTACCTTCCACACCGGTGGTGTCGCGGGTGAGGACATCACCCAGGGTCTGCCCCGTGTCCAGGAGATCTTCGAGGCCCGGGTGCCGAAGGGTAAGGCGCCCATCGCCGACACCCCCGGTCGCATCCGGATCGAGGACGGCGAGCGGTCCCGCAAGATCGTGGTCATCCCGGACGACGGCAGCGACGAGATCGTCTACGACAAGATCTCGAAGCGGGTCCGGCTCCGGGCGCACGACGGCGACCACGTCGAGGTCGGCGAGAAGCTCACCGAGGGCACCATCGACCCGCACGAGCTGCTGCGCATCCTCGGCCCGCGCGCGGTCCAGGTCCACCTGACCCAGGAGGTCCAGGAGGTCTACCGCTCGCAGGGTGTGCTCATCCACGACAAGCACATCGAGATCATCATCCGCCAGATGCTCAAGCGGGTGACGGTCATCGACTCCGGCTCGACCGAGTTCCTGCCGGGTGTGCTGGTCGACCGGGCGCTGTTCGAGTCGGAGAACCGCCGGCTCGTCGGCGAGGGTGGCGAGCCCGCCGCCGGTCGCCCGGTGCTGATGGGTATCACCAAGGCCTCGCTGGCCACCGACTCCTGGCTGTCGGCGGCCTCCTTCCAGGAGACCACCCGGGTGCTGACGGACGCGGCGATCCACGCCCGCAGCGACTCGCTGATCGGCCTCAAGGAGAACGTGATCATCGGTAAGCTCATCCCGGCCGGTACGGGCATCAGCAAGTACCGCAACGTCCGGGTCGAGCCGACCGAGGAGGCGAAGGCCAAGGTCTACTCGATGACCGGCTACCCGGAGACCGACTACGGCTTCGGGCCGGCCAGCGGCCAGGCGGTTCCGCTGGACGACTTCGACTTCGGGTCGTACCGCTAAGCACCAGGAAACGACGAGGCCCCCGGCAGCAGCCGGGGGCCTCGTCGCGTCCGGGCCGGCTTGCCGGGACCGGGGAACCGGATCCGGGGCATGATGGAGGGCATGACGACAGTGCCCGGGCCGGCGCCCGTCGTGCCGCAGGCGCACCGCCATCCGCACGACCCGGAGCCGGTCCGCTCCACCAAGGCGCGGGCGGTCTTCGCGCTCGGCCTGATCGGCGCGCTCACCGGTCTGTTCATCGGCGGCGCGGTGCCGGCCACGATCGCGCTCACGCTGGCCCGGCAGGCGCGCCGCGAGGCGTACACATCTGGTGGTTATCTCACCGGCGGCGACTGGCTGCGGCGCGGCGAGCAGATGGCGCGGACCGGGCTGGTGCTGACCGCGGCGGCGGTGGTGGCGGCGGTGGTGATCGGCGTGGTCCGGTACGCCGACGGCTCGTTCGGCCACGACTTCGCGCCGAACTTCGACTGACCGGGCGGGGGAGCGGAGCCGCGCCCGCCCACCCGGCCGTGACCGGCGACGGTAGCCTGGCCGGTGTCCGCCGGGTGGCGGGCGGGTGTGGACAGGAGGAACCGTGACGGAACCGGCCGCGCCGGGAGGCGACCCGAACCGCCCGGGGCCGTATCCGCCGGGTTCCGCGTCCGCGCCGGCGCATCACCCGCACGGGGCGTACCCGGGGAACGCGCCGGCCCACGGCGGCGGGTGGCCGGCGCCGGGAAGCGCGCCCGGCCACGGGGGCTGGGGGCCGGCGTTCCCGCCGCCGCCGGCCGAGGCGCCGCGGCCGCCGAAGCGGGTCGACGCGGTGCCGGGTACGCCGTTCGGGGTGGTCCACCTGGACGTGCCGCCGGTCACCTCGGGGCTCGCCATCGGCTCATTGATCGCGGGGATCGCCGCGATTCTGGTTTCTCTTCTGGTCTTCTGCTTCGGTATCGCCGGGCCGGACTACGGTGGCGCCTGGGCGGCCGGCGCGTTCACCGTGCTCGGCGCGCTGATCGGGGTCGGCGCGGTGGTCGCCGGGCTGCTGGCCCGGCGGCAGATCCGGCGGCCGGCGCCGCCGCCGGCGGTGCGGTTCACCGGCGCCGGCCTGGCCGTGGCCGGGCTCTCCTGCGGCGGGGTGGGGCTGCTGTTCAGCCTGGTCGGGCTCGGGCTGGCCCTCGTGGTGCAGATCACCTGAGGTCCCCGGTGGGGCCGGTGCGGCCGGTGACCTGCCGCGACCGGTATGTCCGGGTGCCCGGGGGGTGGGCTGTGTCGGGGCCGCCGGGCCGCGCGGCGGACGAGCCGGTACACTTGTCACTGTAGGTGCCCATCATGGGCGCGTCGGCGATCCGGAGATCGGCCCGGCGGACCGCGGCAGCGGTCCTCCCGACCCATCCGTTTTGACCGGCGCGGCTGTGGTAGGTACTCTTTCCCCTTGTGCCCGGGCTCGCCCGGGCAATGCGTGCGTGCGCTGGAACCGGTCAGCCGGTGAATCGCGCGGTCGCACCATCAAGACCAAACAACCCGGTACGACGCGCCAGCGGCCGGCACCGGGACCGTGACTTGGGCGACACGCCCGACCGCGGGTGCTGGGACGCCGTCAGGCGGCCCCGGTTGGAATGTAGGAGAGCCGCCCATCCGGACGGCTGGAGCAGACGGCGCGGTCGCCTCGCAGCGGCCGAAGGGAGCGGAGAAACCCGGTGCCCACCATTCAGCAGTTGGTCCGAAAGGGCCGTCAGGCCAAGACGACCAAGACCAAGACCCCGGCGCTCAAGGGGTCTCCCCAGCGGCGCGGCGTGTGCACCCGCGTGTACACCACCACCCCGAAGAAGCCGAACTCGGCGCTGCGCAAGGTCGCTCGTGTCAAGCTCAGCAGCCAGATCGAGGTGACCGCCTACATCCCGGGCGTCGGCCACAACCTTCAGGAGCACTCGATCGTGCTCGTGCGCGGCGGTCGTGTGAAGGACCTCCCCGGCGTGCGGTACAAGATCGTGCGCGGCTCGCTGGACACCCAGGGTGTCCGCAACCGCAAGCAGGCTCGCAGCCGCTACGGCGCGAAGAAGGAGAAGAGCTGACATGCCGCGTAAGGGACCCGCTCCGCGGAAGCCGCTGGTCGCTGACCCGGTGTACAACTCGCCCCTGGTCACCCAGCTGGTGAACAAGATCCTGCTGCGCGGCAAGCGTCAGCTCGCCGAGCGCATCGTGTACGCCGCCCTGGAGGGCTGCCGCGAGAAGTCCGGCACCGACCCCGTCGTCACGCTCAAGCGCGCGATGGACAACGTCAAGCCGACCCTCGAGGTGCGCAGCCGCCGTGTCGGTGGCGCCACCTACCAGGTTCCGGTCGAGGTCCGGCCGTCCCGCGCGACCACGCTCGGTCTGCGCTGGCTGGTGACCTACTCCCGGGCCCGGCGCGAGAAGACCATGGTCGAGCGGCTGATGAACGAGCTGCTGGACGCGAGCAACGGCCTCGGCGCCGCCGTCAAGCGGCGTGAGGACACGCACAAGATGGCCGAGTCCAACAAGGCCTTCGCGCACTACCGCTGGTAACACCTGAGGTTCCGGCGCCGGCAGGCGCCGGAACCGCCACCAGTTGTGTCGAGACGACGATAAGTAGGGATTGAAGTGGCCGCCGCAGACGCGCTCGCCAACGTACGCAACATCGGCATCATGGCCCACATCGATGCCGGTAAGACCACTACCACCGAGCGAATCCTGTTCTACACCGGCATCACGTACAAGATCGGTGAGGTCCACGAGGGCGCCGCCGTCATGGACTGGATGGAGCAGGAGCAGGAGCGCGGTATCACCATCACTTCCGCCGCCACCAAGTGCGAGTGGAAGGGCCACACGATCCAGATCATCGACACGCCCGGCCACGTCGACTTCACGGTCGAGGTCGAGCGGTCGCTGCGGGTTCTGGACGGTGCGGTCGCGGTCTACGACGGCGTGGCCGGCGTGGAGCCCCAGACGGAGAACGTCTGGCGGCAGGCGGACAAGTACAACGTCCCCCGGATGTGCTTCGTCAACAAGCTCGACCGGACCGGCGCCGACTTCTTCCGCTGCGTGCAGATGATGATCGACCGGCTCAACGCCACCCCGCTGGTGCTCCAGATCCCGATCGGCGCCGAGTCCGACTTCATCGGCGTGGTCGACCTGGTCGAGATGCGTGCGCTCACCTGGCGCGGCGAGACCCAGAAGGGTGAGGACTACGCGGTCGAGGAGATCCCGGCCGACCTCGCCGACTCCGCCGCGGAGTGGCGCGAGAAGCTGATGGAGACCCTCGCCGACGTCGACGACTCGGTGATGGAGAAGTACCTCGAGGGCGAGGAGATCTCGGCCGACGAGATCAAGGCCGCCATCCGCCGGGCCACCATCGCCGGCAAGGCCAACCCGGTCCTCACCGGTACCGCCTTCAAGAACAAGGGCATCCAGCCGATGCTGGACGCGGTCGTCGCGTACCTGCCCTCGCCGCTGGACATCCCGGCGATCGAGGGTACGGCCACCGACGGCGAGACCCCGCTGCAGCGGAAGCCCTCGGTCTCCGAGCCGTTCTCCGGCCTGGCCTTCAAGATCCAGACCGACAAGCACCTCGGCAAGCTGACGTACGTCCGGATCTACTCCGGCACGCTCGAGTCCGGTTCTCAGGTGATCAACTCCACCAAGGACCGCAAGGAGCGGATCGGCAAGATCTACCAGATGCACGCCAACAAGCGGGAGGAGCGCAGCTCCGCCCAGGCCGGCGACATCATCGCGGTGCAGGGTCTGAAGCAGACCACCACCGGTGACACCCTGTGCGACCCGGCGAACCCGGTCATCCTGGAGTCGATGACCTTCCCGGAGCCGGTCATCGAGGTGGCCATCGAGCCGAAGACCAAGGCCGACCAGGAGAAGCTCAGCACCGCCATCCAGCGGCTGGCCGAGGAGGACCCGACCTTCCGCGTCAAGCTGGACGACCAGACCGGTCAGACGGTCATCTCCGGCATGGGCGAGCTGCACCTGGACATCCTGGTCGACCGGATGCGCCGCGAGTTCAACGTCGAGGCGAACATCGGTAAGCCGCAGGTGGCGTACCGCGAGACCATCCGCCGCGCGGTGGAGAAGGTCGAGTACACCCACAAGAAGCAGACCGGTGGCTCCGGCCAGTACGCCCGCGTGATCATCAGCGTGGAGCCGCTGCCGCTCGGCAACGAGGCCCCGACCTACGAGTTCGCCAACGCCGTGACCGGTGGCCGCATCCCCCGGGAGTTCATCCCCTCGGTGGACGCGGGCGCGCAGGACGCCATGCAGTACGGCATCCTCGCCGGCTTCCCCCTGGTGGGCGTCAAGCTCACCCTGGTGGACGGCCAGTACCACGAGGTCGACTCGTCGGAAATGGCGTTCAAGATCGCCGGCTCGATGGCGATGAAGGAGGCGGCCCGCAAGGCCGACCCCGCTCTCCTCGAGCCGATGATGGCCGTTGAAGTCACCACTCCTGAGGAGAACATGGGTGACGTCATCGGCGACCTCAACTCCCGGCGTGGCATCATCCAGGCGATGGAGGAGCGCAGCGGCGCTCGCGTCGTCCGGGCCCTGGTGCCGCTGTCGGAGATGTTCGGCTACGTCGGCGACCTGCGGTCGAAGACCCAGGGCCGGGCTAGCTACAGCATGCAGTTCGACTCCTACGCCGAGGTTCCGAACTCGGTGGCCAAGGAGATCATCGCCAAGGCGACGGGTGAGTGACACTCACCCTCGGCTGATCCGATGACACGAGGGCGGTCGCGGGAGGGTTCTCCCGCCCGCGGCCACCTCGATCGGATTGCGTGAGACCGGGCCTGTAGGCTTCATCGCCGCAGAACCCACAAAAGCTCTCCGGCCTTCCGGCCGGAAAGGCTGTCGACAGAGTCCTAAGCGCCGAACGGCGCGCCGGGGCGAACGAACCAAGAAAGTCCACAGGAGGACACCAGTGGCGAAGGCGAAGTTCGAGCGGACTAAGCCGCACGTCAACATCGGCACCATTGGTCACATCGACCACGGTAAGACGACGCTGACGGCGGCCATCACCAAGGTCCTGCACGACCAGTACCCGGACCTGAACCCGTACACGCCGTTCGACGAGATCGACAAGGCGCCGGAGGAGAAGGCCCGCGGCATCACGATCTCCATCGCGCACGTCGAGTACCAGACCGAGGCGCGTCACTACGCGCACGTCGACTGCCCCGGTCACGCCGACTACATCAAGAACATGATCACCGGTGCCGCGCAGATGGACGGCGCGATCCTGGTGGTGGCGGCGACCGACGGCCCGATGCCGCAGACCCGCGAGCACGTGCTGCTGGCCCGTCAGGTCGGTGTGCCGTACATCGTCGTGGCGCTCAACAAGAGCGACATGGTCGACGACGAGGAGCTCCTGGAGCTCGTCGAGCTCGAGGTCCGTGAGCTGCTCTCCTCGCAGGAGTACCCGGGTGACGACCTGCCGGTCGTCCGGGTCTCGGCGCTGAAGGCCCTGGAGGGTGACCCGGAGTGGACCGGGAAGCTCCTGGACCTGATGAACGCCGTGGACACCGCGATCCCGCAGCCGGAGCGCGAGACCGAGAAGCCGTTCCTCATGCCCATCGAGGACGTCTTCACGATCACCGGTCGCGGCACCGTGGTGACCGGTCGCGCCGAGCGCGGCATCCTCAAGCCGAACGAGGAGGTGGAGATCGTCGGCATCCGTGAGAAGTCGATGAAGACCACCTGCACCGGCATCGAGATGTTCCGCAAGCTGCTCGACGAGGCCCGCGCGGGTGAGAACGTCGGTCTGCTGCTGCGCGGCATCAAGCGCGAGGACGTCGAGCGCGGCATGGTCGTCATCAAGCCGGGCACCACGACCCCGCACACGGAGTTCGAGGCGACGGTCTACATCCTCTCCAAGGAGGAGGGCGGCCGGCACACCCCGTTCTTCCAGAACTACCGCCCGCAGTTCTACTTCCGGACCACGGACGTCACCGGCGTCGTCACGCTGCCCGAGGGCACCGAGATGGTCATGCCGGGCGACAACACCTCGATGACGGTGAAGCTGATCCAGCCCATCGCCATGGAGGAGAACCTGAAGTTCGCGATCCGCGAGGGTGGTCGTACGGTCGGCGCGGGTCGCGTCACCAAGATCATCAAGTGAGCTGGGTAACCCCGATTAGCGTCGCCGCCGGTCGTGCGGCATACTAGTCAGGTTGCGTAACGACAGTCGGTCGCCTGCGTCCGGTTGACGCTGGACCTCCGGGAGTCAGACTGTCTCGCGTAGGGTGGTTGATCGCCATCGGCGGTCAACCACCCTCGCGCGGCGTCCAGGTCGCGGCCCCCGCGATCGGCGCCATGACCCACCGCGTGGTCAGAGAATCGCTCCGGAGTCCCGGGGCGGGCCTGGCCCACGGGCGCGACACGCCCGACCGCGGGGGTCGGCGGAAGTGGGCCTGTGCCAGCCGGTACAGGCGCCCGCAACACAGCGGCATCGAGAGAAGGAACAGAAGCCACCATGGCGGGACAGAAGATCCGCATCCGGCTCAAGGCCTATGACCACGAGGTCGTCGACTCCTCGGCTCGGAAGATCGTCGAGACGGTGACGCGTACCGGGGCGCAGGTCGCTGGCCCGGTGCCGCTGCCCACGGAGATCAACCGTTTCTGCGTCATCCGCTCGCCGCACAAGTACAAGGACTCGCGCGAGCACTTCGAGATGCGTACGCACAAGCGTCTGATCGACATCATCGACCCGACCCCGAAGACGGTCGACTCGCTCATGCGCCTCGACCTGCCGGCTGGCGTCGACATCGAGATCAAGCTGTAGGGACCGGACAAATGGACAGGCAAGTCAAGGGGATCCTGGGCGCCAAGCTCGGCATGACCCAGGTCTGGGACAACAACAAGGTTGTGCCCGTGACCGTGGTTCAGGCCGGCCCGTGCGTCGTGAGCCAGGTTCGTAGCGCCGACAAGGACGGCTACTCCGCGGTCCAGCTGGCGTACGGGGTCATCGACCCGCGCAAGGTCAAGAAGCCGATCGCCGGGCACTACGCCAAGGCGGACGTCGCGCCGCGCCGGCACATCGTCGAGCTGCGCACCTCCGACGCCGCGGACTACGCGCCCGGCCAGGAGGTCACGGTCGAGGAGTTCCCGGCCGGCGCCGTGATCGACGTGACCGGCAAGACCAAGGGCAAGGGCTACGCCGGCCCGATGAAGCGGCACGGCTTCCACGGTCTGCGCGCCAGCCACGGTGTCGAGCGCAAGCACCGCTCGCCCGGCTCGATCGGCGCCTGCGCGACCCCGGGTCGCGTCTTCAAGGGCACCCGGATGGCGGGCCGGATGGGTGGCGTGCGCTACACCGTCCAGAACCTGACCGTCCAGGCGGTCGACACCGAGAACAACCTCCTGCTCGTCCGCGGCGCCATCCCTGGCCCGAAGGGCGCGCTGGTCCTGGTCCGCACCGCGGCCAAGGCGAAGGTGAAGAAGGGCGGTGCGGCCAAGTGACCACCGTTGACGTGATCAACGTCGAAGGCGCCAAGAGCGGCTCCGTGGAGCTGCCGGCCGACATCTTCGACGCGCAGGCCAACATCGCCCTGATGCACCAGGTCGTGGTGGCCCAGCTCGCGGCGGCCCGCCAGGGCACGCACAAGACGAAGACCCGCGGCGAGGTCTCCGGTGGAGGCAAGAAGCCGTACAAGCAGAAGGGCACCGGTCGTGCCCGCCAGGGCTCGACCCGCGCGCCGCAGTTCGCCGGCGGTGGCGTGGTCCACGGCCCGGTGCCGCGCGACTACAGCCAGCGCACCCCGAAGAAGATGAAGGCCGCCGCCCTGCGTGGCGCCCTCTCCGACCGGGCCCGCGCCGGCCAGGTGCACGTCGTCGAGGCGTTCGTCTCGGGCGAGAAGCCGTCCACCAAGGCGGCCCTGGCCACGCTGACCAAGCTGACCCAGGCCCGTCGGGTCCTGGTCGTGCTGAGCAGCACCGACGAGCTGAACTGGGTGTCGCTGCGGAACCTGCGCAACGCGCGGGACAGCCGGGTGCACCTGATCGAGGCCGGCCAGCTCAACACCTACGACGTGCTGGTGGCCGACGACGTGGTCTTCACCAAGGAGGCCCTGGACGAGTTCCTGGGCGTTCCCGCCGAGACCACCGAGGAGGATGGCAAGTGAGCACGATCGCCGATCCGCGTGACGTCATCGTCGCGCCGGTCGTCTCGGAGAAGAGCTACAGCGAGCTGAACCGCAACTGGTACACCTTCCTGGTGCACCCGGACGCCAACAAGACCGAGATCAAGATCGCTATTCAGCAGATCTTCAACGTCCGCGTCCTGACGGTCAACACGCTCAACCGCGAGGGCAAGCGCAAGCGGACCCGTACCGGGTTCGGCAAGCGCAAGGACACCAAGCGCGCGATGGTGAAGCTGGCTGACGGTGACCGTATCGAGGCCTTCGGCGGCCCGGTCAGCTGAGGGGTGTAGACAATGGCTATCCGTAAGTACAAGCCGACGACGCCGGGCCGGCGTGGCTCGAGCGTTGCCGACTTCGCCGAGATCACCCGGTCGACGCCCGAGAAGTCGCTGCTGGCTCCGCTGCCGAAGAAGGGCGGACGCAACGCCCACGGCCGGATCACCACGCGGCACCACGGCGGCGGTCACAAGCGTCAGTACCGTCTGATCGACTTCAAGCGGGTCGACAAGGACGGCGTGCCGGCGAAGGTCGCTCACATCGAGTACGACCCGAACCGCACCGCGCGCATCGCGCTGCTGCACTACGCCGACGGCGAGAAGCGCTACATCATCGCGCCGAAGGACCTGAAGCAGGGCGACCGCGTCGAGTCCGGTCCGGGCGCCGACATCAAGCCGGGCAATAACCTGCCGCTGCGCAACATCCCGGTCGGTACCACCATCCACAACGTGGAGCTGCGTCCGGGTGGCGGCGCCAAGCTGGCCCGCTCGGCCGGCGTCGGCATCCAGCTGCTCGGCCGTGAGGGCGCGTACGCGACCCTGCGTATGCCGTCCGGTGAGATCCGGCGTGTGGACGTGCGCTGCCGCGCCAGCATCGGCGAGATCGGCAACGCCGACCAGTCGAACATCAACTGGGGTAAGGCCGGCCGTATGCGGTGGAAGGGCAAGCGCCCGACCGTCCGTGGTGTCGCGATGAACCCGGTCGACCACCCGCACGGTGGTGGTGAGGGTAAGACCTCCGGTGGTCGCCACCCGGTCAACCCGCAGGGTAAGCCCGAGGGCCGCACCCGTCGTAAGGGCCAGCCGAGCGACCGGCTGATCGTCCGCCGCCGCTACGCCACGCGTAAGCGCGGCTGAGGGAGATAAGACATGCCTCGCAGCCTGAAGAAGGGCCCGTTCGTCGACGACCACCTGCTCAAGAAGGTGGAGACGCAGAACGACAAGGGCTCGAAGAACGTGATCAAGACCTGGTCGCGCCGCTCGACGATCATCCCGGAGATGCTGGGTCACACGATCGCCGTGCACGACGGACGCAAGCACGTCCCGGTCTTCGTGACCGAGGCCATGGTCGGGCACAAGCTCGGCGAGTTCGCGCTGACCCGCACGTTCAAGGGTCACGAGAAGGACGACCGGAAGAGCCGCCGGCGCTGACGCCGCGGGCATACGGATAGAGGAACAAGGGGTTACAGCGATGCCAGGAAAGGGCGACGCTCCGGTGCTTCCGGGCGCGCGGGCGGTTGCGCGGCACGTGCGCATCTCGCCGATGAAGGCGCGCCGGGTGGTCAACCTCGTCCGCGGCCTGCCCGCGAAGGAGGCGCTCACGGTGCTGCAGTTCGCGCCGCAGGCTGCGAGCGAGCAGGTGTACAAGGTGCTCGCGAGCGCGATCGCCAACGCGGAGAACAACGAGCGGCTGGACCCCGACGCGCTGCTCGTCAGTGAGGCGTTCGTCGACGAGGGCCCGACCATGAAGCGGTTCCGGCCGCGTGCGCAGGGCCGGGCGTACCGGATCCGCAAGCGCACCTGCCACATCACCGTGGCGGTCGAGGCGGTCGCGCCGGCCGCGCCGAAGAAGTCGGCGAAGAAGGCCGCTCCGGCCAAGCCGGCCGCCGAGGAGCAGAGCACGACGGAGGGTGCCGAGTAATGGGTCAGAAGGTTCACCCGACCGGGTTCCGGCTCGGCATCTCGACCGACTGGAAGTCCCGCTGGTTCGCGGACAAGCTCTACAAGGACTACATCGGCGAGGACGTCAAGATCCGCCGCATGATGTCCAAGGGCCTCGAGCGCGCCGGCATCTCCAAGGTCGACATCGAGCGCACCCGGGACCGGGTCCGCGTCGACATCCACACCGCCCGGCCGGGCATCGTCATCGGCCGTAAGGGTGCGGAGGCCGACCGGATCCGCGGCGAGCTGGAGAAGCTCACCGGCAAGCAGGTCCAGCTGAACATCATCGAGGTCAAGAACCCCGAGTCGGACGCGCAGCTGGTCGCGCAGGGCGTTGCCGAGCAGCTGTCCAGCCGGGTCAGCTTCCGTCGGGCCATGCGCAAGGCGATGCAGTCCGCGATGAAGAACCCCGCCTGCAAGGGCATCCGGGTTCAGGTCTCGGGCCGTCTCGGCGGCGCCGAGATGAGCCGGACCGAGTTCTACCGCGAGGGCCGGGTTCCGCTGCACACGCTGCGGGCCAACATCGAGTACGGCTTCTTCGAGGCCCGTACCACCTTCGGCCGGATCGGCGTGAAGGTCTGGATCTACAAGGGCGACGCCGTCCCGGGCCGCGAGGCCCCGGCCGAGGCCGCCCCGTCGCGCGGCCCGCGCCGCGACCGTGGCGACCGGCCGGACCGGCCGCGCCGTGGCCGCTCGGGCTCGTCCGGTACGACCGCCGGTGGCACCGAGGCCGGCCGGGCTGCCGCGACCACCATCGCGCAGCAGGCGGAGACGCCGGCCGGTGAGCCGGTCGACAGCAGCGCTGTCGCCGCAGCCGCCTCGGCTCCGGTCGGTAACCAGCCGGCAGAAACGCAGCAGGAGGGCTGACAGATGCTGATGCCGCGCAAGCCCCCGAAGGGCTTCCGCAAGCCGCACCACCCGGACCGCAGCGGCGCGTCCAAGGGTGGTAACCGGGTGGTGTTCGGCGAGTTCGGGATCCAGGCTCTCGAGCCGGCGTACGTGACCAACCGCCAGATCGAGTCGGCGCGTATCGCGATGACCCGTCACATCAAGCGTGGCGGCAAGGTCTGGATCACGATCTTCCCGGACCAGGCCCTCACCAAGAAGCCGGCCGAGACCCGGATGGGTTCCGGTAAGGGTTCGCCCGAGTGGTGGGTCGCCAACGTGAAGCCGGGGCGGGTCCTCTTCGAGATGTCCTTCCCCAACGAGCAGATCGCGCGAGAGGCGATGCGTCGCGCGATCCACAAGCTCCCGATGAAGTGCCGCATTGTTACGCGCGAAGTGGGTGAATCCTGATGGCAGCGGGCGTCAAGCCCTCCGAGCTGCGTGAGCTCTCCGAGGAGGAGCTGGTCACGAAGTTGCGCGAGGCTAAGGCGGAGCTGTTCAACCTCCGCGTGCAGGCCGCAACCGGGCAGCTGGACAACAACCGGCGGCTGCAGGTCATCCGTCGGGAGATCGCCCGGATCTACACGATCATGCGTGAGCGTGAGCTGGGTCTCTCGGCCGCGCCGACTGAGGTGACTGCATCATGAGTGAGAACACCACCGCCCCCGCGCGGGCCCGCCGCAAGGTTCGCGAGGGCCTCGTGGTCAGCGACAAGATGGACAAGACCGTCGTGGTCGAGGTCGAGGACCGCGTCAAGCACGCGCTGTACGGCAAGATCATGCGCCGTACGAGCAAGCTGAAGGTGCACGACGAGCAGAACTCGGCCGGCATCGGCGACCGGGTCCTGATCATGGAGACCCGGCCGCTGTCCGCCACCAAGCGCTGGCGGCTCGTGGAGATCCTCGAGAAGGCCAAGTAGCGAAGGCTCGAGCTCGGCCGGGTCTCGGTCGGGCGCAGGTTCCGCCAGGCTCCGGCCGCCCTGAGCGGCCGGAGAACCGGCAGACATAGGAGATAGACGTGATTCAGCAGGAGTCGCGACTGCGCGTCGCCGACAACACGGGTGCCCGGGAGATCCTGTGCATCCGGGTGCTCGGCGGCTCCGGTCGGCGCTACGCGAGCATCGGCGACGTCATCGTGGCGACCGTCAAGGACGCGATCCCCGGTGCCGGTGTGAAGAAGGGCGACGTCGTCAAGGCTGTCGTCGTTCGGACCGCCAAGGAGAAGCGGCGGCCGGACGGGTCGTACATCCGCTTCGACGAGAACGCCGCCGTCATCATCAAGGACGGTGGGGACCCGCGCGGTACCCGTATCTTCGGCCCGGTCGGCCGGGAGCTGCGGGACAAGCGGTTCATGAAGATCATCTCTCTCGCGCCGGAGGTGTTGTGACCGTGAAGGTCAAGAAGGGCGACACGGTCGTCGTCATCGCCGGCAAGGACAAGGGTGCCAAGGGCAAGGTCATCGCGGCCTACCCGCGGCAGGACAAGGTCCTGGTCGAGGGCGTGAACCGGGTCAAGAAGCACACCCGTATCAGCACCACCCAGCGTGGCGCCAAGACCGGTGGCATCGTCACCCAGGAGGCCCCGATCCACGTCTCGAACGTGATGGTCCTGGACTCCGACGGCAAGCCGACCCGCGTCGGCTACCGGATCGACGACAACGGCCAGAAGGTCCGCATCGCGCGTAGCACCGGTAAGGACCTCTGATGACCACGGCTACCGAAACCAAGACCCTGCCGCGCCTCAAGGAGCGGTACCGCAACGAGGTGGTGGCCGAGCTGCAGAAGCAGTTCGAGTTCGCCAACCCGATGCAGGTGCCGCGGCTGGTCAAGATCGTCGTCAACATGGGTGTCGGCGAGGCTGCTCGCGACGCCAAGCTGATCGACGGGGCCGTTCGCGACCTGGCCACCATCACCGGCCAGAAGCCGCAGGTCCGGCGGGCCACCAAGTCCATCGCGCAGTTCAAGCTCCGCGAGGGCATGCCGATCGGCGCGAAGGTCACCCTCCGCGGCGACCGGATGTGGGAGTTCCTGGACCGGCTGCTCTCGATCGCGCTGCCGCGTATCCGCGACTTCCGCGGCCTGGACGGGCGCAAGCTCGACGGGCACGGCAACTACACGTTCGGCCTGACCGAGCAGTCGGTGTTCCACGAGATCGATCAGGACAAGATCGATCGCCAGCGGGGCATGGACATCACGGTGGTCACGACCGCCACGACCGACGACGAGGGCCGGGCGCTGCTCAAGCTCCTGGGCTTCCCGTTCAAGGAGAACTGAGATGGCCAAGAAGGCGCTGATCCTCAAGGCGGCCGCGAAGCCGAAGTTCTCGGTTCGCGCGTACACCCGCTGCCAGCGGTGCGGGCGTCCGAAGGCGGTCTACCGCAAGTTCGGTCTCTGCCGGGTGTGCATCCGGGAGATGGCCCACCGCGGTGAGCTGCCCGGCGTGTCCAAGGCTTCCTGGTAATAGCCCGGCGCGCTCCGGCGCGTCAGCTGAACTGTCTCTTCGCCGTAGGCCCCGGGCCTGGCCCGGGGAACCCCGGCGAGAAAGGTTGACGAGTTTTCATGACGATGACCGACCCGATCGCAGACATGCTCACGCGTCTGCGTAACGCCAACCAGGCGTACCACGACCGGGTGACGATGCCCTACTCGAAGATCAAGGCGAACATCGCCGAGGTCCTCAAGGCCGAGGGTTACATCGCCACCTGGTCGGTCGAGGAGCCCGAGGAGGGCGCCGTCGGCAAGCGACTGGTCGTCGAGCTGAAGTACGGCCAGAACCGCGAGCGGAGCCTGGCCGGCATCAAGCGCGTGTCCAAGCCCGGTCTCCGGGTGTACGCCAAGTCGGACGGGCTCCCGCGGGTGCTCGGCGGGCTGGGCGTGGCGATCATTTCGACGTCCCAGGGGCTGCTCACCGACCGGCAGGCCCGCAAGCGGAGCGTTGGCGGGGAAGTCCTCGCCTTCGTCTGGTAACGGGAGACAGGTAGAAATGTCGCGTATTGGACGTAAGTCGATCCCGGTGCCTGCCGGCGTCGACATCACGATCGACGGCCGGACCGTCAAGGTCAAGGGCCCCAAGGGCGAACTGAGCCACGTGCTGGCCGAGCCGATCACGGCGGAGCGGGGCGAGGACGGCGAGCTGCACGTCAACCGGCCCAACGACGAGCGCAAGGCCAAGGAGCTGCACGGCCTGAGCCGGACGCTGGTGGCCAACATGATCGTCGGCGTGACCGAGGGCTACCGCAAGAGCCTGGAGATCGCCGGCACCGGTTACCGCGTGACCGCCAAGGGCAAGGACCTGGAGTTCGCGCTCGGGTTCTCGCACCCGGTCCTCGTGCCGGCGCCGGAGGGCATCACCTTCACGGTCGAGAAGCCGACGCTGTTCCACGTGGCCGGCATCGACAAGCAGCAGGTCGGTGAGGTCGCCGCCAACATCCGGAAGATCCGCCCGCCGGAGCCCTACAAGGGCAAGGGCGTGAAGTACCAGGGCGAGGTCATCCGCCGCAAGGCTGGTAAGGCGGGCAAGAAGTGACCGCGGCCATCAACACCCGGGCGAGGTCGTCCGCCGGCCGTGAGGCCGTGAGAAAGGCAGGTAAGAAGTGAGCGCCACGCTGCTCAAGCGCCGCCGCGGCGTCGCCGCCAAGCGTGCCGTCGGGCGTGCGCGTCGGCACTTCCGGGTCCGCAAGAACGTCAGCGGCACCGCCGAGCGTCCCCGCCTCGTCGTCACCCGCTCCCTGCGGCACATGGTGGCCCAGGTCGTGGACGACACCAAGGGTCACACCCTGGCGTCGGCCTCGACCATGGACGCCTCGCTGCGCGGCGCCGAGGGCGACAAGAGCGCCCTGGCCGGCAAGGTCGGCGCCCTGCTCGCCGAGCGCGCCAAGGCCGCCGGCGTCTCGAAGGTCGTCTTCGACCGCGGTGGCAACCGGTACGCGGGGCGTGTCGCCGCGCTTGCCGACGCCGCCCGCGAAGCCGGGCTCGAGTTCTAGAAACCCCGTCACGAGAGAGAAGGAAGGCTGCTGATGCCAGGTCAACAGCGCCGTGGCGGCGGGTCCGGTGGCAACGAGGGTGGTCGCCGCGACAACCGCCGTGAGGGCGGCCGCGGAAACGCGCCCGTCGAGAAGACCCCGCACCTCGAGCGGGTCGTCGCGATCAACCGCGTCGCCAAGGTCGTGAAGGGTGGTCGTCGCTTCAGCTTCACCGCCCTGGTGATCGTGGGCGACGGCGACGGCACCGTCGGTGTGGGCTACGGAAAGGCCAAGGAGGTGCCCGCGGCGATCGCCAAGGGTGTCGAGGAGGCCAAGAAGCACTTCTTCAAGGTGCCGCGGATCGGTCAGTCGATCCCGCACCCGGTCACGGGCGAGGACGCGGCCGGTGTGGTGCTGCTCAAGCCGGCCTCCGCCGGTACGGGTGTCATCGCCGGTGGTCCGGTGCGTGCCGTGCTGGAGTGCGCGGGCATCCACGACGTGCTCTCCAAGAGCCTCGGCTCGTCCAACCCGATCAACATCGTGCACGCCACGGTGGCGGCCCTGAAGGGGCTCGAGTCCCCGGAGCAGGTCGCGGCCCGTCGTGGTCTGCCGGTCGAGGACGTCGCGCCGGCCGCCATGCTGGCGTCGCGGGCGGGGGTGGCGTCCTGATGGCACGCCTGAAGGTCACCCAGGTCCGGTCCGAGATCGGGACCAAGAAGAACCAGCGTGACTCGCTGCGTTCGCTCGGTCTCAAGCGGATCAACGACGTGGTGGTCAAGGAGGACCGGCCGGAGATCCGCGGCATGATCTTCACGGTCAACCACCTCGTGAAGGTCGAGGAGGTCGAGTAATGACGATCAAGGTGCACCACCTGCGTCCGGCTCCGGGTGCCAAGACCGACAAGACCCGCGTGGGTCGCGGTGAGGGCTCGAAGGGCAAGACCGCCGGTCGCGGTACCAAGGGTTCGAAGGCCCGGAAGAACATCTCGCCGGCGTTCGAGGGTGGGCAGATGCCCATCCACATGCGCCTGCCGAAGATGAAGGGCTTCAAGAACAAGTTCAAGGTCGTGTTCCAGGTGGTCAACCTGGACCGGCTGGCCGAGCTGTTCCCGAACGGCGGCCAGGTCGGCCCGGTCGAGCTGGTCGAGGCCGGCGCGGTCCGCAAGGGTCACCCGGTCAAGGTGCTCGGCACCGGCGACCTCGGTGGCGTGTCTCTCCAGGTCTCGGCGCACGCGTTCAGCGCGTCGGCCAAGGAGAAGATCACCGCCGCCGGTGGCTCGGTCACCGAGCTGTAAGGCGATGTTCATGGCGCCCGCTCAGTTGTTCGCAACTGGGCGGGCGCCATGGTCTACCGGCCACGTGTGCGCCGGGTAACATCGGATTCGTTTTATGTAGCCGGGCACATCTGCCCGGAGGGGGATCGGACTGTTAGAGTCCGTTCCCAGCCATGGAATCCGGGCACGCCGCCCGGCCACACCACCCCGCCCCGCCAGGATTCGTCACCGGCGGCCCGCGTCGCGCAGGAGGAAGAAGTTGCTGTCCGCCTTTCTCAGTGCGTTCCGTACGCCTGACCTGCGCAAGAAGCTGCTGTTCACAGTAGGCATCATCGCGGTCTACCGGCTGGGCGCCACGATGCCCAGCCCAGGCGTCTCGTACGGCAACGTGCAGAAGTGTCTCGACACCATCCAGGGTGGCAGCACCGGCGTGCTCAACCTGCTGGATCTCTTCTCCGGTGGCGCGCTGCTCCAGCTCTCGGTCTTCGCGCTGGGCATCATGCCCTACATCACCGCGTCGATCATCCTGCAGCTGCTGACGGTGGTGATCCCGCGCCTGGAGCAGCTCCGCAAGGAGGGCCAGGCCGGGCAGGCCAAGATCACGCAGTACACCCGCTACCTGACGCTGGGTCTGGGCGTTCTGCAGGCCTCGGCGTTCGTGGCGCTGGCCCGCTCCGGGCAGCTGTTCAACAACCAGTGCGACCAGTTCCCGATCGTGCCCCGCGGCACCGGCATCCCGGACTGGCTGACGCTGACGATCCTGGTCATGACCATGACCGCCGGCACCGGCGTGGTGATGTGGCTCGGCGAGCTGATCACCGACCGGGGCGTCGGCAACGGCATGTCCGTGCTGATCTTCACCTCGATCGCGGCCCGGCTCCCCAGTGAGGGCTGGAAGATCAAGACCACCAAGGGCTGGGGGATGTTCCTCCTCGTCATCGCCCTGGTGCTGGTGGTCATCACCGCTGTCACGTTCATCGAGCAGGCGCAGCGCCGCATCCCGGTGCAGTACGCCAAGCGCATGATCGGCCGGCGGATGTACGGCGGCACCTCGACCTACATTCCGCTGAAGGTGAACCAGGCCGGCGTCATCCCGGTCATCTTCGCCTCGTCGCTGCTCTACCTGCCGCAGCTCGCGCTCCAGTTCTTCGATCAGAACGACCCGGGCAAGGTCCAGGCGTGGATCCAGAACCACATCGTGAAGGCGAGCGCGCCGGAGCACATCGCGATCTACTTCCTGCTGATCATCTTCTTCACGTACTTCTACGTGTCGATCACGTTCAACCCGACCGAGGTCGCGGACAACATGAAGAAGTACGGCGGCTTCGTGCCGGGTATCCGCCCCGGCAAGCCGACCGCCGAGTACCTCGACTTCATCCTCAGCCGGATCACCCTGCCGGGCGCGCTCTACCTGGGCATCGTCGCGATCCTGCCGAACTTCTTCTTCATCTGGCTGGACAACCAGCAGTTCCAGAACTTCCCGTTCGGCGGCACCGCTGTGCTGATCATGGTTGGCGTCGGTCTGGAGACCGTGAAGCAGATCGAAAGCCAACTCATGCAGCGGAACTACGAAGGGTTCCTGCGGTAGATGCGACTCGTTCTGGTTGGCCCGCCGGGCGCGGGCAAAGGCACACAGGCGGAGTTCATCGCCGCTCACCTCTCGGTGCCGAAGATCTCGACCGGTGACATCTTCCGGGCGAACGTCTCCCAGGGCACGCCCCTGGGAGTCGAGGCCAAGCGGTACATGGACGCCGGCAAGCTGGTCCCGGACGAGGTCACCATCAACATGGTGCGTGACCGGCTCGCCGAGCCGGACGCGAGCGAGGGCTTCCTGCTCGACGGCTTCCCGCGGACCACGCCGCAGGCCGCCGCGCTGGACAAGCTCCTTGCCGACCTCGGCACCGCGCTGGACCTGGTCCTGGAACTGGTCGTCGACGACGACGAGGTGATCCGGCGGCTGTCCGGCCGGCGCACCTGCCGGGGCTGCGGCAAGATCTGGCACGTCGAGTTCGACGCGACCAGCCGGGAGGGCATCTGCGACCGCTGCGGCGCGGAGCTGTTCCAGCGGGACGACGACAAGCCGGAGACCATCGCCGCCCGGCTGCGCGAGTACGCCGAGAAGACCGCGCCGCTGGTCGACTACTACGGCGCCCAGGGCAAGCTGGTCGGCATCGACGCGACCGGTCCGGTGGAGGACGTCACCGTCCGCGCCATCGACGCGCTGCGCTCGTACGGCGGCTGAGGTCCCACCCGCCACCCGGCGGATAGAGTGCGAACAGCGGGGTACGTGCGACGTGCCCCGCTGCTCCGCGTACGCGCGACGAAAGGTAACCACCACCATGCGCCGTCACCAGCTGGACATCCAGCTGAAGACCCCCGAGCAGATCGAGCTGATGCGGGCCGCCGGTCTGGTCGTCGCCCGTGCCCTGCGCCGGATGCGGGAAGCGGTGGCGCCGGGCGTGTCGACGGCAGACCTGGACGCGATCGCCGAGTCGACGATCCGCGAGGCCGGCGCGGTGCCGTCCTTCAAGGGTTACCACGGCTTCCCGGCGTCGATCTGCTCCTCGGTCAACCAGCAGGTGGTGCACGCCATCCCGTCGCCCCAGCAGGTGCTGCGCGAGGGTGACCTGATCTCGATCGACTGCGGCGCGGTGCTGGACGGCTGGCACGGCGACGCGGCTGTCACGGTGCCGGTCGGCGAGGTCGACCCGGCGCTGCTGAGGATGACGGCGGTGGCCGAGGACGCGATGTGGGCCGGGATCGCGGCGGCGGCGCGCGGGGCGGCCTCGGGCAAGGGCCGGCTCACCGACATCTCCCACGCGGTCGAGAGCGCGGTCCGCAAGGGCGGCCGGTACGGCATCGTCGACGGCTACGGCGGTCACGGCATCGGCACTGAGATGCACCAGGACCCGCATGTGCTCAACCACGGGCGCCCCGGCAAGGGGCCGCGTCTGGTGCCGGGCCTGGCGCTCGCCATCGAGCCGATGATCACCATGGGTTCGCCGCGTACGGTCGAGCTGGCCGACGGCTGGACCGTGGTGACCCGGGACGGCTCCATGGCGGTGCACGTGGAGCACTCGATGGCGCTGCTGGACGACGGCGTGTGGGTGCTGACCGCCGAGGACGGCGGACGGGGTCGCCTGGGCGACCTGGTGACCGCCCGGCAGACGTCTGTCGACTCTCCGGCGGTCTGAGCGGGCGCACGCCCTTCCCGGGCGCCGGGCTGCGGGCCTGGCGGCCGGATGACATGCTTGCTCCCATGGATGAGCGCAACCGGATGCGGGCGGCCGACGCGGACCGGGAGGCCACCGCGGATCGTCTCCGGGCGGCGCTGAACGAGGGCCGGCTCGACCTGAACGAGTACGACGAGCGGCTGCGCCGGGCGTACGGGGCGAAGACCTACGGCGAGCTGGACGAGCTGCTGACCGACCTGCCCGGTTCCCGGCCGGCGGAGACTTCGCTGCCGGCTCCGCGCACGGCCGGGAAGAGCCCGGCGGTTGATCGGGACCAGGCGGCCGAGAGCACGCGCAGCGTCTGGCTGCTGGGGGTGTGGGGGCCCTGGCTGAAGGTGGCCCTGATCCTCACCGCGATCTGGTTCGTCTCCCAGCTGGGTGAGGGCGAGTTCGACGACTACTGGCCGATCTGGGTGCTCGGCCCGTGGGGCGCCGTGGTGCTCTACCAGACGATCCAGGGGCTGGCGCACGGCGCGCCGGAGAAGGACGCGGAGCGCCGGCGGCGCAAGCAGGTCGAGCGGGAGGCGCGCCGCCGGGCGAAGCGGGAGCTGCCGGAGACGTGAGCTGCGTCATATTCACGCCCTGCGGGTGACGGTCCCGCCGGTCGGTTTGGCGAGCGCGCGCGGGTCGGCGTACACTTTCAGATCGGCGCACAGCGTCCACTCCGCCATGCCCACCCTGCGCTTCGGTGGGAGTCGGAGCCGCGGCTGGCGCGGGTTTCCTGATCTTGGTCAGTTCTCCCGTGTAAGACGTTGTGGGCCGTCCGGAGTAACCGACGTCAGGACAGCGGAGGACATGCCGAAAAAAGACGGAGCCATCGAGATCGAGGGTCGGGTCATCGAGCCCCTGCCGAACGCCATGTTCCGGGTGGAGCTCGCGAACGGTCACAAGGTGCTGGCTCACATCAGCGGCAAGATGCGGCAGCACTACATCCGCATCCTGCCGGAGGACCGGGTCGTCGTCGAACTCTCGCCGTACGACCTGACCCGCGGGCGCATCGTCTACCGCTACAAGTAAGCCTGACGGCGGCCGGGACGTTCCCGTGTCCGTCTTCGACGTCCGGGTCGCGCTGCGTCGCGCCTCCGGGCCAGATGGGAAGTAAGGCAACCGTGAAGGTCAAGCCGAGCGTCAAGAGGATCTGCAACAAGTGCCGGGTGATCCGCCGGCACGGCCGGGTCATGGTCATCTGCACCGACCCGCGCCACAAGCAGCGCCAGGGCTGACGCCCCACACATCACCAACTCGTCCCAGCCGCGGTCGGGCGCGCAGCGCGTACCCCCTCGTGGTTGACCCCCGGTCGGAGGCCGGGGCCCGCTCGGGCAGCGACCCGTCCCGGTCGCCGGCGTTCGTCGCCGGAAGGACAGGGACGGTCGGGTAGCGGGGTGGGACGGGTCCACACCTCCGCCACAACATCACGAGGAGTACGCCCGCACATGGCACGTCTAGTCGGCGTGGATCTCCCCCGCGAGAAGCGGATGGAGATCGCGCTCACCTACATCTTCGGGGTCGGTCGCACCCGCGCCCTGGAGACGCTCGCCGCGACCGGCATCTCGCCGGACAAGCGCGTTCGGGACCTCACGGACGAGGAGCTCGTCGAGCTCCGGAACCACATCGAGGGCAACTACAAGGTTGAAGGCGACCTGCGCCGCGAGGTCGCCGCTGACATCCGCCGCAAGGTCGAGATCGGCTGCTACGCCGGTATCCGGCACCGCCGCGGTCTGCCCGTGCGTGGCCAGCGCACCAAGACCAACGCGCGGACCCGGAAGGGCCCGAAGCGGACCGTGGCCGGCAAGAAGAAGCCCGGCAAGAAGTAACTAGGAGCGCACAGACTTATGCCACCGAAGGCTCGTGCCGGAGCCGCCGTCAAGAAGGTCCGGCGCAAGGAACGCAAGAACGTCGCCCACGGGCAGGCGCACATCAAGAGCACCTTCAACAACACCATCGTGTCCATCACGGACCCGACCGGTGCGGTCATCTCCTGGGCCTCCTCCGGCCAGGTCGGCTTCAAGGGCTCCCGCAAGTCGACTCCGTTCGCCGCGCAGCTCGCCGCCGAGGCCGCCGCGCGCCGCGCGATGGAGCACGGCATGCGCAAGGTCGACGTGTTCGTCAAGGGCCCCGGCTCCGGCCGGGAGACCGCCATCCGTTCGCTGCAGGCAGTGGGCCTCGAGGTCGGGCAGATCTCCGACGTCACGCCGCAGCCGCACAACGGGTGCCGTCCGCCGAAGCGTCGCCGGGTCTGAGAGGTTAGAGAGAGATGGCTCGTTACACCGGTGCTGACTGCCGCCGTTGCCGGCGGGAGAAGATGAAGCTGTTCCTCAAGGGCAGCAAGTGCGATGGCCCGAAGTGCCCGTTCGAGTCCCGGCCGTTCCCGCCCGGGCAGCACGGCCGCGGCCGCACGAAGGAGACGGAGTACCTGCTCCAGCTTCGTGAGAAGCAGAAGGCCCGTCGTGTCTACGGCGTGCTGGAGAAGCAGTTCCGCGGCTACTACGAAGAGGCCGTGAGCAAGGAGGCCAAGACCGGCGAGGTCCTGCTGCAGATCCTCGAGTCGCGGCTGGACAACGTGGTCTACCGGGCCGGCTACGCCAAGTCCCGGGACATGGCCCGCCAGCTGGTCAAGCACGGCCACTTCACGGTGAACGGCAAGAAGGTCGACATCCCGTCGTACCGCGTCAAGGAGCACGACATCGTCGAGGTGCGTGCCAAGAGCAAGGAGCTCACCCCGTTCCTCGTGGCGCAGGGTGAGGCCGGCTCGCGGACCGTTCCGGCGTGGCTGGAGGCGATCCCGAGCCAGCTGAAGATCCTCGTGCACTCGCTCCCGGCCCGCCAGGTGATCGACACCCAGGTCCAGGAGCAGCTGATCGTCGAGCTCTACTCCAAGTAAGGGCTCGTTGCGGTGGCCCGTCCTCCGGGGCGGGCCACCGGAACAGTTGTGTCGTGGGCGTCAAATAGCGGGCGCCCCGGAAGAGAAGAGAAAAGATGCTCATCAGCCAGCGACCGTCTCTCTCCGAAGAGTCGATCAACGAGACCCGCTCCCGGTTCACCATCGAGCCGCTGGAGCCCGGCTTCGGCTACACGCTGGGCAACTCGCTGCGGCGTACGCTGCTGTCCTCCATCCCCGGTGCGGCGGTCACCTCGATCAAGATCGACGGTGTGCTGCACGAGTTCACCACGATCCCCGGGGTCAAGGAGGACGTGGTCGAGCTCGTCATGAACATCAAGGAGCTGTGCGTCAGCTCCGAGCACGACGAGCCGGTCAGCATGTACCTGCGCAAGCAGGGCCCGGGCGACGTGACCGCCGGTGACATCCAGCCCCCGGCCGGTGTCTCGGTGCACAACCCGGACCTGAAGCTCGCCACCCTCAACGGCAAGGGCCGGCTCGACATGGAGCTGACCGTCGAGCGGGGTCGCGGCTACGTCACCGCGGCGCAGAACAAGCAGGCGGGCGCCGAGATCGGCCGGATCCCGGTCGACTCGATCTACTCGCCGGTGCTCAAGGTGACGTACCGGGTCGAGGCGACCCGTGTCGAGCAGCGGACCGACTTCGACCGGCTGATCATCGACGTCGAGACCAAGCCGTCGATGGGCCCGCGTACCGCGCTGGCCTCGGCCGGCTCGACGCTGGTGGAGCTGTTCGGGCTCGCCCGTGAGCTGGACGAGACCGCTGAGGGCATCGACATCGGGCCGTCCCCGCAGGACGCCCAGTTGGCGGCCGACCTGGCCCTGCCGATCGAGGAGCTGGACCTGACCGTCCGCTCCTACAACTGCCTCAAGCGCGAGGGCATCAACTCCGTTGGTGAGCTCATCGGGCGTACCGAGGCCGACCTTCTCGACATCCGCAACTTCGGCCAGAAGTCGATCGACGAGGTCAAGATGAAGCTCGCCGGGATGGGCCTGGGGCTGAAGGACTCGGCTCCGAACTTCGACCCGGCGCACGTCGTGGACGCCTTCGGTGAGGCGGACTACGACACCGACGACTACCGCGAGACCGAGCAGCTCTAGTCCGCGCTGCCGCCACACCTGAGGAGCACCAAGCATGCCCACGCCCACCAAGGGCCCCCGCCTCGGCGGCAGCCCCGCGCACGAGCGGCTGATGCTGGCCAACCTGGCCACCGCGCTGTTCCAGCACGGCAAGATCCAGACCACCGAGACGAAGGCCCGGCGGCTGCGTCCGCTGGCCGAGCAGCTCATCACCAAGGCCAAGCGCGGCGACCTCGCCTCGCGTCGCCGGGTGCTGGGCGTCGTCAAGGACAAGGACGTGGTCTACGCCCTGTTCGACCAGATCGCGCCCCGGTACGCCAACCGCAACGGTGGCTACACCCGGATCGTGAAGACCGGTCCGCGCAAGGGTGACGCCGCTCCGATGGCGATCATCGAGCTGGTGGAGGAGCTTCAGGTCGCCGAGCCGAAGGCGAACAAGAAGACCGCCGCCCGCAAGGCCGCGCAGCAGGACAAGGTCGAGGCCCTGGCCCCGGCCGAGGAGAAGCCGCGCTCCAGCGAGGGCGACCAGGACGCCGAGGCCCCGGTCTCCGCGTCGGGTGACACCGCCGCCGCCCGCGAGGACAGCGACGAGGCCACCGAGAACGACAAGGCCTGAGATCAGGCTCGACCGGGCCCGGCATCCCCTCGGGGGTGCCGGGCCCGTCGCCGTCGACAGGAGGTACGAGGTGGACGAGCGGATCCGGCTGCGGCTGGACGTCTCGTACGACGGCACGGACTTCTCCGGCTGGGCGCCCCAGCCGACCCGGCGCACCGTGGCCGGCGTGCTCATGCAGACGCTGGACCTGGTGCTCGGCGCGGGCACGGCGACCGGCCTGACGGTGGCCGGGCGTACCGACGCCGGGGTGCACGCCACCGGGCAGGTCTGCCACCTCGACCTGCCCGCCGCGGTGTGGCGGGAGCACGAGGGGCGGCTGCTGCGCCGGCTGGCCCGGCTCCTCCCGCCGGATGTGCGGGTACGCGCCATGACCGAGGTGCCGGCCGACTTCGACGCCCGCTTCTCGGCCACGTTCCGGCGTTACGAGTACCGGGTCACCGACGCCCCGTGGGGCGCCGAGCCGCTGCGCCGCCGGCACACCCTGGCCTGGCCGAAGCCGCTGGACCTCGCGGCGCTGAACGCCGCCGCGGCCGGGCTGGTGGGCGAGCACGACTTCGCCGCGTACTGCCGGCGCAAGGAGAACGCCACCACGCTGCGCGAGGTGACCCGGCTGGACTGGCGGCGCGACCCGGACGGGATCCTGGTCGCCACCGTCCAGGCCGACGCGTTCTGCCAGAACATGGTGCGCAGCCTGGTCGGGGCGATGCTGGTGGCCGGGGACGGGCGGCGGCCGGTGCAGTGGCCGGCCGGCCTGCTGACCCGGCGTGAGCGCTCCAGCGAGGTGACAGTGGCGCCCGCGCACGGCCTCGCCCTGGTCGCTGTGGGCTACCCGGCCGACCCGGCCGAGTACGCCCGCCGCGCCGATCTGACCCGCCGGTTGCGGGTGCCGGTGGCCGAGGGCTGACCGGAGGTCAGTCGGTGCCCCGCTGACCGGCGCTGTCCCCGGCCGACTCCGCGTCGGGCTGCCCGGCCGTTCCGGCCGCCGCACGACGGTCCAGCACAGCCCGGTTGAGGTGCAGTTCGACCATGTCGTACATGATCTCGCGGGCGGCTGCGTCGTCGCTGGGGATGCGTTCCCCGTCGGCGCGCGTGACCAGGCAGTAGGCGACGTAGTGTCCGCGTACCTGCCAGGCGACCCGGGCCGCGGCCTTCTCCACCACCTCGGTGTCGTCGCCCGCCGCCATGCCACGGAACCGTCCCTGGCGCGCGTCGAGCAGCGGCCGGATGCGGTCGCGTACCCGCTGGGCGGTGGCCACGTCGGTGAGGTTGAACAGACCGGCGGTGATCAGGTGGTCGCCGTCGGGGGAGCGGAGCGTGCCCCGCACGACCTGGTTGCAGCCGAGCCGGACCAGCAGGTCGGCGATCTCGCCGGTGGCCGCTACCTGACACTTCGTACTGGCCTGGGTCTTGAGCACCCGGTACGCCGGCTTCCCGTCGGTGAGCACCAGGTCCTTGGTCGGGAAGACCTCCTTGGCGGTGAGCGTCGCCTGGTCGGTGTCCCGGGAGTCCAGGTCGGTGCCGCCGGCCGGGGTGCTCGACTCGCTCGGCTGCGGGGTCGGCTGGCCGGCGGACGGCGTGGCCGTCCGCTCGTCCAGCAGCGCCGCGACGGCGAGCCCGGTGAGCGAGAGCAGCAGCAGTACGGCGGCGCCACCGACGAGCGCCTGCCAGAACCGGCTGCCGCCGTTGCGGCGGTCGGCGCGCCGGGCCCGGGGCAGTTCGGAGACGTCGCCGGCGCGGGCGGTCGGGTTGGCGGGGATCGGCACTGTCGGCCGGTTCGTCGCCGCCGGTACGGGCGCGGGCATGGGTGGCGCGGGCTGCGGCACCGGGGACGGCTCCCGTGGTGGCGCGGGCCGTCCCGGTGTCGGCGCCGGGGCCGGTGGCGCCGGAACGGGTGCGCGGGTGTCGTCCGCCACCGCCTGCCCGTCGGGGTCGTCCTGCCCGGCCGCGCCGGCCGGCGGCAGCGCCGGTTGCGGGCGCGGCGGCGGGGGCAGCGACGGCGTGGGGAACCGGGAGCGTGACGGACCCGCGGGCGGCGGCGTCGTGGCTGCGGGCCCGTGCGGGGCCGACCCGGGCTTCGGGTACTCCAGGAAGGCGTCCTCATCGGACTCGTACCGGTACACCATGTGGCATAGAGTAGGACTGATTGTCCCTTTCAGGGGTAATATCGGGAAAATCTGGCGGAGTGGCGTCCGGCTCCGCCCCTGACACCGTTGCCGGAACCGCCCCGGCCCGGTGCGAGAATGCCTGCGTGACCGGCGACCACTACTTCACCGCTGAGCCCTCGGGCCCGGCCCGCCCGCGCGAGGTCGAGTTCACAGTCGCCGGGCGCGACTACACGCTCGGCTCGGCCGGTGGCGTCTTCTCCGCCGACCGGCTCGACCCCGGCACCGCCGTGCTGCTGCGCAAGGCCGACCTGCCGGCCGCCGACGTCACCGGCGCGCTGCTCGACATCGGCTGCGGCTTCGGCCCGATCACCTGCGTCCTCGCCACTGTCGCGCCGGAGGCCACCGTCTGGGCCGTGGACGTCAACGAGCGGGCCCGCGCCCTCACCACCGCCAACGCGGCAAGGGTCGGCGCCGCCGACCGGGTACGCGCCGTCGCGCCCGACGAGCTGCCGGACGACGTCACCTTCACCCAGATCTGGTCCAACCCGCCCATCCACATCGGCAAACCGGAACTGCACGGCCTGCTGCTGCGCTGGCTGCCCCGGCTCGCCCCGGACGGCGTGGCCTGGCTCGTCGTCGCCCGGCACCTCGGCGGCGACTCGCTGCACCGCTGGCTGGTCGAGCAGGGCTGGTCCGTCGAGCGGCACGCCAGCCAGAAGGGCTACCGGGTGCTGCGCGTCACCCGGTAATCCGGTGTCGTCCAGCGGCCCGGCTCGGGCAGGATGCCCGCGTGGGATACGTGGACGTGGCAGCGGTCGGGCACATCCTCCCGGACGGGCGTGAGCTGTTCAGCGACGTCTCGTTCCGGGTCGGTGAGGGTGCCAAGGTGGCGCTGGTCGGCCCGAACGGCGCCGGCAAGACCACGCTGCTGCGGATGGTCGCCGGTGACCTGCCGGTGAAGACCGGCGCGATCGCGCGCTCCGGCGGGCTGGGCGTGATGCGGCAGTTCATCGGCATGATCGGCGACGAGTCCACGCTCGCCGACCTGGCGCTCTCCCTCGCCCCGCCCGCGCTGCGCGACGCCGGGCGGCGGCTCGCCGAGACCGAGGCGGCCATGCGGGCGGCCGAGGTCCGCGGCAAGTACAGCTCCGCCGCCGCCAAGGCCCAGCTCGCGTACGCCGAGGCGCTCGCCGCCTGGGGCGAGACCGGCGGTTACGACGCGGAGGTCCTCTTCGACACCGTCGCCACCATCGTGCTGGACCTGCCGTGGGACAGCGCCCGGGACCGGCCGGTGCGCACGCTCTCCGGCGGCCAGCAGAAACGCTTCGCGCTGGAACTGCTGCTGCGCGGCCCGGACGAGGTGCTGCTGCTCGACGAGCCGGACAACTTCCTCGACGTACCCGGCAAACGCTGGCTGGAGGGGCGGCTGCGCGAGTCGGCCAAGTCCGTGCTGTACGTCTCACACGACCGGGAACTGCTGGCCCAGACCGCCGACCGGGTCGTCGCGGTGGAGGGCGGCAGCGCCTGGGTGCACCCGGGCGGCTTCGCGAGCTGGCACGACGCCCGGGTCGCCCGGCACGCCCGCCTCGACGAGCTGCGCAAACGCTGGGACGAGGAGCACCAGAAGCTGCGCGAGCTGATGCTGATGTACAAGCAGAAGGCCGCGTACAACGACGGGATGGCGTCCCGCTACCAGGCCGCGCAGACCCGGCTGCGCAAGTTCGAGGAGGCCGGGCCGCCGCCCGTACCCCCGAAGGACCAGGACATCCGGATGCGCCTGACCGGCGGGCGGACAGGCAAGCGCGCGGTCATCGCCGAGCAGTTGGAGCTGGACGGCCTGACGTACCCGTTCGACCTGGAACTCTGGTACGGCGACCGGGTCGCGGTGCTCGGCGCGAACGGCACCGGCAAGTCGCACTTCCTGCGCCTGCTGGCCCGCGGCGGCACCGACCCGGAGCCCGGCAACACCCCGGTCGACGGCGCCGCCGCGCTCGCGCCGGTCGCGCACGGCGGCGTGGTCCGGCTCGGCGCGCGGGTGCGGCCCGGGCACTTCTCGCAGACCCACGACCGCCCCGAGCTGATGGCGAAGACGCTGGTCGAGGTGCTGTGGCGCGGCGACGAGCACCGGGCCGGCATGGACCGGCACGCCGCCATGGCGGCGCTGTCCCGGTACGAGCTGGCCGGGCAGGGCGACCAGCGGTTCGGCACGCTCTCCGGCGGTCAGCAGGCCCGCTTCCTGGTGCTGCTGCTGGAACTGTCCGGCGCGACGCTGCTGCTGCTGGACGAGCCCACCGACAACCTCGACCTGGCCTCGGCCGAGGCGCTGGAGGCCGGGCTGACCGCGTTCGAGGGAACTGTCGTCGCGGTCACCCACGACAGGTGGTTCACCCGTACCTTCGACCGGTTCGTG
The DNA here is from genome assembly GCF_018070485.1 of Micromonospora sp. C41. NCBI lineage: Bacteria > Bacillati > Actinomycetota > Actinomycetes > Micromonosporales > Micromonosporaceae > Micromonospora > Micromonospora sp. C41. The sequence continues at coordinate 251,225 of NZ_JAGPXP010000004.1, read as the reverse complement.
CTGTTCCGGGGCGACGGTGACGTGGTGGAGACGCCGGCGCCGGTCTGGGACGTGGCCTGAGCCGCTCCCCGGGTGGGCCCCGGGGAGCGGGCATAGGGTGGATCTCGTGAGTGAGATGACCTATCGCCGGCTGGGCGACTCCGGGCTCGTGGTGTCAGTGGTCGGCATCGGCTGCAACAACTTCGGCCGCAAACTCGACCTCGACGGCACCCGGGCGGTGGTCGACGCCGCCCTCGACGCCGGGATCAACTTCTTCGACACCGCCGACATCTACGGCGAGCCGCAGGGCGCCTCCGAGGAACTGCTCGGCCAGGCGCTCAAAGGCCGCCGCGACGACGTGGTGGTGGCCACCAAGTTCGGCATGGACATGCACGGCGCGAACGGGCCGGACCACGACGCCCGGGGCGCCCGCCGCTACATCGCCCGCGCCGTCGAGGCGTCGCTGCGCCGGCTCGGCACCGACCACATCGACCTGTACCAGATGCACGAGCCAGACCCGGGCACCCCGATCGACGAGACGCTCGCCGCGCTCGACGACCTGGTGACCGCCGGCAAGGTGCGCTACCTGGGCAACTCCAACTTCGCCGGCTGGCAGATCGCCGACGCCGACTGGACCGCGTCGTCGCAGGGGCGTACCCGGTTCATCTCCGCGCAGAACCACTACTCGCTGGTGGAACGCGGGGTGGAGGCCGAGGTGATCCCGGCGTGCGAGCGGTTCGGCCTCGGCATGCTGCCGTTCTTCCCGCTGGCCAACGGGCTGCTCACCGGCAAGTACAAGCGTGGCGAGGCGCCCCCGGCCGGTAGCCGGCTGGCCGGCGGCGGCCGGTACGCCGAGCGGCTGGCCGCCGCGCGCTGGGACGTCATCGAGGCGATCGATGCGTACGCGGCCGAGCGCGGCATCAGCATGCTGCACGTGGCCATCGGCGGCCTGGCGGCCCGTCCCGCGGTGACGTCCGTGATCGCCGGCGCCACCACTCCCGACCAGGTGAAGGCGAACGCCGAAGCCGGCACGTGGCAGCCGTCCGACGAGGACCTGGCCGCCTTGGACGCCATCCTCTGACTGTCCGCGCCCGCGCGCTCGGGCTTGCACGTCGGGCGTGTGCTGGCGCGCTCGGGTTTGCACGTCGGGGCGTGTGCTCGTGTGTCGGGTGTGTGCGTCGGGGCGTGTGCTCACCCGTTTGGGCCTGCGCACACCGGGCTGCCCGCGCGCTCAGCTCACCCACGCGTTCGGCTCCGCCCGCACGTGGACTGTGCGCCCTCGGTTGGGGGTGCGCCCGCGCGGCCTGCGCCCCATCAAGGCTCGCCCACGCGTCAGGCACCCATGGCGTGCCACCCACAGGCAGCGCTCACGACGAGTGGAACACCATGGGTGTCATAAGGGCCTTGAGACACCCATGGCGTTCCACTCGGGGCTGGATCTGGCGACGAGTGGAACGCGATGGGTGTTTGCGGGCGGGCCTCTGACGCCCGTGGTGTCTCGGGCGGCTCGACGGGTGGCGAGCCGGGGACCCAACGGGTGGCGGGCGGCGAAATGGGGGCCCGGTGGGTGGTGGGTGGTCCGGTGGGTGGTAGGTGGCGAAATGGGGGCCAGCGGTGACGTGTGGCGGGCCGGGGGCGTAGCGGGGTGAGGCTCGTGGCGGCGGGCGCGGATCAGTGGTTCGCCTCGGTGGCACGACGTTCTGCCAAGGCCTGGCGCACCAGGGCCACTGTGGCGTCGGGCCGGCGTAGCACGTCGTCGGCGGTGAAGCGGAGCACGAGCCACCCGGCCGCGCGCAGCGCGTTCAGGCGAGCCACGTCACGGCGGAAGTGAGCCCGTTCGCGGTGGTGGTCGCCGTCGTACTCGACCGCGAGGCGGAGCGCCGGCCAGGCCAGGTCCACCCGGGCCACGAAGCGTCCACCGGCGCGTACCTCGTGCTGAGCGGTGAGCGGGCCGAGGCCGGCGTCGAGCAGGAGCAGCCGCAGGCGAGTCTCCATCGGGGACTCGCTCAACGGCTCGGCCAGCGCCAGCACCTCACGCAACAGCGGAGCGCCCGGCCAGCCCGGCCGGGCGGCGGCGTAGGCCCGCAGGGCGGGCAGCTTCACGGCCCGGCGACGCAGCAGCGCCTCGACGGCGACCAACGCCTCGGCGAGTGAGCCCTGCCGGCCCAGGTCGAACGCCGTGCGAAGGGGCGTGGTGACCGGCAGCCCGCCGACGAGGGTGCGGTCCCGCTCCGGCAGCGGTGACCGGACCAACCGCAACCGTGGGTGCGGTCGCAGCCGCGCAGCAGTCGGCAACAGTACTGTCACCGGCGCGTCGCGGGGGAGCACGTCCGCGCCGAACAACCACGCGGCGCTGCGCCCCGCCAGCACGGCCCCCGGCGGCAGGCGCAACGCCACCGCCTCGCACCACATCCGGTGGTCGTCGGCGCGGTACCCGTCGCGGTGCACGTACACGTCCGGCAGCAGGCGGATCCAGGTCTGCCCGCGCAGCATCGTCCAGGTGAGTAGCCCTTCGGAGACGGCGTCGCTGCCCCGGAACGGCAGGACCGCCAGGCGGCGGGGAACACGGGCGGGAACGGACACCCAGGCAGCGTGTCGTGACGGGACGGTCACCCGCTGCCCCGATCCGGCGGACGGCTGGTTCCTGGGAAAAACCTCACCCGGGCTTCCGTACGGGCGGGAGGCGTCGTACGGTAGGCCGCAAGTGACCCACGGGAGCCCGGTGCGGACCGGGCTGAGAGGGGGGCTGGGAGCCCCCGACCGTCGAACCTGATCCGGGTAATGCCGGCGCAGGGAGGAGCGTTGCCGTGCTGTCCCTGGGACGACTGCATCTCATCACCGACACCCGGCCGGGGCGTGACCCGCTCGCCGTGTTGCGTGCCGCACTGCCCGTGGCGGGCGCAGACCTCGTCGTGCAGGTGCGCGTGGAGGACGACGCCACCGACCGGGAGGCGTACGATCTGGCCCGGCTGGTGGTCGACGCCTGCCGGCCGTACGGAGCACAGTGCCTGGTCAACGACCGGCTGCACGTGGCGCTCGCGGTGGACGCCGCCGGTGGCCACGTCGGCGCGGACGACCTGCCGGTGCGTGCCGCGCGCCGGGTGCTCGGCCCGGACGCGGTGCTCGGGGCGACCGCCCGCGAACCGGTGACCGCCCGGGCCGCGGTGGACGCGGGCGCGAGCTACCTGGGCGTGGGCCCGTGCCACGTCACCACCACCAAGTCCGGCCTGCCGGAACCGATCGGCCCCGAGGGGATACGCGCGGTCGCCGAAGCGGTGACCGTGCCGGTGATCGCGGTCGGCGGGGTGACCGCCTCAAGCGTGCCGGAGCTGCGGGCCGCCGGGACGTACGGGGTGGCGGTGGTCGGCGCGCTCAGCGGGGCAGCCGATCCCGCGCACGCCACCGCCGAGCTGCTGCGGGCCCTGACGTGTTAACAGGGGGCCCTTCCTCTACCGGAGGCGTTAACAGGGGGCCCTTCCTTAACGACGTGGCGGTGGTGGGGGGCGGGCCTGTCGGGTGGGCGATCGCGTGGCGGTGCGCGCAACGTGGACTGCGCGTGGTGGTGCACGACGACCGGCCCGGGTCGGGCGCGTCGTCGGTGGCCGCCGGGATGCTGTCGCCGGTCGCCGAGGCGTACTTCGGTGAGCACGAACTCACCGCGCTGCTCGTCGAGTCCGCCGCCCGCTGGCCCGGCTTCGCGACCGAGCTGGCCGAGGCGAGCGACGTCGACATCGGCTACCGCACCGAGGGCACGCTCGTCGTCGGGCTCACCGCCGACGACCTGGCCGAGGCGAGGCGGCTGTGGTCGTACCAGCAGGGCCTGGAACTGCCGATCACGCCGCTGCGTCCCTCGGAGCTGCGCGACCGCGAGCCGGCGTTGGCGCCGCGCGTGCGCGGCGGCGCGGTGGCCCCCGGTGATCACCAGGTCGACCCGCGGCGGCTGGTCGCCGCGTTGCGCACGGCCGCGGAACGCGCCGGCGTGGAGCTGCGCCCGGCGCGCGTCGGCGCGCTGTCCGAGGTGGACGCGCGGGTCACTGTGGTCGCGGCCGGCTGCGGCGCGGCGGCGCTGACCGGCCTGCCGGTCCGCCCGGTGAAGGGCCAGGTGCTGCGGCTGCGCGCGCCGGGTGGCGGTCCGCCGGGCTTCCGGCACGTGATCCGGGGGTACGCGGACAGCGAGCCGGTCTACCTGGTGCCCCGGGACAGCGGCGAGGTCGTGGTCGGGGCGACGGTCGAGGAGCGCGCGGACACCGCTGTCACCGCCGGTGGCGTGCTGACACTGCTGCGCGCCGCCACGGAGCTGGTGCCGGAACTCGTCGAGTACGAGCTGGTGGAGGCAGTCGCCGGGCTGCGCCCCGGTACGCCGGACAACGCGCCGATCATCGGGCCGCTGCCCGGGCAGCCGGGTGTGCTCGCCGCGACCGGACATCACCGGCACGGCATCGTGCTCACCCCGGTCACCGCCGACCTGGTCACCGAGCTGATCGTCACCGGCGAGCCGGATCCCGCGCTCGCCCCCTTCACCCCGGACCGCTTCGGGAAGGAGCGCACGTGGAACTGATCGTCAACGGCACCGGCCGGACGCTGCCCGAGGGCGTCACCGTCGCCGAGGTGGTCCGCACCGTCACCGACCGGGAGCGCGGGCTCGCCGTGGCGGTGAACGGCGAGGTGGTGCCGCGCGGCGGCTGGTCGGCGAGCGTCCTGCGCGACGGCGACCGGGTCGAGGTGCTCAGCGCCACCCAGGGCGGGTGAGCAGGATGTCCACGCTTGAGATCGGCGGGGTCGGGTTCGGCTCCCGGCTCATCCTCGGCACCGGTGGCGCGGCGAACCTGCACGTGCTGGAGGCGGCGATCCGCGCGTCCGGCACCGAGCTGGTGACGCTGGCGCTGCGCCGGGTCGACACCACGCCCGGCGGGTCGGGTGGCCTGCTCGACCTGGTGGAGCGGTGCGGCGTACGGCTGCTGCCGAACACCGCCGGCTGCCGTACCGCGGTGGAGGCGGTGAAGACGGCGCACCTGGCCCGGGAGGCGTTCGACACCGACTGGGTGAAGCTTGAGGTGATCGGCGACGAGCGCACGCTCCTGCCCGACGGGGTGGAGCTGCTGCGCGCCGCCGAGGAGCTGGTCGCGGACGGGTTCACCGTGCTGCCGTACACGTCGGACGATCCGGTGCTCGCGCGGCGGCTGGCCGACGTGGGCTGCGCGGCGGTGATGCCGGCCGGGTCGCCGATCGGCTCCGGGCTGGGCATCGGCAACCCGCACCACATCCGGCTGATCCGGCAGGCGGTCGACGTGCCGGTGGTGCTCGACGCGGGCATCGGCACCGCCTCCGACGCCGCCCTCGCCATGGAGCTGGGCTGCGACGCGGTGCTGCTCGCCAGCGCCGTGACCCGGGCCGCCGACCCGGTCGCGATGGCCACGGCGATGCGCTACGCGGTCGAGGCCGGCCGCCTGGCGTACGGCGCGGGCCGCATCACCCGCCGCTTCCACGCCCTGCCGTCCACCCCCGACGAGGGACGGCCCGACCTGTGACCGCCTCACGCGTAGCGGATCTTGGTACGGAGGCGCCCTCGGAGGGGCGGCCGCGTACCAAGATCCAGGGCGGGCCGAGCGGGGTCGTGCTGCTGACCGATCGGCGGGTGGCCCGGGGGGCGCTCGTCGACGTGGTCGCGGCTGCCGTGGGTGGGGGAGTGCGGTGGGTGGTGCTGCGGGAGAAGGACCTGCCGCGCGCCGAACGCCTCGCGCTCGCCGTCGACCTGCGCGCGATCCTCGCCGACGCGGGCGGCGCGCTCGTCGTCGCCGGACCCGACCCGCTCGACGGGGACGCGGTGCACCTACCGGCTGCCGGCCCGTACCCGCCGCCCGCCGTCGGCCTGGTCGGCCGCTCCTGCCACGACACCGCCGAGCTGGCCCGCCTCACCACCGAGCACTACGCCACCCTGTCCCCGCTCTACGAGACAAAGACAAAACCCGGCTACGGCCCTGTGTTGGGACCGGGCGGATTGAGCGAGCTGATCGCGGTCAGCCCCGTGCCCGTCCTCGCGCTGGGCGGCATCGAGAACCCGGACCAGGTCCACGCATGCGTCGAGGCGGGCGCCGCCGGAGTAGCCGTGCTGGGCGCGATCATGCGCGCGGACGACCCGAGAGAAACCGCCACCACGCTGGGCAGAGCCTTCCAGGAGGCGGCCACCCACTTGGCGCGCACCCACCCCGCGCGATCCGACGCAAGCCCGCACGCGACAGGGCTGCGGCCGACCGTGCCCACGGAGGGATCAAGCCTGACCGCCCGGAGTGGGCACGGTCGGCCGCAGCCCCGAACCGCAACCACTGTCGGCCGCAGCCGTCAAACCACCGGAGAAGACCAGTGACGCCGAGAACAGTCCTCACGATCGCCGGATCCGACTCCGGAGCAGGAGCAGGCATCCAGGCCGACCTCAAGACGTTCGCCGCGCTCGGCGCGTACGGCACGAGCGTGCTCACCGCTGTCACCGCGCAGAGCACCAGGGGCGTGGACGCCGTCCTGCCGCTGCCCCCGCAAACGGTGCGCGACCAGATGGACAGCGTGCTCGGCGACTTCGACGTGCGGGCCGTGAAGAGCGGCATGCTCGGTACCCCGGCGGTCGCCGACGCGGTGGCCGAGGCGGCCCGGGCCGGGCGGCTGCCACACCTGGTCGTCGACCCGGTGCTGGTCGCCACCAGTGGGCACCGGCTCGGCGTGGTGGAGGCGGTCGAGCGGCTCCTGCCGTACGCGGAAGTGGCGACGCCGAACTGCGCGGAGGCCGCGGCCCTCACCGGAGGCCCGGTGGGCACGGTCGAGGAGATGGTGGCGGCGGCCGAGGCGCTGGCGGCGCGCGGACCGGCGTTCGTGGTGGTGACCGGCGGTGACGTGGACGCCGACGGCGAGTCGGTGGACGTCCTGTCGGGCGGCGGAACCACTCGGCTGCTGCGCGCGCCCCGGGTGGACACCCGGCACAACCACGGCACCGGCTGTTCGTTCTCGGCCGCCGTCGCGGTCCGGCTCGCCGCGGGTGACGCGGTGCCGGTCGCGGTGGCGGCCGCCAAAGAGTACGTCACCCGCGCGCTGACCGGCGCGCGGACCTGGGAGCTGGGCGCGGGACGCGGCCCGCTGGACCACTTCGGCTGGTCCGCATGAGCGACAGGGAGGCTGTCATGCAGGCACGTCGCAAGGTGTACGTGGAAGGGTCGCGCCCGGACATCCGGGTGCCGTTCGCCGAGGTGCCGCTGACCGGGGACAACCCACCGGTACGGCTCTACGACACCTCCGGTCCCGGCTCCGACCCGGAGGTGGGGCTGCCCGCGCTGCGCGGGCCGTGGATCGCCGAGCGCGGTGACGTCGCCCCGGTACGCGGCGCCGGCACGCCGCTGGCCGGAACCCGTCCGACCCAGCTCGCGTACGCGCGGGCCGGGATCGTCACGCCGGAGATGGAGTTCGTGGCGATCCGGGAGTCGGTGTCGCCGGAGTTCGTGCGGGACGAGATCGCGGCCGGGCGGGCCGTGCTGCCGCTGAACGTGAACCACCCGGAGTGCGAGCCGGCGATCATCGGCAAGGCGTTCCTGGTGAAGGTCAACGCGAACATCGGCACCTCGGCTGTCACCTCGTCGGTGGCCGAGGAGGTGGAGAAGCTGACCTGGGCCACGCGGTGGGGCGCGGACACCGTGATGGACCTGTCCACCGGCAAGCGCATCCACGAGACGCGCGAGGCGATCGTGCGGAACGCGCCGGTGCCGATCGGCACGGTGCCGATCTACCAGGCGCTGGAGAAGGTCGGCGGTGACCCGGTGAAGCTGAGCTGGGAGGTGTTCCGCGAGACCGTCATCGAGCAGGCGGAGCAGGGCGTCGACTACATGACCGTGCACGCCGGGGTGCTGCTGCCGTACGTGCCGCTGGCGGTGGACCGGGTGACGGGCATCGTGTCCCGGGGTGGCTCGATCATGGCGGCCTGGTGCCTGGCGCACCACGAGGAGAACTTCCTCTACACCAACTTCCGGGAGCTGTGTTCGCTGCTCGCGAAGTACGACGTGACGTTCTCCCTCGGTGACGGGCTGCGCCCCGGTTCCATCGCGGACGCCAACGACGAGGCGCAGTTCGCCGAGCTGCGCACGCTCGGCGAACTGACGAAGATCGCCTGGGAGTACGACGTCCAGGTGATGATCGAGGGCCCCGGGCACGTGCCGATGCACAAGATCAAGGAGAACGTGGACCTCCAGCAGGAGTGGTGCCACGAGGCGCCGTTCTACACGCTCGGGCCGCTGACCACCGACGTCGCGCCCGCGTACGACCACATCACCTCGGCGATCGGCGCGGCGATGATCGGCATGTTCGGCACCGCCATGCTCTGCTACGTCACCCCGAAGGAGCACCTCGGGCTGCCCGACCGCGACGACGTGAAGGCGGGCGTGATCGCGTACAAGATCGCCGCGCACGCGGCCGACCTGGCCAAGGGGCACCCCGGCGCGCAGGCGTGGGACGACGCGCTCTCCAAGGCCCGGTTCGAGTTCCGCTGGGAAGACCAGTTCAACCTGGCGCTCGACCCGGAGACCGCACGGGCGTACCACGACGCGACGCTGCCCGCCGAGCCCGCCAAGACCGCGCACTTCTGCTCGATGTGCGGCCCGAAGTTCTGCTCCATGAAGATCACGCAGGAGTTGAAGGAGTACGCCGCGCGGGGCATGCGCGACAAGTCGGAGGAGTTCGTCGCCGGCGGGTCACGGGTCTACCTGCCACTGGCGTGACCGGAGCCGGGGCGGGCCTGGTGTCCCGGCCCGCCCCGGTGCTCGTTCAGTCGCGGTGGTGCCGCCCGGTACGCAGCGAGCGGGCGTCGTCGGCGTTGTCGTCCGAGGCGAGACCGGCGACCCAGTCCACGTACTCGTCGTCGGCCGCGGTGGTCGGTTCGGCCGTACGCTCGGCCGGCTCCGGCTCATCCTTGGCCCGGTTGCGCCGGAACAGGCCACGCCGGGCCTTCGACTTCCCGGCGGGCGCGTCGGCGTCGTCCGGTCCGGAGTGCCGCCCGCGCCGGGAGTCCGCCTCCGTCTCCGTGGCCTCCGGCAGCGCGGCACCCGCCTCGCCCGGTACGGCAGTCGCCGCCTCGGGCCGGGCGAGCGGCATCCCCGCCTCCGGCCGGGCGAGCGGCCCCGCCGGGCGGGCGTTCGTGGCGAGCGCGTCCCAACCGGTGCTCGCACCCGGCTCGGGCAGACCACGGTGCCGGGGACGCGGCGCCGGCTCGCCCGGGGCGACCGCGTCCGCGGCGTCCCGGTCCGGCGTGTCCGGTTCGGCGGTCGCGCGGTGCGGCCGGCCCGCCGGGGTGATCGGCCAGGCCGGGCGCACCTCGCCGGGCTGCCCGGTCACGTCCTCGAACATCGCGAACCGCGGCCGGGTCGACGGGGCGGGCGCCGGGTCGTCGAAGAAGAAGTTGCGCCCGGTCGGCGCCACCACGTTCGAGTCGGTGCTCGTGTCGTCCCGGTCCGGGTTCGTGGCCTGGGGGGTCGGCTCGGCGTCGGCTCCCCCGCTCGGCGCAGCTTCGGTTCGGCCGCCCGGTGTCGTCGGCGCGGTGTCGGCCGGGCCGGGGGAGGCCGGACCGGTGGCGCGCGGCGCCTTCGGAGTGCGGGTACGCCGGGGGCGGGCGGCGCGGCCGGCCGCGCCGGTGTCTCCGGGGGCTTCGGCCGGTGGCGCGGCGGGGGCGTCACTGCCCGCGTCGGCCGTGACCGGCCCGGCGAGGGCGCCGCTGTCCGTACGCGGGCCGGGAACGTGGCTGTCGGCGGTGGCCGGTGATGCGTCCTTCGCGGTGGTGCCCGCGCCGGCGCTGGGAGTGGTGACGTCTCCGGGGCGGGGTGCTGTGCCGTCGGCGGATGACACCGGCCCGTCGGTAGTCCCGCTGGACCGGCCCGCGCGGGTGCGGCGCGGCCGGGTCACCCGTGGCGTGGTCGCCGCCGCTTCCGGCGCCGGTGCGGCATCGTCCGTGCCGGTGCCGGTGCCGGTGCCGGTGCCGGTGGCGGTGGCGGTCTCGCTGTCGGCCGGAATGCCGGTGGCCTGCCCGGACGCTCCATCGGCGGCTTCGGAACCGGCGGCCGGGTCGGGAGCGGCCGGACGGTCCGTGGTGGCCGCCTCGCCGGTGCTGTCCGCGTGGGCCGTGCCCGGACCCGTGCCCGTGCCCGTGACCGTGCCCGGACCCGCGACCGGGTCGGGGCGGCCCGCGGCGAGGACGTCGATGGCCGAGGTCCGGCGCCCCGGGGGCAGCAGACCCGGCATGGGCTGGCCGTGGCTCGTGTCGGCGACGGCCGGGCGCTCACCCGCCGGCCGTTCCGCAGCGGTCGGCAGATCGGCGGCGGGCAGATCCGCGAGGGCCGGCCGGCCGGCGGCGGGAAGATCGGTACCGGCCGGAGCCGTCGCCGTGGCCGAGCCGCCGGGCTCCGGCCAGTTCCAGTGCGCGGGCGCGGCGGCGCCGCTCGTCACCGGCGGCGCGGGCGGGGCGGCCGGGACGCCCGGAGCGGCCGAGTGCGGCAGCGGCGCGAGGATGTCGGTGGCCTCGACCGCGTCGGGATCGCCGTCGGCGGTGACCGGCCGGGGCAGCATCGTGGTGGCGGTCGAGCCGAGCGCACCGGCGACGACAGCGATCAGCGCGCCGTAGTAGGGCGCGAGCTGGTACCTGTCGGTCGCGGCGCCCGGCCCGGCCGTCAGGTAGGCGAACGCGACGAGCACCGGACCGGCCGCGCCGGCCGCGCCACCGACCAGCGGCGGCCATCCGGCGCGGCGGGCCAGCACGCCGACCGCGCCACCGGCGAGCAGGGCCAGCGTGGGCAGCAGCAGCATGGACAGGCGCTGCGCGGCCGCCGGGTCCAGCCAGGACGGTTCGAGGACGCCGAGCCGGACGGATGCCAGCGGGCGGTCCGAGACGATGGTGGGCGCGACGGACAGCAGCGCCAGCAGCCAGACGATCCCGGCGGTGATCGCCACACCCCAGCCGAACGGCGGCTTCAGCAGTACGGCGATCGCCGCGCCCGCGCCGACCACCGCGCCGAGCGCGGCGCAGACACCGGCGGCCCAGACCGGGTCGACGGATCCGGCCAGCTCGGCCGCGCGGGCCGGTTGCATGCACAGCGGGGCGACCACCGTCGCGCCCAGCGCGCTGACGCCGGCGATGGAGAGCAGTTCGGTGGTGCCGCCGGGGAGGTCGTCGCGGCGGGCGAAGCGCTCGGTGAGGACGGCTCCGGCGACCGTGGCGACCACGGCGAACCAGCCCACCCAGACGAGCTGGGCGGGCCACCTGTTCACCGAGGCGTCGACGAACGCGCCGTCGAGGCGGACGACTCCGAAGCCGTACGCGATGCCCAACTGGCCGGCCCCGGCCAGTACGCTCACTCCGAGCGCCGTGAGCAGCAGCCTGCCCCACGTCCGAAAGGCCATGTCCGGCACGTTACGGCCCGGTGCCCCCGATCGCCACCTTGCCGCCGCGCGGCGCGGCGAACCTGCCGGCGTGGCTACTTCAGCTCGACCAGGCGGGCGAGGTAGGTGGTGTCGCCGACGTTGGTCAGCATGTGCACCGCGCCCGGATCCCGGTAGACGACGCCGCCGGTCGGCTCGTCGGCGTCGATGGTGGTGCCGTCGATCGTCTGCACCACGTTCTTTGCGCCCTGGACCGCCACCACCAGGTACGGGTGGTCGTGGCGGTGCAGCGGCTGCCGCTCACCCGGCTCCAGCCGGATGTGCCAGACCCGTACCCGGTCGTTCTCGTACACGATCTCCTGGCCCACCGGGCCGAGTTCGAGGTCGGCGGAGAGTTCGGTCATCGTGGTCCGTCCAGTCGGGGGAGCACCTCGGCGGCGATGAGCTCCACGTGGTCGAGGTCGTCGAAGTCGATCAGGCGCAGGTGCACCCGGGTGGCCCCGATCGCGGCGAACTCGCCGATCCGGTCCACGAGCTGGGCGGGGGAGCCGACCACCGGGTCCTCCGGCGGCAGCGCGCTCGTGACGTGCAGCGGGGCGGCCCGGCGCTGCGCCTCGGCGTCGGTGCGTCCGATCGCCACGACGATGCCGGCGGAGAGTGTCAGCGGGGCCCGGCCGGAGGCGTCCCGGCCGGTGCGGTCGCACGCCTCCCGGACCCGGTCGTACGCGGAGGCGGTCTCGGCCACGCTCTTGAACGGCATGTTGAACTCGTCGGCGTAGCGGGCGGCCAGCTCGGGCGTGCGCTTCGGTCCCCGGCCGCCGACGATCACCGGCGGGCCGGGCTGCTGCACCGGTTTGGGCAGCGTCGGCGCGTCGACCAGGCGGTAGTGCTCGCCGGTGAAGCTGTACGTCTCGTCGGCCGGGGTGCGCCACAGCCCGGTGACGATCTCCAGCTGCTCGGCGAGCCGGTCGAAGCGTTCGCTGACCGGCGGGAACGGGATGCCGAACGCGGTGTGCTCGCGCTCGTACCAGCCGGCGCCGATGCCCAGCTCGACCCGGCCGCCGCTCATCCGGTCGACCTGGGCGACCATGACGGCGAGCGGCCCGGGGAGCCGGAACGTGGCGGACGTGACGAGCGTGCCGAGCCGGATCCGGGAGGTCTCCCGGGCCAGTGCGGCGAGCGTCAGCCAGGCGTCGGTGGGGCCGGGCAGCGCCGGCTCGTCCCCCATCGCCCGGTAGTGGTCGGCCCGGAAGAAGCCCTCGAAGCCGGTCTCCTCGACCAGCCGGGCGAACCGGAGCTGGTCGTCGTAGTCCGCTCCGCGGTGGGGTTCGGTGAAGACCGAGACCCGCATGGTCACCGTCCTCCCACGGGTACGCCGGGGGCGTCCCGCTCCATCAGCAGTTCGTGCAGCTCGGCGCTGATCCGCGCGACATCGGCCAGGTGTTCGTGCCGGCCGAGCGTGCGGGGCCGGGGGACGTTCACCTCGACCACCTCGCGGATCCGGCCGGGGCGCGGGCTGAGCACGACGACCCGGTCGGCGAGCAGCACCGCCTCGTCGATCGAGTGGGTGACGAAGACGATCGTGGCCTTCGTCTCCATGTGCACCCGCTGGAGTTCGCCGGAGAGCTCCTCGCGGGTGAGCGCGTCGAGCGCGGAGAACGGCTCGTCCATGAGCATCACCCGGGGTGAGCCGATGAGCGACCGGCAGAGCGAGACGCGCTGCTGCATGCCACCGGACAGCTCGTGCGGGAGCCGCTTCTCGAAGCCGCCCAGCCCGGCCATCTCCAGCAGCTGGCGGGCGCGGTCGCGGTGCTCGGCCCGGCGCCAGCCGAAGATCTCCACCGGCAGCAGCACGTTGTCCAGCACCGTGCGCCAGGGCAGCAGGGCCGGCCGCTGGAACAGCATGGCCACGTCGCGGCGGGGCTTCGTGATCGGCGTACCGGCCACGGTGATCTCGCCGCCGCTGACCGGGAGCAGGCCGGCGATCATGCGCAGGAGCGTGGACTTGCCACAGCCGGACCGGCCGAGTACGGCGACGAACTCGCCTTCGGCGACGTCGAGGTCGATGCCGCGCAGCGCCTCCACCTGCCCGGATCGGCCGTCGAAGGTGCGGGACACCCCGGACAGTCGGATCATCTCCCGCCGGCTCCCTTCCACGTCGTCCCTAATGCGAGCCGGGCTAGCGTAGCGGACGGTGCTTATAGCACTGTCCGGGGTGGACGTCAGTCCGCTTTCCGTCACGCAACTTCGTTTCCGTTCCGCAACCGGGACGGAGGGAGCGCGCCATCCGCCTTCTCGTACGCTGTTGCGCGCGAAGAGTCCCCTCACGACGGTCCAGTCGGCCCAACCCTCCTGCCGGCCCCGTCGGACCCACGACCCGACCGGCGAGAAAGTCCTGGTCGGAAAGGACATGGTGCACTGATGAGAAGGCTGACCCGTACGGTCGCCGCCGCGGCTCTGGCTACCGCCCTCGCCCTCGTGGGCGGCTGCAGCAGCGACTCGGACAAGTCCGAGAGCGGCGGCGGAAACGGCGGCGCGCTGGAAAAGGTGACGTACCTCACCTCGTTCGGCAACTTCGGCCGTGACTCCTACGCCTGGGTGGCGAAGGACAAGGGCTTCTTCAAGGAGGCCGGTTTCGACGTCGACATCAAGCCCGGCCAGGGCACCGGCTCCGTCATCCAGACCATCACCGGCGGGCAGGCCCAGTTCGGCCCGATCGACCTGACCGGTGGCATCCTCCAGCTCGGCAACGGCCTGGCGAAGGACTTCGTGGCGGTGGCCGCGATCCAGCAGCGCACCATGGCCGCGATCGTCACGGTCGAGGGCAAGAACATCGCCACCCCGAAGGACCTCGAGGGCAAGAAGCTCGCGGACACCCCCTCCTCCGTCGTGCGCAACCTCTTCCCCACGTACGCGCGGCTCGCCGGCATCGACGGCAGCAAGGTGACCTGGGTCAACGGTGAGGCGCAGAGCCTGATGCCGATGCTCGGCTCCGGCTCGGTGGACGGCATCGGCCAGTTCGTCGTCGGCCAGCCGACGGTGGAGACGGTGACCAAGAAGAAGCCGGTCATCCTGCCGTACAGCAACGTGATGCAGGACCTCTACGGCAACGCGCTGATCACTTCCACGAAGCTCGCCAAGGAGAAGCCGGAGATGGTGAAGAAGTTCACCGCCGCGCTGCTCAAGGGCCTGGAGTACTCGCTGGCGAACCCGGACGAGGCCGCCGAGATCCTGAAGAAGAACGTGCCGGCCGCCGTCCCGGCCGCGGCCTCCGCCGAGCTTCAGCTGATGGCCGCGTACGTCCGGTCGAGCAACTCCGGCACCGCGATCGGCACGCTGGACAGCGGCCGGGTGGCCAAGAGCATCGCCCTGCTGAAGGGCGCGGGCGCGCTCAAGCAGGACCTCACCCCGGACCAGATCATCGACTTCGACCTCGCGCCGAAGGCCTGACCGGTCCGCTCGGGCCAACGGGGGTGCGCCCCGCCGGACACCCGGCGGGGCGCACCCCCTTCCCGTGCCGGTCGCATCGACCGGCGCAGAGAGGAGGACACGTTGACACAGTTGACCGAGGCCCGGCCGGAGGTGCCACAGCCGCGCCCGGCGGTCCGGCGCGGGTTCGCCGTACGTCCGGCCGCGGTCGGGCTGCCGGCGCTCGGCCTGGTGATCGCGGTGGCCGGCTGGTGGCTGGTCACCTCGGGGCTGAACCTGGTGCACCCGGCCGCGCTGCCGCCGCCGCAGGCGGTGGGGGAGTCCCTCGCGAACGCCACCGACGTGCTGCTGCCCGCGTTGGGCATCACCACCTGGATGACAGTGCTCGGCTTCCTGCTCTCGTCGGCCGCCGGGGTGCTGATCGGGATGGCGCTGGCCGCGTCCCGCCGGGTCGAGCGGATGTTCGCGCCGTTGCTGGTGGCCGTGAACGCGGTCCCGAAGATCGCGTTCGGGCCGCTGCTGGTGGTGGCCGTCGGCTGGGGTCAGAAACCCATTCTGACCATGGTGTTCCTGCTCTGCTTCTTCCCGATCGTGCTCTCCACCGCCACCGGCCTGACCACCACGCCGGCGGACCTGGCGGAGCTGAGCCGGTCGCTGAACGCCTCGTGGTGGCAGTCGTTCCGCAAGGTGCGCTTCCCGTCCGCGCTGCCGCAGATCTTCGTCGGGCTCAAGGTGGCCATGCCGCTGGCCGCGATCGGCGCGGTGATCGGCGAGTTCTACTCGGACCGTCCCGGTCTGGGCTACCAGATCCTGCAGTACAACGGCGTCGGCGACACCGCCACCGCCTGGGCGGCGATCGTGCTGGTGGCCCTGATGAGCATCGCGCTCTACGCCGCCCTCAGCCTCGTCGAGCGCCTGGCCCTGCCCTGGGTGAAGGCCACCACCTCAGCCCGCTGACCACAACCAGGTAACCCGACGTCGGCCGAGAACCCAGAAGGAAACCTCAACCCACGGGTCGCAGCCGACCACGAAGGTGTCGCCCCCGGCGCAACCGGCGCAGGGATCAAGCTTGACCGCCCGGAGCCGGTTGTGCCGGGGGCGACACCCCCCACAGCGACTATCCAGCGAGCCGCCAACGCCCACCACGCGCCACGAGCGTCGTCAACGCCTGCGGCATCAACCCGGAGTGGTTGTCCGGCGTCATCCGGATCGGCCCGGACAGCCCGTCCAGCTGCGAGGTCTCCAGCACGTCGCGCAGCGCGTCCCGGTCGACAGTGCCCGGTTCGCCACCGGCGCGCTGCTCGGCGTCGACGATCAGTTGGACCGCGTCGGCCGCGAACGAGGAGAAGCCGTTGTAGCCGCCGAAGCGGGCGGTGTACTCCTGGAACCACTGCCGGCGCGCCGCCTTGGCCGGTGTGGTGGCGATCACGTCGTCGATCACCATGGTCTGCGTGAAGATCAGCGTGGCCTCTTCGGTGGAGCGGGCCGACGGGCCCAGGAAGAGGTCGCCGGCGGCCGCGGCGTCGAAGAACAGCGACCCGCGGAACTTGCTCTGCCGGGCCGTGGTCGCGGCCAGCGTCGCCTGCTCCGGCGTGGTCCAGAGGATCAGGGCCTGCGGCTTGGCGGCGATCAATTCGTTGACCTGCGTGCCGACCTCGGTGTCGGTGAGCCGCACCGATTCGTTGCCGACCAGCCGCACCGTGGTCTTTTCCAGTTCCCGGCGCAGCGCGGTGAGCCCTTCCTGGCCGTAACCGTCGGCGCTGTGCAGCAGCGCGACCTTGCGGATGTCGCGCCGGTCCAGTTCGGTGGCGAGCGCGGCGGCGCTGTCGGCGGCGTTCGGGGCGAGCCTGAAGACATATCGCCGTTCGCCCACCGGTTCGGTGACCGCGCTCGAGGAGGCCAGTGCGATCGTCGGAATGCGCTTCTCGCCGATGGTGCGGGCCGCGCCCACCGCGCATTCGTTGCAGCCGCCCATGATGACGGCGCTCACCCGTGAGTCGCCGCTGAAATCATTGATGTTCCGCAAGGACTCCGCAGCGTCGGAGCGGTTGTCCTTGACCCGCAGATCGATCTTCCGGCCGCCCAGCGCACCGGACGAGTTCAACTGCTCGACCTTCAGTTCCAGCGCCCGCTGGTACACCTTGCCGACCGGCGCGGACGCGCCGGAGAGTTCCAGGTCGGCGGCGATGACGATGGGGCTGGTGTCCTGCGGTTCCCCGCCGATCCCGCAGCCGGTGAGCGTGGTGGCCAGCACGGCCGATGCGAGCGCCGCGATGCTCGCGGAGCGGATGGGGCTCAACTCAGTCCTCCAGGTGCGGCGCGGGCCGACGCCCGATCACCGCCGCTAGTCCGTCCTCAGTGGAGGAACGGGATTGGTGTGCCGTACGGTGTGCGCGAAGCCTGCAAAACCTTGCCAATGCCGGGGCCTGTGGTCAAGCCGGGATCTCGAGTGCTGTTTCGGGACAGCCATCCCACATGCTGGGGACACGGAACATTAACTGACAATTACTGCACAGAAGCGTGTGACCACTCTGGAGTGACATCCCCTGATCAGGGGGTTGGAGAAAAGAAGGTATTAGGTGATCGGATCACGGGTTGCGCCGACCCCGACCGTTTCCTGCCTCCCTGCGGCTTCCCAAACACGATCTCGTCTGATGAAATCGCGGCCGTGCCGCGCGTGGCGCTGGCCGCTGCACCAGGCACGGGTCAGTGGGTCGCGCGTGGAAGAAACGACGGAGGCGATGTCGTGAGCACCGGACCTACGACCCTGCCCGGGAGCCCCAACGCCGAACAGCGGAACCGGCGACGGCGCCTGCCGAGGCTGCGCGACGCGCGGATCCGCTCGAAACTCGCCCTCATCCTGGTCGTTCCGGTCGCGGCTGTCATCGCACTGGCAACTATCCGACTCGTCTCGGTGGGGCAGGGCGCGTACGAGGCGGACCGGGTCCGGTCGCTGACGGCCGTGTCGGTCGACATCTCGGCGCTCACCCAGGACCTCCACAAGGAGCGGATGGCCGCGGCGGTCTTCCTGGCCAAGCCGGACGAGAAGCCGGACGCGTACAACCTGCGGGTGCGCCAGACCGACGAGCGGATCGCGGCGTACCAGGAGGAGCGGCGCCGCCTCGGCGACGTGCCGGGCGCTGTGAGCAGCCAGCTCAAGGTCATCGACGCCCACCTGTCCACGCTGAACGGCACGCGCCAGGAGGTGCTGGACCGGTCGCAGATGCCGGTGGCCGAGGCCAGCCTGCGCTACGGCATCGTCCTGGACGACCTGGTCGCGTACAGCGACGCGCTGGCCCAGCAGCCGGGCGCGGAGAGCCTGGCCGACGCCCGCCGCGCGGTGGCCGCGTTCGCCCACGCCAAGGCCGAGGTGGCCGAGGAACAGGCGGTCGCCTTCACCGCGCTCGGCGCCGGCCGGATCGACGAGGAGCAGTTCTCCTCCTTCGTGGCCACCCTGACCGGTCAGCAGGAGGCGCTGCTCACGTTCTCCCGGTCCGCGACGCCGGCCCAGCGGGCCCTGGTGGACCGCACCGTGTCCGGTGACGCGGTCCAGCTCGCCGACCGGGTCGCCGCCGACCTGTCCCGCTCGGTCGGGCGGCCCGCGCTCGTCACCCGCCAGGAGGCGTCCGACGCCATCGGCGCGGTCGACGAGCTGATGCGGTGGGCGGAGATCCAGCTCCTGGACGACCTGCTCGCCGACGCCGACGAGGTACGCGCCGACGTGATCCAGCAGGCGGTCGTGGAGGGCCTGCTGGTGCTGATCACGCTGGCCGTCGCGGTGACGCTCGCCGTGGTGCTCGCCCGGTCGCTGAACGACTCGCTGCGCCGGCTGCGTGAGGGCGCGCTCGCGGTGGCGAACCACGACCTGCCGGACGCGGTGAGCCGGCTGCAGAACGTCAACGCCATCGGCGACGGCGGCGTGGACGAGATCGTCCAGCAGGTCCGGGACCCGATCAAGCTGACCAACCGCGACGAGGTCGGCCAGGTGGCCGTCGCCTTCAACGTGGTCCACCGGGAGGCGGTGCGGGTGGCGGCCGAGCAGGCCGCGCTGCGCACGAGCGTCTCGGCGATGTTCCTCAACCTGGCCCGCCGCTCGCAGAGCCTGGTCGACCGCATGATCGGCGAGCTGGACGCGATCGAGCGGTCCGAGGAGGACCCGAAGCGTCTCGCGCAGCTGTTCGAGCTGGACCACCTGGCCACCCGGATGCGCCGCAACGACGAGAACCTGCTGGTGCTCGCCGGCGCCGACTCGGCGGTGCCGCGTCGCGACGACGCGCTCCTGGTCGACGTGCTGCGCGCCGCGCAGTCCGAGGTGGAGCTCTACAACCGGATCGAGTTCGGCACCGTCGACACCGACATCTCGGTGGCCGCCCACGCCGTCAACGACGTCGTCCGGCTGGTCGCGGAACTGCTCGACAACGCCACCCGGTTCTCGCCGCCGAACACCTCAGTGGTGGCCGACGGCCGCCGGATCCGCGACTACGTGCTGATCCAGATCGAGGACCGGGGGCTCGGCCTCAGCGACGAACAGCTCGACTCGCTCAACCGGCGACTGGCCGCGCCGCCGACCGTCGACGTGGCCGCGTTCCGGCTGATGGGTCTGGCCGTGGTGAGCCGGCTCGCCTCCCGGTACGGCATCCGGGTCGAGCTGCGCCGCAACGTCGAGGGCGGCACTGTCGCCCAGGTCACGCTGCCGAACTCGACAGTGGTGCTGCCGGCCAACCGTGGTCAGGCCCCGCTGACCCGGCCGCGCCAGCCGCTGGCCGTCGAGCAGTCACCGCTGAGCCAGGTCGGCGTCGCCGACGCGCTTGCCGGCGCCGGCCGGGGCGCCGCCACCGCGACGCTCGCCGACGGGTGGCGCGGGGCGACCACCGCCCCGCCCGCCAGGTGGCAGGCGCCCGCCGAGGCGCGGGACACCACTCCCGCCGTACAACTGGGCGGGGCGACCGGCACGTTGCCGGCGGTCCCGGCGCCTCCGGCAACGCCGGCCCCGGTCTCCGGGGCGGGCTGGTCGGCCGGCGGGCCGACGGTGGCGTACCCGGCGCTGGACCCGCTGCCCAAGCGGTCGCCGGGCGTCGAGGCCGCCCAGCCGGTCGCACCTCCGGCCTACCAGCCGCTCGCCGCGGCGCCGGCGGTGGAGACCACCCCGGCAACGCCCGTGGTGGCCCGTCCCGAGCAGCGGGCCGAGGCCCCGATATTCCGGGAGATGGAGGCGGTCTGGTTCCGTTCGCACGGAGAGGACGAGACCACGATCTTCACTCGGCCCACCTTCGACGAGCCGCCCGCGCCGGCCCAGCCGGCCGTGCCGCCGCCCGCGGCGTCGGCTCGCCCGCCCCTGCCCACCCGTACCCCGGGCGCCCAGGCGTCGGGGCTGAGCACGCCGGCCGCGTACCACGCACCGGCCGTGCCGTCCGCGTCACCCGCGGACGCCGCCCCGTCGTCCCCCGCCGTCGCGTCGCCGCCCACGGCCGCCGCGGCACCGCCACCGGCCGCCCCGGCGCCGCCACCCGCCGCCGAGCCCGCACCCGCCATCGACCCGAGCGCCTGGCGTACGGCGGCCGACGAGGGCTGGACGCGGGCCAGCCGGGCCGCGGAGCCCACCACCGGCGGCACCACCCGTTCCGGCCTGCCCAAGCGGGTGCCGCAGGCCCAGCTCGTGCCTGGTGGGATAGAGCCGAAGAGCGGCCGGGACCGCAGCCGGCGCACGCCGGACGAGGTCCGGGGGCTGCTCTCCGCCTACCACCGTGGCGTCCAGCGGGGCCGTACGGCCGGCGCCGACCTGAACAGCACCTCGACCAAGGAGACGAACCGATGAACAGGCCGGCGGCCATGCAGGACATGGGTTGGCTTCTCACCAACTTCGCCGACAGCGTGGCGGGCATCGCCCACGTGGTGGCGGTCTCCGCGGACGGGCTGCTGCTCGCCTCCTCCCGGGATCTGCCGGGGGACCGGGCCGACCAGCTTGCCGCGATCACCTCCGGCGTGGTGAGCCTGACCGAGGGCGCGGCGCGCATGTTCAGCGCCGGCGGGGTGCTGCAGACCGTGATCGAGATGGACAGCGGCTACCTGTTCCTGATGTCCATCAGCGACGGCTCGTCGATGGCCGTGCTCGCGGCGCGCAGCTGCGACGTGGGCCAGGTCGGCTACGAGATGGCGTTGCTCGTGGAACGGGTCGGGCAGGCGCTGGTCCCGCTGCCGAGGGACGCCGTCCGGTCCTGACCGGGCCCGCCGACATGAGCCGGAGCCGCTGCGCTCCGTACGAGGGGAGGTGATCGCGAGATGGAACCGCGACGTGATCCGCGTGGCGCGCTGGTGCGACCGTACGCGGTCACCCGGGGCCGCACCGAGCCGTTGCAGAACATCGCGCTCGAGGCGGTGCTGTCCAGCACGCCCACGCAGTCGGCCGAGGCGCGGTTCGCCGGGCACGACAAGTACCGCATCTCCTCGGTCTGTGAAGGCCGGGCACAGTCGCTGGCGGAAATCGCCGCTTACACCCGGATGCCGCTGGGCGTCACCCGGGTGCTGGTCGCCGACATGGTGGCCGAGGGCCTGCTGACGCTACACACTGCCGCTCCCGCGACGGGTTTCGCGGCGCGGATGAACCTGCTTGGAAGGGTGCTAAGTGGACTTCGCGAACTATGACCCCGACGGGGTGAACCGCGGCCGGGAGATCATCTCCGCGAAGATCGTGGTCGCGGGCGGCTTCGGCGTGGGCAAGACCACGCTGGTCGGTGCGATCTCCGAGATCCAGCCGCTGACCACCGAGGCGCTGATGACCGCGGCCGGCGTGGGCATCGACGACCCGTCGAAGGTGCCGGGCAAGGAGACCACCACGGTCGCCATGGACTTCGGCCGTATCACCATGGCCGAGGACCTGATCCTCTACCTGTTCGGCACCCCGGGCCAGACCCGTTTCTGGTTCATGTGGGACGAGATCATCCGGGGCGCGGTGGGCGCGGCGGTGCTCGTGGACACCCGGCGGATCACCGACGCGTTCGCGCCGCTGGACTACTTCGAGAACCGCAAGCTGCCGTACGTCGTGGCGTTGAACCGCTTCGACGACGCGCCGCACTACGAGATGGAGGAGATCCGGGAGGCGCTCGCCATCTCCCCGGACGTGCCGATGGTCCTGTGCGACGCCCGTCGGCGCGACTCGGTCAAGCAGGTGCTGGTGACAGTGGTCGAGCACGCGATGCTCCGCCTCCAGGCCGAGCACGGCTACCCGGCCTCGGTGGGCTGACCGCCTGCGGGTCAGTCGACCCGCAGGCGGTACCCCCGCTTGACGACCGTCTGCACCACGCGGGGCGCCTTCAGGCCGACCCGCAGCCGGGCGACGGCCATCTCCACGGCGTGCTCGTCGGCGCCGCGCGGCAGCGTACGCAGCAGCGCGGTGCGGGAGAGCACCTTGCCGGGTGACGCGGCGAGCGCCCGCAGCACGGCCATCGGGGCCGGCGCGAGCTGGCGCAGTTCCCCGTCCACCACCGCGGCGTGGCCGCGCAGCGTCAGCACGTGCCCGGCCGCCTTCACCGAGACCGTGCGCCGGGGCAGCTCCTCGACGATGGTGCGGACCAGCGCGCCCAACCGGGCCCGGCTCGGCGCGCTCACCGGCACCCCACGCCGGACCAGCGGCTCGGCGGTGACGGTGCCCACGCACCCGGCCAGCACGTCGCCGCGCAGCGCCTCCAGCACCGTCTCGGTACGGTCCCCGGCCGCCCGCAGCAGGGCCTCGGCCGCCGGAGCCGAGGTGAACGTGACCGCGTCGACGAGCCGCCCGGCGACCAGGTCGATGAGCCGGTGCAGCGGCGCCGGATCGGCCGGCGGCGCCCACCGGTAGACCGGCACCTCGATCACCGTGGCCCCGGCCGCCACCAGCGCGTCGGTGCACTCGGGTTGCCGCTCGCCGTGCAGTTGCATCGCCACCACCTGGCCGGCCACGCCGCGCGCGACCAGGTGCTCCACCACCTCGTCGCAGCTCTCCGAGCCCGGCGACCAGTGCTCGCGCAGTCCGGCGGCGCGGATCGCCCCGGTCGCCTTCGGGCCCCGGGACACCACGTACGCGCGGGCGAGCGTGGCGCGCAGCGGCTCGGCCAGCCCCCAGCCCTCGGCCGCCTCCAGCCAGCCCCGCATGCCGATGCCGGTGTTGGCCATCAGCACGTCCGGCGGATGTTCCAGGCAGGCCCGGGTGGCCTCACGCAGGTCGGTGTCGTCGGCGAGCGGGACGATCCGCAGCGCCGGGGCGAGCACCACCCGCGCCCCGCGCCGCTGGAGCAGCGCGGCCAGTTCGTCGCGCCGCCGGTCCGCGGTGACCCCGATGGTGAAACCGGCCAGCTCGTCGCGCATCACTGCTCCTGCCGTAACCGCACCTCGACCTGGCCGTCCCGGCAGCGCACCCGGTGCCGCGTCAACGTCACGCCGGGCAGGTCCAGGCACCGCCCGGTGGTGAGGTCGTAGACTTGCTTGTGCAGCGGCGAGGCGAGCGTCGGCACGCCGCCCCGGCTGCCCACGAGACCGCGGGACATGACGTACGCGCCGCCGACCGGGTCGAGGTTGTCCACCGCGTACAGGCCGTGCGCGGTGCGGAACACCGCCACCTGCACGCCGTCGACGAGCGCGGCCACGCCCCGGTCGAGGTCGAGCCGGTCCAGCGGGCAGACCGGCGTCCAGTCCAGCGTGACGACGGGGCTCATCGGCGTACCTCCGGCAGTCCGAGCGCGACGGGTTGGCGGCGGTGCCCGGCGTCCCGGGCCGGTACCGGCTGGCCCCGCTCCCGGGTGAACGAGATGGACGGGTCGGGCACGCCGGGCGCGTTGACGAACGAGGTGAAGCGGCGCAGCCGGTCCGGGTCCTCCAGCACGTCGCGCCACTCGTCGGAGTAGCTCGTGACGTGCCGGGCCATCGCCGCGTCCAGGTCGGCGCAGAGGCCGAGCGAGTCGTCCACGATCACCGACCGGAGGTGGTCCAGGCCGCCGTCCATCGCCTCGATCCAGGCGGCGGTGCGCTGCAACCGGTCGGCCGCGCGGATGTAGTACATGAGGAACCTGTCGATCAGCGTGACCAGCTCGGCGGTGCTCAGGTCGGTGGCGAACAGGTCGGCGTGCCGGGGCCGGAAGCCGCCGTTGCCGCCGACGTACAGGTTCCAGCCGCCCTCAGTGGCGATGACGCCGAAGTCCTTGCTCCGGGCCTCGGCGCACTCGCGGGCGCAGCCGGAGACCGCGGACTTGAGCTTGTGCGGCGCGCGCAGCCCCCGGTAGCGCAGCTCCAGCGCGACGGCGAGCCCGACCGAGTCCTGCACGCCGTAGCGGCACCAGGTGTCGCCGACGCAGGACTTCACGGTACGCAGCGCCTTGCCGTACGCGTGGCCCGACTCGAAGCCCGCGTCGACGAGCCGGCGCCAGATCTGCGGCAACTGGTCGACCCGCGCGCCGAACAGGTCGATCCGCTGCCCGCCGGTGATCTTCGTGTAGAGCTGGAAGTCGCGGGCCACCTCGCCGATCGCGATCAGCTTCTCCGGGGTGATCTCCCCGCCGGGAATCCGGGGCACCACCGAGTAGCTGCCGTCGCGTTGCAGGTTGGCCAGGAAGTGGTCGTTCGTGTCCTGCAGCGACGCCGCCTCGCCGTCGAGCACGTGACCGGCGCCGAGCGAGGCCAGGATGGAGGCCACCACCGGCTTGCAGATGTCGCAGCCGCTCCCGCGCCCGTGCTCGGCGACGAGCCGGGAGAACGTGCGGATGCCCCGCACCCGGATCAGGTCGAACAGCTCCTGCCGGCTCAGGTCGAAGTGCTCGCACAACGCGGTGGACTGGCGCACCCCGGCGGCGTCCAGCAGCTGCTTGAGCATCGGCACGCAGGAGCCGCAGCTCGTACCGGCCCGGGTGCACGCCTTCAACGCCGGCACGTCGGTCGCCCCGCCGGCGATCGCCGCGTCCAGGTCGGCCCGGGTCACCGCGTTGCAGGAGCAGACCTGGGCGGCGGCCGGCAGCGCCCCCGCGCCGGCGCCCGCGCCGCCGG
Organism: Micromonospora sp. C41; assembly: GCF_018070485.1. NCBI lineage: Bacteria > Bacillati > Actinomycetota > Actinomycetes > Micromonosporales > Micromonosporaceae > Micromonospora > Micromonospora sp. C41. The sequence goes on along the minus strand of NZ_JAGPXP010000004.1, from coordinate 226,412 downwards.
CCGGCGCCAGCAACGCCAGCGGGGGAGCGGGCAGCGGCCCGCCGACACTGGCCCGCAACGCCGGGTACGCGCTCGCGTCCCCGACCAGCACGCCGCCCAGCAGCGTCCGCGCGTCGTCGGACAGGACCAGCTTCGCGTACGCGCGGGTGGCCGGATCGGTGAACGTCACGTCCAGGCAGCCCGGGGTGACGCCGTGCGCGTCGCCGAACGAGGCCACGTCCACGCCGAGCAGCTTCAGCTTCGTCGCGGTGTCCGCGCCGGGGAACGTGGCCGCGCCGCCGAGCAGCCGGTCCGCGACCACCTCGGCGGTGGCGTACCCGGGCGCGACCAGCCCGTGGCAGACCCCGTCCACCGCGGCGCACTCACCGACCGCCCAGATCCGCTCGTCGGCGGTACGGCAGGAGGCGTCCACCAGCACGCCGCCGCGCGGGCCGAGCGGCAGCCCGGCCGCCCGGGCCAGCTCGTCGCGCGGCCGGATCCCGGCGGCCACCACCACCAGCTCCGCGTCCAGCGTGCGCCCGTCTGCGAGGTCGAGCGCGGCCACCGTGCCGTCCGGCCCGGGACGCAGCGCCGTGGTGGCCACCCCGAGGTACGGCGTGACGCCCAGCTCCTCGACGTAGCGGCGCAGCATCGACCCGCCCGCCTCGTCCACCTGCACCGGCATCAGCCGGGGCGCGAACTCGACCACGCTCGTGGTGAGCCCGAGCAGCCGCAGCGCGTTCGCCGCCTCCAGCCCGAGCAGCCCGCCACCGATCACCACGCCGGTGCGGCGGCCCCGGGCGTGATCCCGGATCGCGGCCAGGTCGTCCAGCGTCCGGTAGACGAAGACGCCCGGCAGATCGGTGCCGTCGACCGGCGGCACGAACGCGTACGAGCCGGTGGCGAGCACCAGCGCGTCGTACGGGTACTCGCCGGCCGCCGTGGTCACCACGCGCCGTGCCCGGTCGACGCCGGTGACCGGTTCACCCAGGCGCAGGTCCACTCCGGCGTCGGGGGTGTGCACAGTCAGCTCGTCGGCGTCCACCCCGTCGAAGACGGCCGAGAGCCGCACCCGGTCGTACGCCGGACGCCGCTCCTCGGCCAGCACCGTGACCCGCCACCGCCCGCCGGTGTCCCGGGCCCGCAGCGCCTCGACGAAGCGCTGCCCGACCATGCCGTTCCCGACGACAATCAGCTCACTCATGACGCCACCTCCACCGTCTCGCGTACCGCGTCGGTCGCCTGCGGGTCGGCCTCGGCGAGCCAGGCGGCGATGCCGGCCACCGCGTCCCGGCAACTGCCGCAGCCGGTGCCGGCCCGGGTCGACGCGGACAACGCCGCCGCCGTCCGGGCGCCCGCCCGCCAGCACGCCACCAGCGCGCCCTTGCTCACGTCGTTGCACCGGCACACGGTCGCGGCGTCCGGCATCAGCGCCGGGGACGCGGCCGGCCCGGCCGGCGCCTCGCCGAACGCGCGGCCGAGCAGCAGCGAACGCCGGTCCGCCGGCACCGGCGCGCCCCTGTCGAACAGCTGCACCACAGTGCCGACCGCCGGGTTGTCGCCGAGCAGGATCGCGCCGGTCAGCCGCTCGTCCCGGATGCGCAGCCGGGCGTACGTGCCCCGGGCCGGGTCGGCGAAGGTCAGCTCCTCGACCGGCCCGTCCCCGTCGCCGGTTCCGGCCACGTCGCCCATCGCGGCCAGATCGATGCCGGCAGCCTTGAGCCGGGTCACCGCCGGGCGGGGCCGGTAGCGGGCCAGCGGGTCCGCGCCGGTCAGCACGTCGGCCACCACCCGGGCCTGCGCCCAGGCCGGCGCCACCAGCCCGGTCAGCGTGCCGTCGTGCTGCGCGCAGTCGCCGATCGCGGAGATCCGCCGGTCACTGGTCCGCATCCGGTCGTCCACCACCACGCCCCGCTCGACGGCGAGCCCGGCGGACGCGGCCAGCGCGGTGTCGGGGCGTACCCCGCAGCAGAGCACCAGCAGGTCGGCGTCGAGCGTCCCGGCGTCGCCCAGGTGCAGGCGGACGCCGTCGGCGTCGGCGGTCACGGCGGTGGCCGCCGCGCCGAGCCGGGACCGGACGCCCAGGCCGGCGAGCGTGCCCGCGAGGACCGCGCCGGCCGGTGGGTCGAGCTGACGTTCCATCAGGTGCCCGACCGGGTGGACCACTGTCACGTCGAGACCCCGCGCGGCCAGCCCGCGGGCCGCCTCCAGGCCCAGCAGCCCGCCGCCGAGCACGACGACGCGGCGCGCGCCCTCGGCGGCGGCGAGGATCCGCCGGCAGTCGCCGAGCGTGCGGAACGGGACGACCCGCTCGGGCATCGGCGCGAGGCCCGGCAGCGGCGGCACCACGGCCCGGCTGCCGGTGGCGAGCACCAGGTGGTCGTACCCGTGTCGCTCGCCGTCGTCGGTGACCACCTCGCCGGCGGCGCGGTCCACGGCGGTGACCGCCGCGCCGGTGTGCACCTCGACGCCCGGCCCCACCGCTTCGACCAGCTCCACGTCCGGCTCGCCGATGCGTCCGGCGAGCAGCGTGGAGAGCATGATCCGGTTGTACGCGCGGTGCGGCTCCGCCCCGAGCACGGTGATCGAGTGGTCCCCGCCGCGTGCGTGCAGCTCGGCGGCGAGCCGGGCGCCGGCCATGCCGTGGCCGACGACGACGATGCGCTCGTTCATGCCGGCTCCACCCGGACCGCGCAGATCTTGAACTCGGGCATCCCGGAGACCGGGTCGAGCGCGTCGTTGGTGACCGAGTTGGCGCGTTGCGCGCCGGGCCAGTGGAACGGGGCGAAGACGGTGTCCGGCCGGATCGCGGTGCTGAGCCGGGCCGGCGCCCGTAGCTCACCCCGGCGGGAGACCACACGTACCGGCGCTCCCTCGGTCACGCCGAGCCGTGCCGCCAGGTCCGGGTGCAGCTCGACGAAGCCGCCCGGCGCGGCCCGGCGCAACGCGGCGACCCGCCGGGTCTGCGCGCCGGACTGGTACTGCGCGAGCACCCGGCCGGTGGTGAAGTGCAGCGGGTAGTCGGCGCACACCGGCTCGGCGGCCGGCCGGTGGGTCACGGCGTGGAACCGGGCCCGGCCGTCCGGGGTGGGGAAGCGGTCGGCGAACAGCCGGGGCGTGTCCGGGCCGTCCCGGTCCGGGCAGGGCCAGAACACGCCGGTGTCGGCGTCGATCCGGTCCCAGGTGATCCCGGCGTAGTCGGCCGGCCCGCCGGCCGAGGCCCGGCCCAGCTCCGCGAACACCTCGCGCGGGTCGCTCGGCAGTGGCGCGCCGTCGGTCAGCCGCCCGGCGAGCGCGGCGAGGATCTCCAGCTCGGTACGGACCCCGGCGGGTGGCTCACGAAGCGCCCGGCGGCGCAGCACCCGGCCCTCCAGATTGGTCATCGTGCCGTCCTCCTCGGCCCACTGGGCGACCGGCAGCACCACGTCGGCCAGCTCGGCCGTCTCGGAGCGGACGAAGTCCGCCACCACGAGCAGGTCCAGGGCGCGCAGCCGGGACTCGACCCGCGCGGCGCGGGGCGCGGACACGACCGGATTGGAGCCGAACACCAGCAGCGCCCGCGCGCCCGACGGCGTGCCCAGCGCGTCCAGGAGTTGGTACGCGGGCACCCCCGGCCCGGGCAGCGAGTCCGGGTCGACGCCCCACACCCCGGCGACGTGCGCGCGGGCCGCCGGGTCGTCGATACGCCGGTAGCCGGGGAGCTGGTCGGCCTTCTGCCCGTGTTCCCGGCCGCCCTGCCCGTTGCCCTGCCCGGTCAGGCAGCCGTAACCCGAGCCGGGGCGGCCGGGCAGGCCCAGGGCGAGCGCCAGGTTGATGAGGGCGGTGACCGTGTCCACGCCCTTGGCGTGCTGCTCGGCGCCCCGCGCGGTGAGAATGATCGCCCGGTCCACTGTGGCCAGCGCGCGGGCGGTCGCGTGCAGGTCGGCCACCGGCACGCCGGAGAGCCGCTCCACCTCCGCCGGCCAGTAGCCGGCCACCGTCCGCCGGACCTCGTCGAAGCCGGTGGTCCGCTCCGCCACGTACGCCCGGTCCAGCCAGCCCTCGGTGAGCGCGATGTGCAGCAGCGCGTTCGCCACCGCGAGGTCGGTGCCGGGCAGCGGTTGCAGGTGCAGGTCGGCTTGGCGGGCGGTGGCCGTGGCGCGCGGGTCGACCACGATCAGCCGGCCGCCGCGTTCCCGCAGGTCGGTGACGTGCCGCATCAGCGGCGGCATGGTCTCGGCCGGGTTCGCGCCGACCAGCAGCAGCGTGTCCGCGTGGCCGAGGTCCGCCAGCGGGAACGGCAGCCCCCTGTCGATCCCGAACGCCCGGTTGCCGGCCGCGGCGGCCGAGGACATGCACCAGCGTCCGTTGTAGTCGATGTGCCGGGTCCGCAGCGTCACCCGGGCGAAGCGGCCCAGCGCGTACGCCTTCTCGTTGGTGAGGCCGCCACCGCCGAAGACCGCTACCGCGTCCGGCCCGTGGCGCTGCTGCACGTCCCGCACCCCGGCGGCGATCCGGTGGAGCGCCTCGTCCCAGGTCGCCGGGCGCAGCTCGCTGCCGGGCCGGTCGCGCAGCAGCGGGGTGGTGAGCCGGTCCGGGTGGTCGAGCAGGTCGGCGGCGGTCCAGCCCTTCTGGCACAGCCCGCCCCGGTTGGTCGGGAAGTCCCGGGCGCCGACCTCGACGCCGTCGCCGGTGGCGCGCAGCACCATGCCGCACTGCAGGGCGCAGTACGGGCAGTGCGTGGCGGCCTGCGCGGGGCCTGAACCCGTTCGCGTCGCCGTGCGTGCACCGTCTGTCATGTCGGAAAAGCGTGCCGTCGGGCGGTTTCCGGTCCGGGTCTGCTCTGTTTCGGTCCTGTCACGAGCGCTTCACACCGCACGTAGGTGACGTCGTCCCCGGCGGGGTTTACAATGTGGGAAATTGGTCTCAAATAACGGGAGGCTCTGATGGGCGTGGCGGACGCGTTCGACGCGGTGGCCGGCAGCTACGACCAGGCCCGACGCCGCCTGGTGCCCTGCTTCGACGCCTTCTACGGCACCGCCGTCGAGGTGGCCGCGCCGCCGCTGCGTGCCGCGCTCGCCGCCGGGCGTACCCCCGAGGTGCTGGACCTGGGCGCGGGCACCGGCCTGCTGTCCCTGCTGCTGACCGCGGCCGTGCCCGGCGTCCGCCTGACGCTCGTGGACGGCGCCCCCGGCATGCTCGCGGTGGCCGCCGGACACCTGACAGAACGCGGCGTGGCGCACCGCACTGTGCACGCCGACCTGGCCGACCCGCTGCCCGCCGGCCGGTACGACGCGGTGGTCTCCGCGCTGGCCATCCACCACCTCGACGACGAGGGCAAACGGGCGCTGTACAAGCGGGCCGCGGGCGCGCTGGCGCCGGGCGGCGTGTTCGTCAACGCCGAGCAGGTGGCCGGGCCGACGCCGGCGCTGGACCGCCGCTACGACGAGGTGTGGACGGCGCGGATCACCGAGCTGGGCTCGGACGCCGAGGAGATCGCCGGCGCCCGGCAGCGGATGCGGCACGACCGGCCGGCCACGGTGGCAGACCAGTGCCGGTGGCTGACCGAGGCGGGTCTGGTGGACGTGGACTGCTTCTTCAAGGAATGGCGTTTCGGAGTCTTCGGCGGTCAGCGGCCGGACGGTTCGGCGAGGTGATTCTCGAGCCGATCGGCGAAACGGGGCGCGCCGGCCTTCCGTAGATGGGTGATCAGTTCGACCGCGTCCTTGTCCTCGGCGACCAGGCTGCGCCGGTAGTAGTCGATCTGCCGCGCCAACGTCCTCATGACCAGAGGCATCGAACGGTCGGCCACCCAGTTGAGGAACTCGTCGCCGGTGCGGACCGACAGCGATTCCCGTACGCATTCCGGCGGAAAGGCGCGCCGGTCGTCGGTCACCAGGATGTCGGCGCGGCTGTGCACGGCGGCGGCCAGCACGTGCCGGTCGTCCGGGTCCGGCGGGCACGGGACGTCGTTCGGCGAATAGCCGGTGACGAGGCCGTACGGGAACGCCTGGACGAAGCGGCGTCGCTGGCCGCCGATCGCCTGCTCGGAATGCTCGGGCCGCTTACGGCGCAGGCGATACATCCATTCCGCCAGAACGTCCTCGCTGTACCGCAGATCGAAGACGGCGCAGTCGCCTTCGAGCGCGAGAAGACTGATCCAGTCGCGAAGGGTCCTGGAATAGAGAATGTTCGCGTCCAGGAACACCAGTGGGGCGCTGGGGATCACAGTGGACACCCTACCCAGCGCCCACTGGCCGGGCCCGGAACTACACGTCGTCGGTGAAACCCAGCGCGTCGGACTCCCACATCAGGGCCTCGTACGACTTCCGTCGCTCTTCCATTTGTCGTTGCCGGAATGCGAGGACGTCGCGGAGGAAGAGGCGCCGGTGGCTGCCGACCCGGTGGGAGGCGATCGATCCGTTCTCCAGGAGACGGACGAGTGTGGGGCGGGACATGCCCAGCAGCCTCGCCGCCTCGGTCGTCGTCAGTTCGCGGGAGATGGCGCTGATCGCGACGCCGTCGCCGCGGGCGAGCATCGCCGAGATCTGATGGAGGACGTCGAACATCTGGGCGGGAACCTCGACCTCTTCGCCGTCCGCCGAGACGAGTCGGGCCACGCCTTCGCCCGCAGCGAGGGGATGCCGTACGAGGAACTCCTCCATGGCGGCCGCCTTCCGGCGCTCCGCTCCCTCGGTGGGCATGACCGAGGCGGCCATGCCGGTGCTGAGGCTCATCGCGGCTCCCTGTGGCAGATGTGGCTCGCGTCCGTTCGGACCTCCTCCATGGTCGCGTCCAAGTGCAATATCCGCAACCAGCTTCACTTGTTTCACCTGCTGGTGTCCGATTCCTCGTCCGGCGGGAACGAGGATGACTGCTGGTCATACCGCTGGGTAGTCTTCCCGGCATGACCGCCAAGGTGACACTGTCGTTCTCCGACGAGACGATCGAGGAGGCGCGCCGGTTCGCCAAGCGGGAAGGGCTCTCCCTCTCCGCCTGGATGGACCAGGCCGCCCGGGAGAAGGCGCTGCGCGAGGTCTTCACCGCGCACGCCGACGCGGTCGGCCGTGCCGGCCTGGACCTGGAAGCCGCCGCCCTGGCCGACGCCCAGGAGGCCGCGCTCGTCGACGACGCCCTGTTCGGCGGGCGTCCGCGTGCTGCGTAGGGGCGAGGTCTGGCGCATCTCCGGCGCCCGGGAACGGTTCGGTCTGGTGATCAGCTCCGACGTCTACAACGCCACTGCGGTACCCATCGTGATCGTGGCCGAGGTGGTCGAGGAGTCGCTGCTGCGCGACTCGCCGCTGGCCGTGCCGATGGGCCCGTACGTGGTGATGCCCGACCGGATCTCCGCACCGATGAAGAAGTGGTTCGCCGAGTGCGTGGACGTGGCCGACACCGAGACCATGCAGCGGGTCGGCCGGGCCCTGCGGATCCTCCAGGAGCTGTGACCGCCTCACCGGCGCCCTCCGGCGGACGTGCGATCTCCGTTGCCGCGCCGACGCGCGCGGGGTACGCCGGGGAAACCGCCGGCTGAGAGCGTCCCCTCGTCATCGACGAGGAGGAGTCGCCCGTGAGCACGCTCGTTTCCGCACCGACCCGGCCGCCGGCCCGCGCCGCCGGACGGCTCACCGAATGGCGGCCGGAGGACCCGGCGTTCTGGGCCGCCGGGGGCGCCCGGGTCGCCCGGCGCAACCTGTACGTCTCGATCTTCGCCGAGCACGTCGGCTTCTCCGTGTGGAGCCTCTGGTCGGTGACCGTGTTGTTCCTGGGCCCCGAGTACGGCATCGACCCGGCCGGGAAGTTCCTGCTCACCGCCGTACCGGCCGCGCTGGGGGCGGTGCTGCGGCTGCCGTACACGCTGGCGGTGGCCCGCTTCGGCGGCCGGAACTGGACCATCGTGAGCGCGTTGCTGCTGCTCGTGCCGGCGGTGCCGATGGCGGTGCTGATCGAGCCCGGGGTGTCGTACGCCACGCTGATGGTGCTGGCCTGCCTGTCCGGCGTCGGCGGCGGCAACTTCGCCTCGTCGATGGCGAACATCAACCTGTTCTTCCCGGAGCGGCTCAAGGGCCGGGCGCTGGGGCTCAACGCCGGTGGCGGCAACCTGGGCGTACCTGCCGTGCAACTGGTCGGGCTGGCGGTGCTGGCGACGGCCGGCGCCGCGTACCCCCGGCTGGTGCCGGCGGTCTACCTGCCGCTGATCGTGCTGGCCGCGCTGGCCGCGGCCCGCTGGCTGGACAACGTTCCGGGGGCGCGCAACGAGCCGGGCGCGCTGCGCGCGGCGGCCCGCGATCCGCACACCTGGGTGATGTCGCTGCTCTACGTGGGCACGTTCGGCTCGTTCATCGGCTTCGGGTTCGCCTTCGGCCAGGTGCTCCAACTCCAGTTCCACGAGCGGTTCCCGACGCCCGTCGACGCCGCCTGGCTGACCTTTCTCGGGCCGCTGATCGGGTCGCTCATCCGGCCGGTGGGCGGCCAGCTCGCCGACCGGCTGGGCGGGGCCCGGGTCACGTTCTGGAACTTCGTGGCGATGGCCGCCGGCGCCGGGCTGGTGCTGTACGCGGCCCGGGAGCGCTCGTTCCCGCTCTACCTGGCCGGGTTCCTGGCGCTGTTCGTCTTCTCCGGCATCGGCAACGGCTCGACGTACAAGATGATCCCGGCGATCTTCCGGGCCCGGGCCGTCGCGGAGAGCGAGCTGACCGGCGACCCGGAGGCGGCGCAGCGGCGGGCCCGGCGCCTGTCCGGGGCGGTGATCGGCATCGCCGGGGCGGTCGGAGCCTCGGGCGGGGTGCTGGTGAACGTGGCGTTCCGGCAGTCGTTCCTGACCTCCGGCACGGCTGACGCCGCCTACCTGGCATTCATCGCCTGGTACGCGCTCTGCTTCCTGGTGACCTGGGTGGTCTACCTGCGTCCCGGGCCGCGTACGCTGGTCGGCGTGTGAGCTGCGCCATGGCGAACGCGCAGGCCACGCGGGGTACTACCCCGTTTTGACCTGCCGCCGGGCGGCCGGGTATCGTTGCCTGCTGTTGTACGACATTCTTAGGCGTGCCGCATCAGGTACGCTTGGTCGTTCGTGCGCGCTGGTCCGGCTGGGTATTCCCGGTCACCTCGGCGCGCGACCCCAGACCGACGACGAGACAAGGTAGACCTGTGCGTACGTACAGCCCGAAGCCGGGTGAGATCGAGCGTCAGTGGCACGTCATCGACGCCTCTGATGTCGTGCTGGGCCGCCTGGCGACCCACGCCGCCACGCTCCTGCGTGGCAAGCACAAGCCGACTTTCGCGCCGCACGTCGACACGGGCGACTTCGTCGTCATCGTGAACGCGGGCAAGGTCGCGCTGACCGGCAACAAGCGCCAGACCAAGGTCGCTTACCGCCACTCCGGTTACCCGGGTGGTCTGAAGCGGGTCGGCTACGACGAGCTGCTCACCAAGCGGCCCGAGCGGGCCATCGAGCTGGCCGTGAAGGGCATGCTCCCGCACAACAAGCTGGGCCGTCAGCTTCTCAAGAAGCTGAAGGTCTACGCCGGTGCCGAGCACCCGCACACCGCGCAGCAGCCGGTGCCGTTCGAGATCAAGCAGATCGCGCAGTGAGCGCGGGCGAAGGAAGCAGCATGACCGACATCACCGCCACCGAGGTCGCCCCCGAGGCCACCGAGGCGCCGGCGCCCGTCGCGCGCGCGCCCCGTGGTGACCGCCCGATCCAGACCGTGGGTCGGCGCAAGGAAGCCATCGTCCGGGTCCGGATCGTCCCGGGCAGCGGCAAGATCACCTGCAACGGCCGCGACCTCGAGGCCTACTTCCCGAGCAAGGTGCACCAGCAGCTCATCAAGGACCCGCTGGTCACCGCCGAGAAGGCCGAGGCGTTCGACGTGATCGCCAACCTGCGTGGCGGCGGCACCACCGGCCAGGCCGGCGCGCTGCGGCTCGCCATCGCCCGGGCGCTGATCGTCAGCGAGCCCGACGACCGCCCGGCCCTGAAGAAGGCCGGCTTCCTGACCCGTGACGCCCGGGTCAAGGAGAGCAAGAAGTACGGCCTCAAGAAGGCCCGCAAGGCTCCTCAGTACTCGAAGCGCTGATCACCACAAGCGCCTTGTACTTCTGACGGACGGCCGGTCCGCTTCCCCTTCCCGGGAGGCGGACCGGCCGTTCCGCGTTTCTCTCCTCATCGGCAGTTCCACGGAGGTTGGCGGGTATGGGCCGGTTGTTCGGCACGGACGGCGTACGCGGGCGGGCGAACGCGGATCTCACCCCGGAGTTGGCGCTTGCGGTCGCGGTGGCCGCGGCCCACACGCTGGCCGAGACCGACAAGAGCCATCCGCCGCTCGCGGTGGTCGGCCGGGACACCCGGGCCAGCGGCGAGATGCTGGAGGCGGCGGTGGTCGCCGGGCTCACCAGCGCCGGCGCCAACGTGGTCCGGGTCGGCGTGCTGCCCACCCCGGCCGTGGCGTTCCTCACCGCCGAGGCCAAGGCCGACCTGGGCGTGATGCTGTCCGCCTCGCACAACCCGATGCCGGACAACGGCATCAAGCTCTTCGCCGCCGGCGGGCACAAGCTGCCCGACGAGATCGAGATGCGGATCGAGGAGGCGGTGAAGGCGAACGCCACCACCGCCTGGAAGCGCCCCACCGGCGCCGGCGTCGGCCGCGTGCACGACCTGCTCGACGGCGCCGACCACTACGTGCAGCACCTGGTCGGCACCGTGCCGCACCGCCTCGACGGGATCAAGGTCGTGGTCGACTGCGCCAACGGCGCGGCGGCCGACGTCGCCCCGGTCGCCTACCGCGAGGCCGGCGCCGAGGTCATCGCCATCCACGCCGAGCCGGACGGGCTCAACATCAACGACGAGTGCGGCTCCAACCACATCGACGCGCTGCGCGCCGCAGTGGTCGAGCACGGCGCGCACCTGGGCATCGCCCACGACGGCGACGCCGACCGCTGCGTCGCGGTCACCGCCGACGGCGACGAGGTCGACGGCGACCAGGTCATGGCGATCCTCGCGCTGGCCATGCGGGACGCCGGCGAGCTGACCCAGGACACCCTGGTCGCCACCGTGATGAGCAACCTCGGTCTCCGGCTGGCCATGTCCGAGCACGGCATCCGGCTGGTCGAGACCAAGGTCGGCGACCGGTACGTGCTGGAGGAGCTGCGCGCCTCCGGCCTGGCGCTCGGCGGCGAGCAGAGCGGGCACATCGTGCTGCCCGCGTACGCGACCACCGGCGACGGCGTGCTGACCGGCCTGCACCTGATGGCGCGGATGGCCGCCACCGGCACCTCGCTGGCCGAGCTGGCCGCCGTGGTCACCAAGCTGCCCCAGGTGCTGATCAACGTGCCGGTCGGCGACCGTACCGTCGGTGCCGCCGCACCGGCCGTCCGGGCCGAGGTCGAGCGCGCCGAGGCGGAGCTGGGCGAGACCGGCCGGGTGCTGCTGCGCCCGTCGGGCACCGAACCGCTGGTGCGGGTCATGGTCGAGGCGGCCACCGAGGACACCGCGCGCGAGGTCGCCGAGCGCATCGCCGAACAGGTCCGCACCGCCAGCCCGGTCGCCTGAGCCACGCCGCCCGCCCGCTGGGGATCCCTCCAGCGGGCGGTTCAGTTTCCGCGCAGACCGCGCAGCCGGGTCACCGCCTCGGCCAGCACCTCCGGCCGCTTGCAGAACGCGAACCGGACCAGCCGGCGGCCGGCCTCCACGTCGTCGTAGAACACCTGCGTCGGCACCGCCACCACGCCGCAGCGCTCCGGCAGCGCCCGGCAGAACTCCACCCCGTCCCGGCCACCGAGCGGCGTGACGTCGGCGGTGACGAAGTAGGTGCCCTCCGGCGCGAGCACGCCGAACCCGGCGTCGGCCAGCCCGGCGACGAGCTGGTCCCGCCGGCGTTGCATGTCGTCCCGGAACCCGGTGAAGTAGGCGTCCGGCAACCCGAGCGCCACCGCCACCGCCGGTTGCAGCGGCCCGGCGTTGACGAACGTGAGGAACTGCTTCACCCGCAGCACCGCCGCCACCAGCGGCGCGGGTCCGCTCACCCAGCCGACCTTCCAGCCGGTGCAGGAGAACGTCTTGCCGGCCGACGAGATGCGAAGCGTCCGCTCCCGCATGCCGGGCAGCGTGGCCAGCGGCACGTGCGGCGCGGCGGCGTCGGTGAACACCAGGTGCTCGTACACCTCGTCGGTGACCGCGTACACGTCGTGTTCCCGGCACAGCTCGGCGACCGTCGTCAGCTCGTCGGCGGTGAAGACCTTGCCGGTCGGGTTGTGCGGCGAGTTCAGCAGCACCAGCCGGGTACGCGGCCCGAACGCGGCGCGCAGCTCGTCCGGATCGAACGCGTACCTGCCGTCGGCGCCGGGCCGCAGCGTCACCGGGCGGCGCACCGCTCCGGCGAGCGCGATCGAGGCGGCGTACGAGTCGTAGTACGGCTCGAAGCAGATCACCTCGTCACCCGGCTCGCACAGCGCGAGGATGCTCGCCGCGATCGCCTCGGTCGCGCCGGCCGTCACGACGATCTCGCCGTCCGGGTCGTACTCCAGGCCCCAGAACCGGCGCTGGTGCGCGGCGACGGCGGCGCGCAGCGCGGGGATGCCCGGGCCGGGCGGGTACTGGTTGTGGCCGGTACGCAGCGCCTCGGCGGCGGCGGCGAGCATCTCCGGCGGGCCGTCGGTGTCCGGGAAGCCCTGCCCGAGGTTGACCGCCCCGGTACGCACGGCCAGCGCGGACATCTCGGCGAAGACGGTGGTGCCGAACGGCCGCATCCGGGCCACCAGGGGATCGGTCGTCGTCACGGCTGCGAGCCTACGGCCCACCACCACGGGCTCACCAGCCGAAGCAGGTCACGCCCCACCTTCCCGACTTCTGGGAGACGACCTTGCCGTCGATGGTTATCCGGCAGGTCAACCCAGCAGCGCTTCCGGGCATGGTGACGATCTGGACCCGCTCACGGTTGTTCGTGGTGAACCTCAGCCGCCAGGACGAGTCCACCAGGTTGAGCTGGTGGAAGTCGCCGTTCGCGTCGTAGTACTGCACCTCCGCGTCGCCCTCGGAGCCGGTCACCTCGTACAGCACTGTGTACTTGCCGGGGCCGCCGGACGGGGTGGTCGCCGGCCTCGCCGGGGGCGCGCTCGGGTCGTCGGTCCAGTCGCCGGGCTCGCCGTAGATCGGCTCCTCGTACCCGGTGCCGGCTGCGGTCCCGTCGTCCATGGTGCTGCCGAGGAAGGCCAGCCCGACGCAGCCGCAGACGATCAGCGCCAGGACGGTGACGATGCCGACCACCACCCCGACCGCCCAACCGCCGCCGCTGCGGCGCGGCGGCATCCCCGGGTACGCGTACGGCGGCGGGTAGGGCCCCGGCGGGTACGCGGTGGGCGGGTACGGCCCGGGCGGATACGTGCCGGGCTGGTAGGCGCTCGGCGGTGGGGACGAGCCAGGGGTGCCCGGCTGCGCCGGCCAGCCCGGTGCTCCCGGCTGGGCCGGCCACTGCGGTGCGTCCGGGTTGGCGGGCCCGCCCGGCGTCCCGGGCTGTCCCTGGTCGCCGGCGCCCGGCGAGTCGGCCGGGGCGGCCCGGCCCGGATCGCCCGCCGGCCGCCCCTCGGCGCCGCCCGCCTGACCGGGGTGACCGGCGCCGGGGGCGCTCCAGGGCGACGGCGACGACGGCGACCAGGGCTCGGGTGGCGTCCACGGCTGCGGAGCGGCCAGCGGGTCCGGCGGCGTCCAGGTGGAGGGTTGCGGGGTCACCGGCGCGGCGGTCGGGTCGACCGGTCCGGAGGTCGGCTCGGGGGTAGGGGTCGTCTCGGACATCGGCTCAGCTCACAGGGGTACGGCGCGGACGCCCGCGGAACGATGGGCCCGGGGGCGGAGCCCGGCCCCAATGTAGGCCGTGGCGGCCACCCGCGTGGACCCGGTTTGCCCGGTGCGCGGCACGTCCCGAACCGGTACGCAAACGGCAGATGAGCCCGGCTGGTGCGTTGTCCGACATAGCAACCCCGGTGTTCGGTTCGCTCAAATTCAGTGATCGTTAACCGGCCTTCCGAGCACGCGCGATGAGCGAAACTCGGTTAGGCTGCGGACCATGTGTGGAATCGTGGGTTACGCCGGTGCCCGCCCGGCGCTCGGCATCGTGCTTGACGGACTGCGGCGGCTCGAATACCGCGGCTACGACTCGGCCGGTGTCGCCGTGGTCTGCGAGGACGAGCTGCTGACCGAGAAGAAGGCCGGCAAGCTCGCGAACCTGGAGAAGGTCCTCTCCGAGCGGGCGGCCGACAACCCCGAGGACTGTGCCGCCAGCCCGATCGGCATCGGCGACGGCACCACCGGCATCGGCCACACCCGCTGGGCCACCCACGGCGGCCCGACCGACCGCAACGCCCACCCGCACCTCTCCCCGGACGGCCGCGTCGCGGTGATCCACAACGGCATCATCGAGAACTTCGCGAAGCTCCGCGCCGAGCTGGAGGACGAGGGCGTCGAGTTCGCCAGCGACACCGACACCGAGTGCGCCGCGCACCTGATCGCCCGCGCGCTGGCCGACCTGCGAGCGGCCGGCGAGACCGACAGCCCGCAGCTCCTCGCCGCCGCCATGCGCGTGGTCTGCGGGCGCCTGGAGGGCGCGTTCACGCTGCTCGCCGTCGACGCCGGCATCCCCGGCGCGGTGGTCGGCGCCCGGCGCAACTCGCCGCTGGTCGTCGGTCGGGGCGACGGCGAGAACTACCTGGCCAGCGACGTCGCCGCGTTCATCGAGCACACCCGGGACGCGGTCGAGCTGGGGCAGGACCAGATCGTCCTGATCACCCCGGACAGCATCGACATCACCGACTTCCACGGTCAGCCGGCCAGCGGCACCGACTTCCACATCGACTGGGACTCGTCGGCCGCCGAAAAGGGCGGCTACGACTGGTTCATGCTCAAGGAGATCGAGGAGCAGCCGCAGGCCATCGCCGACACGCTGCTGGGCCGGCTCACCGAGACCGGCGAGATCGCCCTCGACGAGGTCCGCCTCAGCGAGCAGGACCTGCGCGACGTCGACAAGATCTTCATCGTCGCCTGCGGCACCTCCTACCACGCCGGCCTGGTCGCCAAGTACGCCATCGAGCACTGGACCCGCATCCCCTGCGAGGTGGAGCTGGCCAGCGAGTTCCGCTACCGCGACCCGGTGCTGGACCGGTCCACGCTGATCGTGGTGATCTCGCAGTCCGGCGAGACGATGGACACGCTGATGGCGCTGCGCCACGCCAAGGAGCAGAAGGCCCGCGTGCTGGCCATCTGCAACACCAACGGCTCGACCATCCCGCGCGAGTCCGACGCCGTGCTCTACACCCACGGCGGCCCGGAGATCGCCGTCGCCTCCACCAAGGCGTTCCTCACCCAGGTCGTCGCCTGCTACCTGATCGGCCTGCACCTGGCCCAGGTGCGCGGCATCAAGTTCGCCGACGAGGTGGGCGCGGTGGTCGCCCAGCTCCAGGAGATGCCGGGCAAGCTGCGGGAGCTGCTGGACCGGATCGAGCCGGTACGCGAGCTGGGGCGCGAGCTGAAGTCCGAGCCGACGGTGCTGTTCATCGGCCGGCACGTGGGCTACCCGGTGGCGCTGGAAGGCGCGCTGAAGCTCAAGGAGCTGGCGTACATGCACGCCGAGGGCTTCGCCGCCGGTGAGCTGAAGCACGGCCCGATCTCGCTGATCGACCAGGGCACCCCGGTGATCTGCATCGTGCCGTCGCCGGTCGGCCGGGGCATGTTGCACGACAAGGTCGTCTCCAACATCCAGGAGGTACGCGCCCGGGGCGCCCGCACGATCGTGATCGCGGAGGAGGGCGACCAGGCGGTGGTCCGCTACGCCGATCACCTGATCTACGTGCCGCGTACGCCGACACTGCTGGCGCCGCTGGTGACCACCGTGCCGTTGCAGGTGCTCGCCGCCGAGATCGCCGCCGCCCGCGGGCACGACGTGGACCAGCCCCGGAACCTGGCCAAGTCGGTCACTGTCGAGTAGTCCGCTTTTCGTCAGCGGTCCCTCCACCCGTCGACCGGGTGGAGGGACCGCGCCGTCTCCGGTCCGCCCCGGGCGGCTCCCGGATCCTTTGGGACGGCCGTCGGACGGCATCGGGCGGCTCATCGGCCCAGCACGATCCGGGCCATCCCGTCCAGCGCCGGGTTGTCCGGGTCCCAGTAGCCGGTGTGACCGTGCGGGGCGCTCGGGAACCGCCGCCCGCCGAAACCCGGCGCGCTCGGGTCGGCACCGAACCAGAGCCGCTCGGCGTGCGGGTCGAGCACGGCCAGCGCCGGGCCGAGCGGCGTGCCGGCGAGCAGGGCGCGGCGGGCCAGCTCGTCCGGCGGACGCGCCAGCCGGATCACGTCGTCCGGCGCGGTCGACGACCAGACCTCGCCGGCGCGCATCCGCAGCTCGGTGGCGTGGTCGACGCCGACGCCGGGCGAGCCGACGAATACCAGCGCGTCCGCGCTCAGCCCGTGGTCCCGGGCGGCGGCGCCGACCACCAGTGAGCCGTAGCTGTGCCCGAGCACCGTCTGCCGGGCCGGCGAACCCTCGTGTGCGGCGCGTAGCCCTTCCTGGAACCGGTGCAGAGCCGGCCCGGCGTCCTCGGCCTGCCGGGGGCCGGCCGCCTCGGTGAGGAAGTCGGGCGCGTCGTAGTCCAGCCAGAGCACCGCCGCCGCCTCCTCGCCCGGCCCCAGCGCCGCGCACCGCTGCAGCACGCGGGCGGCCCGGTCCAGCTCGTCCGGCGCGTCGGCGAGGTCCGAGGTCATGCCCGGGACGTAGGTCAGCACCGCGGCGGACCGGTCCGGGTTGCCGAGCGCCACCACCGCGCGCCCGTCGCCGCGCGGGTCCAGCCCCAGCAGGTACGCCCGCGGCAGCCCGGGCGCGGCGAGCCGCTCGCTCAGCCGGTTCAGCCCGCGCAGCGCCGCCTCGACGCCGGCGAGCCGGACCCGCCGGGACGCCTCCAACGGTCCGGCCGGCAGCGGCCGCAGCAGCGCGAGCCGCCGGACGAGCAACTGCTCCCGCCGGTCGCCGAGCAGCAGCCGGTTGGCCTGGTCCCGGGCGGCGGCCGGCACGCCGTCGAGGCGGCCGATCCGATCCGGTTCCCGCCCGACCAGCCAGCGCCGCTCGGCCGCGCTCAGCCCGGCCCACCAGCGGCTCACCTCGGCCGGCCCGGCGCCGGGGCCCGGCCGCCACGCGGGCGGGACGCTGACCCAGCCGGCCACCGTGGCGGTGGTCAGCTCCGCCAGGCGGCGAGCAGCCTCCCGGTCGGCGGCGCCGGCGAGTGTCAGCGCGCCCCGGATCCCGGCCCGCGCGTCCACCACCGCCGGACCGGCCCGGGACACCGGGCGGGCCGGATCGGGCCGCACCGCGCCGGCACGGTCGACGAGCAGGCCGCCGGACTCGGCGCGGGCCACCTCCGCGCCGAGGCGGGCCTTCGCCGCCCCCAGCCGGGCGCCGAACTCGGCCAGCACCTGGTCGACCTCGAACAGGGCGGGCAGCACGTCGGTGAGGTCGGTGCGCAGGTCCCCGATCCGCTGCTGGGCCGCGACCGAGGCGGCGCCCGACCACCCGGGCCGGAGCGTGCCGATCCGGGCGGTCAGCGCGTCGGCGCGACGGCGCACCGGCCCGGCGAGCCCTCGCCAGGCCACCCCCGCGGTGGACCAGGCAGCCGGATCGGCCCGCCAGAGCTGCGCGTACCCGACGTCCGCCGGGCCCTCGCCGGGCCCTCGGGAGCTCGGATCGGGCCGCCCGGGAGCGCCGCCGGTCACCGGAGCACCCCGCTGAGGCGGCGCGCGGCGCGCTCGTCCACCGCCTCGTAGCCGTCCGCCCCGCGGCGCAACGCCCCGGCGGTGTCGGCCACCCGGGTGCCGAGCGCGCCGGACCAGCGCCGTACCGCGGACTCCAGGTCGGCCAGCGCCGCCCCGGCCCGCCAGCCGTCCGGCGCCGCCACCAGCAGCGCCTCCGGCGCCGCCCCCGGCCCTCGGGCCAGCCGGTACGCGTCGTCGGCCAGCTCCCGTGCGACCGCGCGCAGCAGCTCCGGGTCGACGTCGAACGGTTTCCTCACCACGTGACCTCCCCACGTCGCCCGACGCCACCCACCGGCCCCGGACACCGGGACGCTAGGCCGTCCGGCGACCCGGCCGCCGACCCCTGTGGACAACGGCCGGGGTTTTCCACAGGGCGTTTCCGTCGGCCGGTCCCGGGTTCGTACCGCCGGTAGGGTGAGGCCGTGACCGGGACAGCGGCGGGCGGGCGCTGAGCCGGCGCGACGAACGGGACGGGGTGGCATGAGACCGGTATGGCGCGTCGCGGACGTTCGCGCGGCGGAGGCGGGCCTGATGGCCACCCTTCCGCCCGGGGCGCTGATGCAGCGGGCCGCGGCCGGGCTGGCCCGGCGCTGCGCCTTGCTGCTCGGTGACCGGGGCGGGGTCTACGGCGCCCGGGTGCTGCTGCTGATCGGCTCCGGCGACAACGGCGGTGACGCGCTCTTCGCGGGCGCGCACCTGGCCCGCCGGGGCGCGGCGGTGGCCGCGCTGCTGCTGAGCCCCGGGCGGGCGCACGCGGAAGGGCTGGCGGCCCTGCGTGCCGCCGGCGGGCGCGTCGTCGACCGGCCGCCCGCCGGAGCCGACCTGGTGCTCGACGGGATCGTGGGCATCGGCGGCACCGGTGGGCTGCGGGAGACCGCCGAGCAGTTGGCCGCGAGCCTGACCGGGCAGCGCGGGCGCGACGGTGGGCCCGCCACGGTGGTCGCTGTCGATGTGCCGAGCGGCGTCGCTGTCGACACCGGCCACGTCCCGCTGACCGACGCCGGGCGGCCCCGCGCGGTCCGCGCCGACGTGACGGTGGCGTTCGGCGCGCTCAAACCGGCGCTGGTCGTCGGCCCGGCCGCCGAGCTGGCCGGCGAGGTCGAGCTGGTCGACATCGGGCTGACGCCGTGGCTGCGCGGCACCCCGGCGCTCCAGGTGATCGAGCAGACGGACGTGGTCGGCTGGTGGCCGGAGCTGGGCGCGTCGTCGGAGAAGTACACCAGGGGTGTGGTCGGCGTGGCCACCGGCTCGGCCACCTACCCCGGCGCCGCGGTGCTCTCGGTCGCCGGGGCGCTCGCCGGCCCGACCGGCCTGGTCCGCTACGCCGGGAGCGCCAAGGGCGAGGTGCTGCACCAGCACCCGTCGGTGATCGCCACCGGCCGGGTAGCGGACGCGGGCCGGGTGCAGGCGTGGGTGTGCGGCTCCGGCCTCGGTACGGGCGAGGAGTCCGCCGCCGAGCTGCGCGCGGTGCTTGCCGCGCCGGTGCCGGTGGTGCTCGACGCGGACGCGCTGACGCTGCTCGTCGACGGCAAGCTGGCCGACCGGCTGCGCGGCCGGGACGCGCCGATCGTGGTGACGCCGCACGACCGGGAGTACGCCCGGCTCTGCGGCGAGATGCCGGGGGAGGACCGGGTCGCCGCCGCGCTGCGGCTGGCCGCCTGGATGAACGCGGTGGTGCTGCTCAAGGGTGACCACACGATCATCGGCACGCCCGACGGCCGCGCGTACGTGAACCCGACCGGCACGCCGGTGCTCGCCACCGGTGGCACCGGCGACGTGCTGGCCGGGTTGCTCGGTTCGCTGCTCGCCGCCGGGCTGGCCCCGGAGCGGGCGGCCGCCGCGGCGGCGTACCTGCACGGGCTGGCCGGCCGGGAGGCGGCGCGCGGCGGTCCGGTCACCGCGCCCGACGTGGCGACGGCGTTGCGTCCGGTACTGGCCCGGCTGGGCTGATCCGGGCGGCGACGCCCGGGTGGCGACGGGCACCGCCCGCACGGCTCAGGGCGCTGATGATCACTGACGGAAGTAGGCTGGGGACATGTGGCAGTCGGAGGTGCGCGTCGACCTGGACGCGATCCGGGAGAACGTGACCCGGCTCAAGGCCGGCACCAGCGCCGAGCTGATGGCGGTGGTCAAGGGCGACGGCTACGGCCACGGCATGGTGCCCGCCGCCCGCGCGGCGCTCGACGCGGGGGCGGACCAGCTCGGCGTCTGCACGCTGGACGAGGCGCTGCGGCTGCGCCAGGACGGCATCACCGCGCCGGTGCTGGCCTGGCTGCTCACACCCGGGCTGCCGCTGCACGACGGGATCACCGTCGGCGTCGACCTCGGCTGCGCCAGCCTCACCCAGCTCGACGAGATGATCGAGGCGAGCCGCCGGGCGGACCGCCCGGCCCGGCTGCACCTCAAGATCGACACCGGGTTGGCGCGGGGCGGCGCCACCGTCGCCGACTGGCCGGCGCTGCTGGAGGCCGCCGCGAAGGCCCAGGCCGACGGCCTGGTCGAGGTGGTCGGCGTGTGGAGCCACTTCGTGTACGCGGACTCGCCCGGCCACCCCACCACCGACCGCCAGCTCGCCGTCTTCCACGAGGGGCTGGAGATGGTGACGCGCGCCGGTCTGCGCCCTCGGTACCGCCACCTGGCCAACTCGGCCGCCACGCTGACCCGGCCGGACACGCACTTCGACCTGGTCCGGCCCGGCATCGCGGTCTACGGTCTGTCGCCGGTCGCGGGCGAGCAGTTCGGCCTGCGCCCGGCGATGACCGCCCGCGCCCGGGTGATGCTGACCAAGCGGGTCGCGGCCGGCACCGGCGTCTCCTACGGGCACACCTACCTCACCGAGCAGGAGACCAACCTGGCGGTGGTGCCGCTCGGCTACGCCGACGGTGTGCCCCGGCACGCCTCCAACACCGGCCCGGTGCACCTCGCCGGCAAGCGCCGGAACATTTCCGGCCGGGTCTGCATGGACCAGTTCGTGGTCGACTGCGGCGACGACGAGGTGGCCGCCGGTGACATGGTGACGCTGTTCGGCGACGGCGCGGACGGCGGGCCCACAGCCGACGACTGGGCCGAGGCGGTCGGCACCATCAACTACGAGATCGTGACCCGTTTCGGCGGCGTGCGGGTGCCCCGGTTCTACGACGGCGAGCGCGCATGAGTCTCCGGTTGCCGCGTCCGCGTACCGCCGCCGGCAAGGTCGCCGGGCTGGTCGGCGCCGCCGTCGGGGTGGCCGCCGCCGGGCTCGCGGCGGGCGTGGTCAGCGAGCGGGTGCTGGTCCGCCGGCTCAAGAACGACCCCACCGACAGGTACGCCGACGAGGTCTTCGGCGAGCAGCGCTACGACCAGGCGTACCGGCTGGAGATGCCGGACGGCACCGACATCCACGTGGAGGTGGTCGAGCCGACCCGCCCGGTCGCCGGGCACCCGACTGTGGTGCTGGTGCACGGGTTCTGCCTGGACATGGGCACGTTCCACTTCCAGCGCAAGCGGCTCGCCGAGCGCGGCGACTACCGGGTGGTCGCGTACGACCAGCCGGGGCACGGCCGTTCCGGCCGGCTGGAGAGCGGCGAGTACGACCTGACCGCGCTGGGCCACACGCTGCGCCGGGTGCTCGACGAGGTGGCCCCGGAGGGGCCGCTGGTGCTGGTCGGGCACTCGATGGGCGGCATGACGATCATGGCGCTGGCCGAGCTGTACCCGGAGATGTTCGGTGACCGCGTGGTCGGCACCGTGTTGATGGCGACCTCGGGCGGTCTGGCGGCGGAGACGAAGCTGGTGGCGCCCGCGCTGCTCGGCCGCGTCGGCTCGCCGGTGCTCTACATGATGAGCAACGCCACCCGGTACGGCGGCACGGTGATCGACCGGGCGCGCCGGTCGACCTCGAACGTGGCCTGGCTGCTCACCCGCAAGTACGGCTTCGGCACCTCGGCGCCGAGCCCGGCCCTGGTGTCGTACGTCGAGATGATGAACTCGCGCACCTCGGCCGACACGGTCACCCGCTACCTGCGGACGATCGCCACCCACTCCCGGTTCCCGGCGCTGGCCGCGCTGGCCGGCACGCCGGTGCTGGTGATCGTGGGGGACAAGGACATGATCACGCCGGTGACACACTCCGAGGAGATCGTCCGGCGGCTGCCGCACGCCGAGTTCGTGAAGATCGACGACAGCGGGCACGTGGTGATGCTGGAGCACGCCGACGAGGTGAACGCGGCGCTGGAGAGGTTCCTGGATTCGCTATGACAGTGGTCGTGGAGCTGAAGACGGTCGACGACACCCACGAGTTCGGGCGTCGGCTGGCCGGGGTGCTGCGCGCGGGTGACCTGCTGCTGCTCAGTGGCCCGCTCGGGGCCGGCAAGACCGCGCTGACCCAGGGCATCGGCGCCGGCCTGGGCGTACGCGGCGACATCACCTCGCCCACCTTCGTCATCGCCCGGGTGCACCGGCCCGACCCGGATCGGGGCGGCCGGGTGACGCTCGTGCACGCCGACGCGTACCGCCTGGGTGAGGCCGCCGACCCGCGGGCGGAGATCGACGACCTCGACCTGGACGCCTCGGTGGACGAGGCGGTGACAGTGGTGGAGTGGGGCGAGGGAATGGTCGAGCAGCTGGTCGACGCGCACCTGCGGGTACGCATCGACCGCCGCGACGACGACACCCGGGCGGTCACGCTGGAACCGGTCGGTGGCGACTGGGCCGCCCGGGTCGCCGAACTGTCCTGAGTCAGGGCTGAAGGGGCATCGTCCAGCAGTTGGAGTAGGCGGTCCGCCCCGCGAGCCGGTCGCTCATCCAGGCCACCGCGTCGCCCTGGTCGGTGATGAGCGGCACCAGGTGGTTGGTGAGGATCTTGTCGCCGAGGTTGGGCAGGCTGATCGCCTGGTAGGTCACGTTGCCGCCCCTGCGGCACCAGTCGACAGCCAGTTGACGGGCCTGCCGGTGGGGCACGATGTCGTCCTGGATGCCTGTTGCCACACGTACCGGGCCGGTGGGCTTGAGCGTGCCGATGCGCTGCCGGTCGAGGACGGCCTGGGCCTCGGGCGAGGCGGCGATGACGGCGGTGAGGGAGCGGCCGCCGGTGATCCACTTGCTGCTCCTGGTGAACGCGTACCGGAGGATCGCGTCGCCGACGCACATGGTCGAGGTGTCCTTCAGCGCCGCCCGGCCGGTGTCGTTGACGGCGGCCTCGATGACGTCGCGCAGCGCCGGGTCGGACTGGGCGAAGCCGTTCAGCGACCACCCCAGCGCCCCCACCAGCGCGCTGCCGTCGATACCGCCGATGACCGCGGTGAGGTCGGCGGGCGGCGCGCCGACGTAGGTACCGGCGAGCGGCACGTCGGGCGCGTAGGTGGAGTGGAGTTCGGCGGCCGCGGCGCTGGCGCCCCCGCCCTGGCTGTAGCCGTACAGACCGACCCGGGACTGGGCGGTGACCGATGCTCCGGGTACGGCGCGGGCGGCGCGGGCCGCGTCGAGCAGGGCGCGTCCCCCGTCGAGGCGGTTGACGTAGGTGTGCAGCCGGTCGGTCGTGCCCAGACCGACGTAGTCGGTGACGACGACCGCCGCGCCGGTGGCGAGGAGGCGATAGATCGCCAGGGCCTCGTAGCCGACGGACAGGGTGTCGCCGGTGAGCGTCAGCGGGTGTTGCAGCGAGAACGACGGCGCGCACTGGTCGCCCTGCCCCATGGTTCCGGAGGCGACGGCGACGAGCGGGCGCGGGCCGGCGCCCCGCCACGCCGCCGACGGTTCGATGTAGGCGCCGGTCACCGCGACGGGCCGGCCGTTGGAGTCGGTGGACCGGTACATGAGTCGGGTGGCGGTGCCGGGCATCGCGCGGCCGTCGAGCCCGGGAATGCTCAGGCCGAGCGGCAGCGGCTCGGTGCGGATCAGCGTGCCGTTGGTGGCGGGCAGGTCGGCGGGCGGGTGGTAGAAGGCGGGGATGGTCACGCCGCGGGAGACCACGGGCGTGGCGTCGTCGGCGGCCGCGGCTGCGCCGGATCCGGCCAGGTAGGTGGCTGCCGCCGCGGCGACGGCGAGGATCCGGAGGCCGATCGCGCGGCGGGCGGAGGGCGTGCGGGGACGGGTGTTCCTGCTGCTCACGGGCACTCCTAGCGAGCATCGATGGTGGTGGATGCAAGCTAGCAGTGGTGGTGTGGCGTAAGTAACTTGCCAGTAGGTTACGCTCCGGTAACTTTTCCCGTCCAGTACCCGGCCCGGCCGCTGCCCGGGAGTGTCGGTCGCGGCTGGTAGGAAGATGGCGACCGACTAGGAGAGGTTGCCGATGCCCGACGCCCCCACCCTGGACCTGCCGGCGCTGTTGCCGGAGGCCTGGCGTGCCGTGCTCACCCCCCACCTCGACCCGGCCCGCACCGCCGCGCTGGCCGAGTTCGTCACCCGGGAGTACGCGACCGCCACGGTCTTCCCGCCGCTGGAGGACCTGTTCTCCGCCTACCGGCACTGCGCGCCGGCCGACACGAGGGTGCTCATCCTCGGCCAGGACCCGTACCACAAGGCGGGCCAGGCGCACGGGCTGAGCTTCAGCGTGCGCGAGGGGGTGGCGGTGCCGCCGTCGCTGCGCAACGTCTTCAAGGAGCTGAGCGAGGACCTGGGCGTGCCCAAGCCGCGCAGCGGAAACCTCGACGGCTGGGCCGCGCAGGGCGTGCTGCTGCTCAACTCGGTGCTGACGGTCCGGCAGGCCACCCCCGGCTCGCACGCGAACAAGGGCTGGGAGGAGTTCACCGACGCCACGATCCGGGCGCTGGACGCGCTCGACCAGCGCGTGGTCTTCCTGCTCTGGGGCGGCTACGCCCGCAAGAAGGCGGCGCTGGTGACCAACCCGCGGCACGTGGTGCTGGAGGCCGGGCACCCGAGCCCGATGAACCCGCGCGGCTTCCTCGGCAGCCGTCCGTTCAGCGCGGCAAACAAGGCGCTCGCCGACGCGGGGCTGCCCACCGTCGACTGGGAACGCTCAGCCGGCTGACCCGTCCGGCGCCTCGCCCGCCGCGGCGAGGCGCCGGCGGTACCGGGACAGCAGCTCGGCCGTGCGCTTGTCGGTCACCTCCACCTCGATCAGCGGCTCCACCGGGTACGTACGTTCACCGAGGCGGACCTCGATGGGCTTGGGCAGTTCGTCGCACATCCGGGCCCGCAGCTCGCCGAACCGGGTCCGCCAGCGGTGCTCGCCCGGTTCCTCGGGCTCCGGGTGGCCCCCGCCCCACTCCTGCCATCGGGCATCCCAGCGCTGCGCGCGGCCCCGCTCCAGGAACGCGGTGAACCGCGGGGAGTCCCGCCACCGCACCGCGATCTCGACCGCGTCCACCGGCAGCGGCGCGCCCTGCAACAGGGCCGCCGTGCCGCCCGCCAGCACGTACGGCAGGTCGCCCAGCGCGTCCATGATCGGGTCGAGCCGGAGATGATCGATCCGCTCGGTCAGCGCGGTCCCGGCCATCTCGTCCAGCGCCGCGTCCAGGTGACTGTCCAGCGGCTCGACCTCGATCCGCAGTTGCCGATCCAGCGCGGCGAGCAGACGTTCCGCGGTGGTCAGGCTGGGCAGCCGGTCGCCGCGCTCGATCCGGGCGACGGCGGCCTGGCTGATCCCGACCCGCGCGGCCAGGGCCTGCTGGGTGAGCCCGGCCAGTTCCCGTTCGTGGCGCAGGGCGCGGGCGATCTCCTGGGCCAGGCGACTCTCCGTCATCTCCGGAGGATGGCAACTCGCCGTCGAGCGATATACCTGTGAGTCATATTTATGACCGAGAGGTATATCGCTCCCAGGTCACCTCTTCCGGCGGGACACTACGCACCGTGACCGGGTCAGCGGCGAGGGCGTGCCGAGGGCGGACGGGGCGGACGGCTAGGCTGGCTTACCGTGCTCGTACTCGTGGTGGACTCCTCGACGCCCGCGGTGACCGCGGCGCTGGCCGAGGTCTCGGCGGACGGCGTCGCGGTTCGCGCGTCCCGGTGCACCGTCGATGCCCGCGCCCACGGCGAGCTGCTCGCGCCGCAGGTCGACGCCGTGCTGGCGGACGTCGGCGCGCGTCCCGCCGACCTGGCCGCGATCGTCGCCGGCCTCGGCCCGGGCCCGTTCACCGGGCTGCGCGTCGGGCTGGTCACCGCAGCCACCATGGGTCAGGTGCTCGGCGTCCCCACGTACGGTGTCTGCTCGCTGGACGGGCTCGGCCACCCGGCGGCCGCCGGCGAGCCGGTGCTTGCGGCGAGCGACGCGCGGCGGCGGGAGATCTACTGGGCCGTCTACGACGGCGCCGGTCAGCGCCTGGCCGGCCCGGAGGTGGCGGCCCCGGCGGTGGTCGCGCAGCGGGCGCGCGACCTGGCGGTCAGCGTCGCGGTCGGCGACGGCGCGCACCGGTACGCGGACGTGCTCGGCCTGCCGGTGCGGGACGAGCCGCGCTACCCGGACCCGCTGGCGCTGGCGCGTCTCGCCGCGCCGCGGATCCGCGCGGGCGCGCCCGGTGAGACGCTCACCCCGCTCTACCTGCGCCGCCCGGACGCGGTCGCCGCCACCGGCCACAAGCCGGTCCTGCCATGAGGCTGGGCCGGTTCCGCTGGTGGCACGTCGAGGAGGTGCTGCCCATCGAGGCGGACCTGTTCGGCGCCGAGCAGTGGTCGGCGGCGATGTTCTGGAACGAACTCGCCAACGGCCACTTCTATCTCGCCGCCACCGACGACGACGGCACCGTGCTCGGCTACGCCGGGCTGGCCGTCTACCCGCCCGACGAGGCATGGGTGCAGAACGTCGCGGTCCGCCGGGACGCGCAGCGGCGGGGCATCGGCCGGCTGCTGCTGGAGGCGCTGCTCGCCGAGGCGGCCCGGCGCGGCGTCCGCAGCACGCTGCTGGAGGTCGCCGCGGACAACGCCCCGGCGCAGCGGCTCTACGCCGGCTACGGCTTCGAGCCGATCGGCGTACGACGCGGCTACTACCAACCGAGCAACACCGACGCGCTGGTCATGCAGCGCAACGAGGACTGACGCGCATGGCTGACGAACCACTGATCCTCGGCATCGAGACCTCCTGCGACGAGACCGGCGTGGGCATCGTGCGCGGGCACACGCTGCTCGCCGACGCGCTCGCCTCCAGCGTCGAGGAGCACGCCCGGTTCGGCGGCGTGGTGCCCGAGGTGGCCAGCCGCGCCCACCTGGAGGCGATCGTGCCGACCATGGACCGGGCGCTGCGCGAGGCAGGCGTCACCATCGCCGACATCGACGCCATCGCCGTGACCTCCGGGCCTGGCCTGGCCGGCGCGCTGCTCGTCGGGGTCGCCGCCGCCAAGGGGTACGCGGTCGCGGCGGAAAAGCCGGTGTACGGGGTGAACCACCTCGCCGCGCACGTGGCTGTGGACACGCTCGAACACGGCCCGCTGCCCGAGCCCGCCATCGCGCTGCTGGTCTCCGGCGGCCACTCCTCGCTGCTGCGCGTCGACGACCTGGCCCGCGACGTCGTACCGCTCGGCGCCACCATCGACGACGCGGCCGGCGAGGCGTTCGACAAGGTGGCCCGGCTGCTCGGGCTGCCGTTCCCGGGCGGACCGTACATCGACCGCGAAGCGCGTGCCGGTGACCCGGCGGCGATCGCCTTCCCGCGCGGGCTGACCGCCGCGAAGGACCTGGTCGGACACCGGTTCGACTTCTCCTTCTCCGGCCTGAAGACGGCGGTGGCCCGCTGGGTGGAGGCGCGGCAGCGGGCCGGTGAGCCGGTCCCGGTCGCCGACGTGGCGGCGTCCTTCCAGGAGGCGGTCTGCGACGTGCTGGTCGGCAAGGCGATCGACGCCTGCCGCACCAGCGGCATCGACACGCTGGTGATCGGCGGCGGAGTGGCAGCCAACTCCCGGCTGCGGGCGATGGCCGAGCAGCGGGCCGGCAAGTACGGCATCCGGGTGCGTACGCCCCGGCCGAAGCTCTGCACGGACAACGGCGCGATGGTGGCCGCGCTCGGCTCGCACCTGGTCGCCGCGGGCGTCGCGCCGAGCCGGCTGGACCTGCCGGCCGACTCGGCGATGCCGCTGACAGTGGTCAGTGTGTGAGCGGGGAGGAAACCGACATGATCGTCCGGATGTGGGAGGCCAAGGCCGAGTCGTACGGCTTCGCCGACCTGATCACCTGGGTCTGCGAGACCGCGCTGCCCGAGTTCGAGCACGACCCGATGCACGTCTCCAGCGAGGTGTTCTCCTCCACCGACCACCGGCTCGTGGTCATCTCCAAGTGGCGGAACAACCCCCGGGAACTGCCCGAGCCACCGGCGCGCCTGATCGCCCGCCCGCCGCACAGCTGGGACTTCGCCCAGGTCGACCGCTGACGCCGCCGCCCCGCTAGGAGCGGCGGGTCAGCCGCCAGGTGGCGTACCCGCCGGTGCCGAGCGCGATCAGGAACACCGCCCACACCAGTCCGGTGCCGACCTGGAGCCCACCGCCGCTGCCCACGTTGGCCTGGGCGGCGGCGACGAGCGAGTCGCTCTGCGCGGGCGGCAGCGCGGCCGGCGGCAACTGCTGCCAGCGCACCAGCCCGGTGCTCTCCAGCATGGTCATGTGGTCGTTGACGAACTTGTTGGCGTCCTCGGCCAGCTTCCGCACGATCGGGTCGCGGGTGCTGGCCCGGACCGCGCCGATCACCGGGAAGATCTTGCCGTGGGCGACCCGCAGCCGGGTGACGAAGATCTGGTCGAACCGGGCGCCGGTGGCGTTCCGCATCTCGGTCAGCCACCCCTGCTGCTCTGCCGTCGGATCCGTCGGCAGGGTGGCGCCGAGCTTGTTGGCCGCCTCGACCACCAGCTGGTCCAGCTCCGCGTGCTGCTTGGCGATCTCCGCGCCGACCTCGCGTACCCGGGCGGACTGGCCCTTCTCGGCCGCCATCTGCCCGGCCGGCATCTCCCACAGCCCGGCCAGCCGTACGCCGTTGAGCAGCGTCATGTCGGCGGCGTTCATCTGCACGCCGGGGTTGGGCGCGGCCTGCGCCGTCCCGGGAACGACGCCGATCCCCGCGCCCAGCGCGGCGAGCAGCAGTACCACCCGGTGCGCCAGCTTGCGGCGTGCGGATTCCAGCGATGCCATGGTTGCGGTGCCTCCTCGGTCCGGACCGGTACGCGGGGTCGTGGACGGCCGCGCAAGCCGGCCGCCCGTCCGCACACTGGTACGGATCACCGGGCCGATCAGTTCAGCGGATCGGCGAGGAGTCGTTCGAACGCCAGCTCGGCGGCGCCGATCAGCGCCGCGTCGTCGCCCAGCTTCGGGGTACGCAGCCGCACGTGCTCCAGGCACGCGGGCAGCCCGTTGGAGTTGAGCCGGCTGCGCACCTGCGCGGCGGAGGCCAGGTAGAGGTCACGCATGGTGCCGCCGAAGATGACCATCTCCGGGTTGAAGATGTTCACCAGGTTCGCGACGCCGAAGCCGAGCCAGTCGCCGGCCTGCCGTACCGCGGTCTGCGCGCGGGCGTCGCCCCGGTCGGCGGCGTCGAAGACCGCCAGCAGCGCGTCCCGGCCGCGCGCCTCGGACCGGCCGGCGGCGCGCAGCAGCCCGTGCTCGCCGATCTCGGTCTCCCAGCAGCCGCGCCGGCCGCAGTCGCAGCGCACCCCGTCGCGGACCACCACCATGTGGCCCACCTCGCCGCCGTAGCCGCCGTGCCCCCTCAGCCGCCGCCCTCCCGCGATGATGCCCGCGCCCACACCGACGTCGCCGTAGATGTAGATGACGTTGTCGCAGCCGACCGCCGCGCCCCGGGCGTGCTCGGCGTACGCGGCCACGTCGGCCACGTTGCCCACCGTGATCGGTACGTCTATCCCCAGCTCGACGGCGAGCGCCGCACCGATCGGCTCGTCCACCCAGCCGGTGGTGGGGCTGAGCCGGACCAGCCCGTCCTCGCGGCGGACCATGCCGCACACCGCCACGCCGGCGCCGACGCAGATCGCGTCCGGCGGCACCGACTGGTGCATCTCCTTGACCGCGCCGGCGAGCAGCGGGGCGGCCTCCCCGGCGACCAGGTTGCGCGGCCGGTCCATCTCCCGGCGGTCGAGCACCTCACCGCCGAGTCCGACCCGCGCGGCCCGCAGCCGGTCCACCTCGACGCTGTACGCGTACGCGTAGACCCGCCCCGACTCGGGCCGGACGACGAGTGACGGTCGTCCGGCCCGGCCGGTCTCCTTCGGCGTCCCCTCGCTGACCAGACCGGCGCCGGCCAGGTCCGCGGTCAGCGCGCCGATGGTGCTGCGGTTGAGTCCGAGCGCGGTGGTCAGCTCGGCGCGGGTGGTGGCCCCGTGGACGTGCACGTATCGGAGCAATGCGCCCAGGTTCTGCCGACGGATCTCGTCCTGACTGGGGCCCGCGCGCATTGCCACTGCCATGGTGTTTCCGTACCCCTGCTCAGCGGTTGCCGGTCGCGGCGGCCCGCCGACGCGAGAGCGCGTCGATGGTCGCCGCGGCGAGCAGCACCACGCCGGTGACCACGTACTTGACGCCCGAGCTGTATCCCATCAGTCCCATACCGTTGTCGATGACCGCGACCACCGCGCCTCCGAGCACGGCGTCGAGGACCCGGCCCTTGCCGCCGAAGAGGCTGGTGCCACCGATCACCGCCGCGCCGACGGCGTAGAGCAGTACGTTACTGCCCCCGGTGTTGGGGTCGACCGAGTTGCCCCTGCTGGCGGCCACGATGCCACCGATGGCGGCCATCGAGGAGCAGATGACGAAGACGGAGATACGGATCCGGTCGACGTTGATGCCGGCCCGGCGGGCCGCCTCGGCGTTGCCGCCGACCGCGTAGATGTGCCGCCCGTAGCTGGTGCGCTGGAGCACGAACGTCCAGACGATCAGCAGCACCGCGATGATCGGCACCACGATCGGCACGCCCTTGAGCGAGGTGATCAGCACGTTGCGGCTGCGCTCCAGGTTGAGGACGTAGACCGCCACGCCGAGGATCACGGCCAGGCCGGCGATCCGCGCGCCGACCACCGTGAGCGGGTCGGTGAGCAGGCCACGGGCGGCCCGGTTGCGGTACCGGAGCAACTGCACTGCCGCGTACCCGGCGACGGCCACCGCGGCGAGCGCCCAGCCCAGCGCCGGGGAGAGGTTGCGGTTGGCGATCGCGACGAGCACGTCGTCGCGGATCGCGATGTTGGCGCCCTCGTCCATCAGCGTCAGCACGACACCCTGGAAGGCGAGGAACCCGGCGAGCGTCACCACGAAGGACGGGATGCCGACCTTGGCGACCAGCAGGCCCAGCACGGTGCCGATCACCAGACCGGTGACGACGGCGGCGAGCACCGCCACGTACCAGGGGTAGCCGAGCACGGTGACCACGTTGGCCAGGATCGCGGCGCAGACGCCGCTGGCGAAGCCGGCGGAGAGGTCGATCTCGCCGAGCAGCAGGACGAAGACCAGGCCCATGGCGATGAGCGTGACCGCCGCGCCCTGGGTGAACAGGTTCGCCAGGTTGCCGGCGGTGAAGAACGACGGGCGGGCGATCGAGAAGCCCACCGCCAGCGCCACGAGCATGACCACCGCGGGGAGCGCGCCGATGTCGCCGCCGCGTACCCGGCGCCAGTAGTTGTTCACGTGGCTGTTCAGGGTCGGTGTCGGCGCGACGCCGGCCGGGCCTTCCTTCTTCACGACGATGGCGGTCATCGGATGGCTCCTGGGGTGGTGTCGGCGGGCGCGGCGCCGTTGCCGCCCGGCTCGCCGGTGAGGCCGAGGCCGCCGGATCGGCCGGCGGTGATCAGCTCGACCACCTGCGAGTGGGTGATGTCGGTGGTCTTCACCTGGGCGACCATCTGGCCGAGGTAGAGCGCGGCGATCCGGTCGGAGACGGCGAAGACGTCGTTCATGTTGTGCGAGATGAGCACCACGGCCAGGCCGTTGTCGGCCAGCCGGCGCACCAGCTCCAGCACCTGGGCGGTCTGCGCGACGCCGAGCGCGGCGGTCGGCTCGTCCAGGATGACCAGCCGGCTGTTCCAGAGCACGGCCTTGGCGATGGCGACGGTCTGCCGCTGGCCGCCGGAGAGGCTGGCCACGTGCTGGCGCAGCGACTTCACGGTGCGCACGCTCAGGCCGGCGAGCGTCTCGGCGGCCATCTGCTCCATGGTCGGCTCGTCGAGCACGATGCCGCTGCGCTTCTCCCGGCCGAGGAACATGTTCTGCACGATGTCGAGGTTGTCGCAGAGCGCGAGATCCTGGTAGACGACCTCGATCCCGAGCGCGGCGGCGTCCCGGGGGCTGTTGATGGTCACCGGCCGGCCGTCGAAGAGGAACTCGCCGGCGTCGGTGGGGTGGATGCCGCTGATGCACTTGACCAGGGTCGACTTGCCGGCGCCGTTGTCACCGACGAGCGCGGTCACCTCGCCGGGGTGCGCGGCGAAGGCGACGTCGCGCAGCACCTGGACGGGACCGAAGCTCTTGTCGATCCCGCGTAGCTCCAGCAGGGGGGTTGCGGACACGGGGTTCTCCTTTGGGCGGAGGGAGGTCTCGGATCCCGTCCGGCGCCGCCTGAGGCGGGTGGGTCAGCTCACGCCGGCGTCGGTGCAGAGCTTCGCGAAGGCACCGGTGCAGAGTTCTTCCTTGGTGACGTAGCCGTCGGCCACGACGTCCTTGACGTTGTCCTTGAAGATGGCCTTGGGCTCCAGCAGCACGGCCGGCACGTCCCGGTTGCCCTCCGGGTCCTTGACCGTCTGGCCGGTGTCCTTCCGCTCACCCTTGGCGAGCGCGATGGCCAGCTCGGCGGCGGCGTCCGCCTCCTTCTTGACCGCCTTGTAGACGGTCATGCACTGGTCACCGGCGAGGATGTTCTGCAGGCCCTCCTTGGTGGCGTCCTGACCGGTCACCGGGACCTTGCCGTTGAGCTTGTTCTTCTTCAGCACCGAGATGGCCGCGTTGCCGAGACCGTCGTTGGCGGCGAGCACGCCGTCGATCTTGCCGCCGGCCTTGGTCATCTGCTGCTCGAAGATCGTGGCGGCCTGCGCGTTGTCCCAGGCCGGCACCGGGTCGTCGGCGACCTTGGTGTACTCCTTCGAGTCGAACTTCGGCTTGAGCACCGAGTCGTACCCGTTCTTGAACAGGGTGGCGTTGTTGTCGGTCGGCGAGCCGTTGAGGTACGCGATCGACGGGTTCTTGACGCCCTTGTCGGTCAGGCACTTGCTCAGGCCCTCGCCCTGGAGCTTGCCGACGGCCTCGTTGTCGAAGCTGACGTAGTACTGGGCGGAGCCGCCCAGGGTCAGCCGGTCGTAGTCGATGGTCGCGACGCCCTGCGACTTGGCCTTGTCGAGCACGGCCTTGCCGGTGCCGGAGTCCAGGTTGACGATCATCAGGACGTTGACGCCGCTGGTGATCATCTGGTCGGCGATGGTCTGGAACGCGGTCTTGTCGTTCTGCGCGTTCTGGATGTCGGAGTCGACGCCGGCCGCGTCGAACGCCGCCTTGAGGTACTTGCG
This sequence comes from Micromonospora sp. C41, assembly GCF_018070485.1. Classification (NCBI taxonomy): domain Bacteria; kingdom Bacillati; phylum Actinomycetota; class Actinomycetes; order Micromonosporales; family Micromonosporaceae; genus Micromonospora; species Micromonospora sp. C41. Next base: position 193,263 of record NZ_JAGPXP010000004.1, on the reverse strand, counting down.
GTCCGCGCCCTCCCAGCGGGCGGAGGACTTGCTGTCCGGCAGGATCACGCCGATCTTCGGCTTCTTGGCGTTGGAGCCGCCGGCCTCGTCGGAAGAACCGCCGTTGTCACCGCAGGCGGCCATGCTGCCGGTCGCGAGGAGACCGACGGCCGCGAAGGTGAGGAAGCCCTTGCGCATGTGCAGGGTCCTTTCGGAGGTGGGGGAGTGGTGATGTTTTGTTGTGTCCGGCAACGTATTCCCCGCCTCCCATGCGCCGCAAGACTGCCGAGGTCAGAAGTTTGTTGGCGGCGGTAACAATTCAGCAACGCGGTTGTCACCCGCGGGACACCGCCGGGAGAGCGCGCTCCGGGAACGCTCCCACACGTACCGTCACGAGCCCGCTCAGGTGGCGGCGATCGATGCCGTGGCCGCCCCGGTGAGCGCCACCAGATCCGTCGGCGTGAGCTGCACCTGCAATCCCCGGCGGCCCGCCGACACGTACACGGTCGGGTGCGCCAGCGCCGAGGAGTCGACGACTGTCGGTAGCCGCTTACGTTGGCCGAGCGGACTGATGCCGCCCCGCACGTACCCGGTCGCCCGCTCGGCCACCGCCCGGTCCGCCATCACCGCGCGCTTGCCGCCCACCGCGGCGGCCAGCGCCTTCAGGTCCAGCTCGCCGGTCACCGGCACCACCGCCACGGTCAGCCCGCCGTCGACCTCGGTGACCAGCGACTTGAACACCCGGTCCGGTGCCACCCCGAGCGCCGCGGCCACGAGCGCGCCGTAGTTCGGCGCGTCCGGCGAGACGTCGTACGGGTGGATGCTGTGGGCGATCTTCCGCTTGCTCAGCAACGCGATCGCCGGAGTGCCAGGGCCCGCCACGGGCTCAAGCTAACCCGCGCGCCGCGACACCGCGAGCTGGAAACGTGAGCCGGGTCAGCCGCCGACCGGAACCGGCCGGCACACGAGCACCGTGGGGTCGCCCGCCACCCGGGTCAGCACCAGGTCGGCCGCCGCCTCGCCGGACAGCCGCAGGTCACGGCGCAGCTTCTCCGGCTCCAGCGCCGACCCGCGCTTGCGGATCTCCACCCGGCCGACCCGGCGTTCCCGCAGCAGGGCGCGCAGCCGCTTCAGCGAGAACGGCAGCACGTCGGTGATCTCCAGGCAGCGGGCGAACGGGGTGGGCCGGGCCTCGTCGGCGTACAGGTAGGCGATCGACGGGTCGGCGAGCGTGGCGTCGAGGTCGGCGGCCAACTCGGCGACCAGGTGCGCGCGCACCACCGCCGGGTCCGGGTCGTAGAGGAAGCGCCGGACCGGCCCCACCTCCGCTTCCTGCGCGCCCGTGCCGGTGAGGTGATAGGAAGGGACCCTTTTACTACCGGAGGCGTTAAGAAGGGGCCCTTCCTTCTCGCGCAGCAGGGTGGCGCGGCGGGGGACCTCGGCCAGCTCGCCGCACCAGAGCGCTGCCTCGACCAGGTCGCCGTCCACGCTCACCCACTCCGCCTCGGCGCCCGCCGGGATCAGCGCGTGGTCCAGCCCCGGCGCGACCTTCACCACTGTGCGCGGCACCCGCGCGGCGAGACCGATGACGAAGTCCCACGGCGGCGAGTAGGAGTTCGGGTCGAAGACGCGCCGCCCGGTGCCGGCCCGCCGCCGCGCCGGATCGCAGAACGCGCCGTCGACGCGGCTCACGTCGAACTCCGTGGCGTCGCCGCACTCGACTGTCACCAGATCGGCGAGCCCGGCCGCCTCGGCGTTCGCGGCGGCCATCGCGGCGGTCAGCGGGTCGGCCTCCACCGCGTACACCCGGATGCCGGCGCGGGCAGCGGCGAGCGCGTCGGCGCCCAGGCCGCAACCCAGGTCGGCCAGCGTGGTCACGCCCGCGGCGCGCAGCCGTGCGGCCCGGCGGCCGGCGACCACCCCGCGGGTGGCCTGCTCCAGCCCGGGCCGGGTGAGGAACATCCCGGCCGCCGCCGCGCCGAACTTGCCTGCTGCCCGGCGGCGCAGCTCGGCCTGGGTCAGCGCGGCGGCGGCGAGGTCGCCCGGAATCCCGGCCGAGCGCAGCGCGGCCGCCGCCGCCAGCGGGTCGCCGCCGGCCACCCGCCCGGCCGCGGCGAGCGCCGCCGACCCCTCGGGGGTACGCAGCACGGCGAGCAGGTCGAGATCCACGCGCCCATTCTCCCGGGCCGGTTCCGGCGCGACACGGAGGGCGACGCGCGTTGGCACTCTCCTTGACGGAGTGCTAGCCGAGGAATAACCTGCGATTAGCACTCTCACCCTGAGGGTGCCAACGCCCGAGCCTCGTGCCCGGGGGTTGAGCGCCAGGCGGACCGGCACCCGCGACGACGGCCCCGCCCGGTGGCATGTGGCAGATTGACGCTGGTCGGCACGCCGGCCGGCAACGACACCAAGTACCCGGGAGGGTATGCCCGTGACTACCGCGACCAAGGTTGCGATCAAGCCGCTCGAGGACCGCATCGTGGTCCAGGCGAACGAGGCCGAGACCACCACCGCCTCGGGCATCGTGATCCCCGACACCGCCAAGGAGAAGCCGCAGGAGGGCACCGTCCTCGCTGTCGGCCCGGGCCGGATCGACGACAAGGGCAACCGCGTGCCGATCGACGTGAAGGTCGGCGACACCGTCCTCTACTCGAAGTACGGCGGCACCGAGGTCAAGTACGCCGGCGAGGAGTACCTGGTGCTCTCCGCCCGCGACGTCCTCGCGGTCATCGAGAAGTAAGCAACCGATCAGTGTCGTTGCCCCGGTCCGGCTCGCCGGGCCGGGGCAACGTCGCTTCGAAGGGATACTGATGGCGAAGATCCTCAGCTTCTCGGACGACGCCCGGCACCTGCTCGAGCACGGTGTCAACGCCCTCGCGGACGCGGTCAAGGTCACCCTCGGCCCGCGCGGGCGCAACGTCGTCCTGGACAAGAAGTTCGGTGCGCCCACGATCACCAACGACGGCGTGACCATCGCCAAGGAGATCGAGCTCACCAACCCGTACGAGAACCTCGGCGCGCAGCTGGTCAAGGAGGTGGCGACCAAGACCAACGACGTCGCCGGCGACGGGACCACCACCGCCACCGTGCTGGCCCAGGCCATGGTCCGCGAGGGCCTGCGCAACGTGGCCGCCGGCACCAACCCGACCGGCCTGAAGCGGGGCATCGACGCGGCGGCCGCCAAGGTCTCCGAGGCGCTGCTCGGCAAGGCCGTCGAGGTCTCCAGCAAGGAGTCGATCGCGCACGTCGCGACCGTCTCCGCGCAGGACGCCGCGATCGGTGAGCTGATCGCCGAGGCGATGGAGAAGGTCGGCCGCGACGGCGTCATCACCGTCGAGGAGGGCTCCGCGCTCACCACCGAGCTGGAGGTGACCGAGGGTCTCCAGTTCGACAAGGGCTTCATCTCGCCGAACTTCGTCACCGACCTGGAGGCGCAGGAGGCGGTCCTGGAGGACCCGTACATCCTGATCACCACGCAGAAGATCTCGGCGATCGAGGAGCTGCTGCCGCTGCTGGAGAAGGTTCTCCAGAACAACAAGCCGCTGCTCATCGTCGCCGAGGACGTCGAGGGCCAGGCCCTGTCGACGCTCGTGGTCAACGCGCTGCGCAAGACCGTCAAGGTCTGCGCGGTCAAGGCCCCCGGCTTCGGCGACCGCCGCAAGGCGATGCTCCAGGACATGGCGATCCTGACCGGCGCCGAGCTGGTCGCCCCGGAGCTGGGCTACAAGCTCGACCAGGTCGGCCTGGAGGTGCTCGGCACCGCCCGCCGCGTCGTGGTCGACAAGGAGAACACCACTGTCGTCGACGGTGGCGGGCAGGCCTCCGAGGTCGTCGACCGGGTCGCCCAGATCCGCAAGGAGATCGAGGCCTCCGACTCGGAGTGGGACCGGGAGAAGCTGGCCGAGCGGCTGGCGAAGCTCTCCGGCGGCATCGCCGTGATCAAGGTCGGCGCGGCCACCGAGGTCGAGATGAAGGAGCGCAAGCACCGCATCGAGGACGCCATCGCCGCGACCAAGGCCGCGGTCGAGGAGGGCACGGTCCCGGGTGGCGGCGCCGCCCTGGCCCAGATCCTGCCGGCGCTCGACGACGACCTGGGCTTCACCGGTGACGAGAAGGTCGGCGTCTCGATCGTGCGCAAGTCGCTCGTCGAGCCGCTGCGCTGGATCGCCCAGAACGCCGGCCACGACGGCTACGTGGTGGTGCAGAAGGTCGTCGGCAAGGACTGGGGCCACGGCCTCGACGCCGCCACCGGCGAGTACGTCGACCTGGCCAAGTCCGGCATCATCGACCCGGTGAAGGTGACCCGCAACGCGGTCAGCAACGCCGCCTCGATCGCCGGCCTGCTGCTCACCACCGAGAGCCTCGTGGTGGAGAAGCCGGCCGAGCCGGAGCCGGCCGCCGGTGGCCACGGCCACTCGCACGGGCACGGCCACCAGCACGGCCCGGGCTTCTGACCCGAGGAGTACGCCCGACGTCAGGGCACACCGCCGACCCGGTGGTGTGCCCTGACGCATATGTCCTTACGGATCGCTGACGAGATTGGCAGCCGGGCCCGCGGGGCGACCAGACTGGAGCCCGTGAGCACCCTCTCCCCCCGCCGGGCGGCGTCGGCCGGTGTCGTCGCCGCCGTGGTGGCGCTCGGCGCCGCCGAACCCGTTGCGGTCCTGACCGGCCCCCGGTCGGCTCCGCTCGTCGCCGTCGGCGGACTCGTCGTCGACCTGGTGCCCGAGCCGCTCAAGCAGTTCGCCATCAGCGTCTTCGGCACGTACGACAAGATCGCGCTGCTGATCGGGACGGCGCTGCTGCTGGCCGTCTTCGGCGCGCTGCTGGGCCTGGCAGCGGCCCGGCGGCTGGTGATCGGCCTGGCCGGCATCGCCGCGTTCGCCGCGCTCGGTGCCGCCGCCGCGCTGACCCGGGCCGGCGCGGACGCCTTCGACGCGCTGCCCTCCCTGGTCGGCGGCGGACTGGGCGCGCTGACGCTGTGGGCGTTCGTGGCCGGCCCGCTGAGCACCGACCCGGCGTGCCGGGTACCGCGCGCCGCGCCGCCGTCCGCGCATCCGTCAGTGCCGCCTCCGGCGGTCGCCGCGCTGGCCCGGGAGAGGGAGACGCCGGGCGGCTGGGAGCCGGTCCGGCACGACGACGCGGAGTCGCGGCGGCGGTTCCTGCGTGGCGCCGGGCTGCTCACCGGCGCGGCGGCGGTGGCCGGGCTGGGCGGGCACTGGCTGGCCGGCCGGCGCGGCGTATCGGCGGCCCGGGACGCGGTGACGCTGCCCGCCCCGGTCGCGCCCGCCCCACCGGTGCCGGCCGGAGCGGACCTGTCGCTGTCCCGGCTCGCGCCGTACGTCACGCCGAACCGGGAGTTCTACCGGATCGACACCGCGCTGGTGGTGCCGCAGGTGGACCCGGTCACCTGGCGGCTGCGCATCCACGGGCGGGTCCGCAACCCGATCGAGCTGAGCTTCGACGACCTGCTCGCCCGCCCTATGGTCGAGCGCTACGTGACGCTCGCCTGCGTCTCCAACGAGGTGGGCGGCGACCTGATCGGCAACGCGCGCTGGCTCGGCGTACCGATCAGGGACCTGCTGGACGAGGCGGACCCGGAGGACGGCGCGGACCAGGTGGTCGGGCGCGCCGTCGACGGCTGGACGTGCGGCACGCCCACCTCGGTGCTGCGCGACGGGCGGGACGCGCTGCTCGCGGTCGGCATGAACGGCGAGCCGCTGCCGATCCAGCACGGCTTCCCGGCGCGGATGGTGGTGCCGGGCCTCTACGGGTACGTCTCCGCGTGCAAGTGGATCACCGAGCTGGAGCTGACCAGCTTCGCCGACTTCGACGCGTACTGGGTGCCGCGCGGCTGGTCAGCGCAGGGCCCGGTCAAGACGCAGTCCCGGATCGACACGCCCCGGCCCCGCAGCCGTCCCGCCGCCGGTCCGGTGACCGTCGCCGGTGTGGCGTGGGCGCAGCACCGCGGCATCAGCCGTGTCGAGGTACGCGTGGACGGCGGCCCCTGGCAGGAGGCGACGCTGGCCCCGGCAGTGTCGGCGGACACGTGGGTGCAGTGGTCGTGGCGGTGGGACGCCACACCGGGCGAGCACACGCTCCAGGTCCGGGCGACCGACAGCACCGGCGAGACCCAGACGGAACAGCGCGCCCCGGTCGCCCCGGACGGCGCGACGGGATGGCACACGGTAAGGGTCACAGTCACCTGACCCGCACCGTCGCGAGGACCGCTCTCGGTGGGGAGATGGCCTGCCCGTGCCACTGGCGGGTGCCTGCCGATCGGGTGCGCGCCGCTTGGCTCCGGCCTGAGTCCAGACTCCCGAGCGCTCACGAAAGAGATCTTGGTATGAAACGGCCCCTATAAGGGCCGTTTCATACCAAGATCTATGTGGTGTCCTAGCCTCTGGAACGCCGATCCTGGTATTCGAAACGGTAGGCGAGTCGCCCAGCGGCGGCCTTCGCCGCGCCGGGGTGCGGGGGCCAGCGGATGCCCCGGGCCACGACACGACGCCGCGCCCCGGGATCCGGGGCGCGGCGTCGGGGGTCGTGAAGCCGGTCAGGCGACCTTGCGCTGGTCCGGCACGGCGGTGTTGTGCGGGCGGCCGAGGCGCGCCTCCAGCCGGGCGATGTCCACCTTGGTCTGGCGGCGGTCGGCCAGGTCCTCCCAGCCGAGCGCGAGCAGACGCAGCCGCTCGGACTCGCTGAACCCGCCCCAGACGCCGTACGGCTCGCGTACGGAGAGCGCGTGGGCGGCGCACTCGGCGCGTACCGGGCAGGCGCGGCAGACGGACTTGGCGCCCATCTCGCGGCGCAGCCGGGAGGAGCCGCGCTCGCCGTCCGGGTGGAAGAACTGCGCGCTGTCGCGGCCACGGCAGGCCCCGAGCCGCTGCCAGTCCCAGAGCTCGTCGATCGGTCCAGGCAGCCTACGTACGTTCGACATCAGCACCCCTCCTCCCGCGCGGCACCGCGGAGAATGTTCGTGGCCAGCTACCGGGCGGCGGTCCGCGCGGGATGCCGGTTCCGGATGAACCCCTCGGTACCCGAGCGGTCCGCGCCTCACACATCTGTGATCGAAAACCTCGGACAGTCGGTGGCATATGCCCCATCTGTCGGAAAAGTTCGGATGATTGCCCGGAACCCCCTCCCGAGCCCACCTCCGCATGGTCTGCTCTGAGTCGGAGAGGAGACCACTGTGCGTAGTGTTCTTGTGTGCGTTCGGACACCATTGGCGGCCCAGCATCTGACCTCCGCGGCGGCGCGGCTCGGGCTGTCCGGCGTCGTCCGGACGGCCGTCTCCGATCCGGAGGTGATGTTGCGGCTCGCGGAGCGCCCGGTGGACGTGGTGCTCGCCGACACCGCGCTGACCCGGCCGGACAGCGCCGGTTTCGTGCGCCGGGTGCTGGCCCGCGCGCCGCAGGCGGCGGTGCTGCTGCTCGGGGCCGAGGAGTCGGAGTCGGCGGCGGCCACCATCAGCGCCGGAGCGCGCGGCCTGATCCAGAACGCCGACCACGATCTGACCAGCGCGGTCGCCAAGGCGCTGCTGCTGCTGTCCGCTCCCGGGCGGAGCAACAGGCACCGGGTGGCGGACACCGCCCGGGACGCGGCAGCGGTCGGCGGTCCGGCCCGGTCGGCGGGGCGTACCCCGGGTGGGCCCGGCTGGCCGGCGGCGGCGCCGGTGGACGCGGCCGGCCTGCCCACGGTGGTGCCGGTGCAGCGGGGTGAGGACGCGGAGGATCCGGCGGCGGCCGACGCGGCGGAGGCGGCCCGCCCGGGCACCGGTCAGCGGCCGGCCCGGACGCCGCGCGGTGCCATCGGGCTGACCGAGCGGGAGCTTCAGGTGCTGCTCGGCATGGCCGAGGGCAAGAGCAACGCGGAGATCGGGCGGGAGTTGTTCGTCTCCGAGGACACGGTCAAGACGCACGCCCGACGGTTGTTCCGCAAGCTCGGGGCGCGGGACCGGGCACACGCCGTGGCGGCCGGATTCCGGGCCGGCCTGGTCGCCTGACCCGGGCCGGAGTCACTCCGACGCGGAGTCGTCGGTGCCCTCGGTGAGCGTGTCGTGCACGCCGTCGGCGTAGCCACGGGCGTAGTCCCAGCTCACGTAATGGTCCGGGTCCGGGTCGTAGGCCGGTTCGTGCACCCGGGGGCGCCCCGAGTTGAGCAGGTGGCGCAGGTTTCCGCGCAGCAGGTCCCAGTCGAAGTAGTGCGGCTCGCGGCAGTCCTCGCACTCGATCACCAGGCCGCGCACCCCGATCGGCTGGAGCAGCGCCTGGTAGATCTCCAGATCGGCGAGGTCCTCCAGCACGTCCTGGCGTTCGACGTCGGTCAGCGGGTCGAGCGCGTCGTCGTCGCCGGGATCGTGCAGACCGGCAGCCGGATCGGCGGGGTCGCCGTTGAACGGGTCGATGGGCTCGTCGTGCACCCCCTCACCGTAGTCCCCGGGCCGCCGGAAAGCCCGCCCCAGGCCGCGCTGTGGCCCGGCCTACCCCCGGGCCCGCCGCTGCCCGGACGGGAACGGGCCAGTGGGTACGATGAGGCGACGCGCCGTCACCAGGCGCCTGCCGGTGCCCCCGCGCGCCGCCTCGCTGCAGCCCGATCGACCAGCTCAGGGGAGCAATCGTGGAGAATTCGCCCAGCACCGAGATCCCGGCCGGCACCGACGGCGGGGAGCTGGGTGGCCATCTGCCCGAGCTGCCGGCCGGTTCGGCCCGGGTGGTACCGCTCGGGTTGACCTTCGACGACGTGCTCCTGCAGCCGGGCGAGTCGGACGTCGTACCCAGCCGGGTGAACACCCGTACCCGCCTGACCCGCAACATCGAGCTGACCGTGCCGCTGCTGTCCAGCGCGATGGACACGGTCACCGAGGGGCGGATGGCGATCGCCATGGCCCGCCAGGGCGGCATCGGCGTGCTGCACCGCAACCTGTCGGTGGAGGACCAGGCGCTCCAGGTCGACCTGGTGAAGCGCTCCGAGTCCGGCATGATCACCAACCCGGTGACCGCCAGCCCGGACGACACGCTGCGGGAGGTCGACGCGCTCTGCGGTCGCTACCGCATCTCCGGCGTGCCGGTGATCGACGGGCAGGGCCAGCTGGTCGGCATCGTCACCAACCGCGACATGCGCTTCGTCTCCGACCCGGCCACGCCGGTCCGCGAGATCATGACGCGCACCCCGCTGATCACCGCCCCGGTCGGGGTGAGCAAGGACGACGCGCTCGGCCTGCTGCGCCAGCACAAGATCGAGAAGCTGCCGATCGTGGACGCGGGCGGCAAGCTGCGCGGCCTGATCACGGTGAAGGACTTCACCAAGAGCGAGCAGTACCCGAACGCGACCAAGGACGACGCGGGCCGGCTCCGGGTCGCCGCCGCGGTGGGCGTGGGCGAGGACGGCTACAAGCGGGCCCGTGCCCTCGTCGACGCCGGCGTGGACGTGGTCATCGTGGACACCGCGCACGGGCACCAGCGGGCCGTGCTGGAGATGGTGGCCCGGCTCAAGCGGGACGTCAGCATCGACATCGTGGGCGGCAACATCGCCACGTACGCGGGCGCGAAGGCGCTCGTCGAGGCCGGCGCGGACGGCGTGAAGGTGGGCGTCGGCCCGGGCGCCATCTGCACCACCCGGATCGTGGCCGGGGTCGGCGTACCGCAGATCACCGCGATCATGGAGGCGGCCCGGGCCGCACGCCCGGCCGGCGTGCCGGTGATCGGCGACGGCGGCATCCAGTACTCCGGCGACATCGCCAAGGCGCTCGTCGCGGGCGCCGACACGGTGATGCTCGGCAGCCTGCTGGCTGGCTGCGAGGAGAGCCCCGGCGAGCTGATCTTCATCAACGGCAAGCAGTACAAGGCGTACCGGGGAATGGGCTCGCTCGGCGCGATGCAGTCGCGTGGCCAGGGCAAGTCCTACTCCAAGGACCGTTACTTCCAGCAGGACGTGCTCGCCGAGGACAAGCTGGTCCCGGAGGGCGTCGAGGGCCAGGTGCCCTACCGGGGTCCGCTGTCCGCGGTCGCCCACCAGCTCATCGGCGGCCTCCGCGCCGCCATGGGGTACGTGGGCGCGGAGAGCATCCCGGAGCTGCACCGGCGTGGCCAGCTCATCCGGATCACCGCGGCCGGGCTCAAGGAGAGCCACCCGCACGACATCCAGATGACGGTCGAGGCGCCCAACTACCACTCCCGCTGACCCACCACCCCCAACCACCTGGAGTCCCTCATGCGTGACGTGGTCGAGATCGGGCTGGGCAAGACCGCGCAGCGCGGCTACCACCTTGACGACATCGCCATCGTGCCGAGCCGCCGCACCCGGGACGTCGACGACGTCTCCACGGCGTGGCAGCTCGACGCGTACCAGTTCGGCATCCCCTGCGTCGGCCACCCCTCGGACGCGACCATGAGCCCCGCCTCGGCGGTCCGGCTGGGCCAGCTCGGCGGCCTCGGCGTGCTCAACGTCGAGGGCCTCTGGACCCGGTACGAGAACCCGGCCAAGGTGCTGGAGGAGCTGGCCGGTCTCGGCGAGGAGGCGCGGGCGACCAAGCGCCTCCAGGAGGTCTACGCCGAGCCGATCCGGCCCGACCTGATCGCCGAGCGGGTACGCGAGCTGCGCGAGGGCGGCGGCACGGTGGCGGTGCGGGTCTCGCCGCAGCACACGCTCGCGCTGGCCCCGGTGATCCTCGACGCCGGCGTGGACATCCTGGTCATCCAGGGCACGCTCGTCTCGGCCGAGCACGTCTCCACCACCGACGAGCCGCTGAACCTCAAGGAGTTCATCGCCGACCTCGACCTGCCGGTCATCGTCGGCGGCTGCACCGACTACAAGACCGCGCTGCACCTGATGCGTACCGGCGCGGCCGGCGTGATCGTGGGCATCGGCGGCGACGACTGGTCGACCACCGAGTCGGTGCTCGGCATCCGGGTGCCGATGGCCACCGCGATCGCCGACGCCGCCGCTGCTCGCCGCGACTACCTGGACGAGACCGGCGGCCGGTACGTGCACCTGATCGCCGACGGCGACATGCAGACCTCCGGCGACATCGCCAAGGCACTCGGCTGCGGCGCGGACGCGGTGATGCTCGGCGAGCCGCTGTCGCTCTGCGAGGAGGCCCCGGCCGGTGGCGCCTGGTGGCACTCCGCGGCCAGCCACCCGTCGCTGCCCCGGGGCGCGTTCGAGGTGGCCGGCGAGCCGCTCGGCTCGATGGAGAAGCTGCTGTTCGGCCCGGCCGACGAGCCGGACGGCCAGCTCAACCTCTTCGGCGGCCTGCGCCGCGCGATGGCCAAGTGCGGCTACCGTGACCTGAAGGAGTTCCAGAAGGTCGGGCTGGTCCTCGACCGCTGAGCACCGCTGAGCACCGGCTGGGCACCGCATGACGGCGCGGGCGGCGGCCCGGACGTGTTCCGGCCCCGCCCGCGCCGTCGCGCGTCTAGGCTCGCCGGGTGAGACGGGGGCGGATCTGGGCGGCAGGGCTGGTGGCGGCGGCGCTCGCGGTGAGCGGATGCACGGGCGGCGACGACAACGGGTTCCGGCCGGGCGCGGCGGACGCCGGTGACCCGTACGTGCCGGGGGCCGGCAACGGCGGCTACGACGTGGGCCACTACGCGCTCGACGTGCGCTACGACCCGGCCGGCGACAGGCTCGCCGGCACCGCCACGCTGACCGCCACCACCACCCGTGCGCTGTCCCGGTTCCAGCTCGACCTGGCCGGGCTGGACGTCGAGCGGGTCCGGGTGGACGGGGAGGCGGCCGAGCACCGCCACGACGGCGCCGAGCTGATCGTCACCCCGCCGCGCGGGCTGCCGCCGGGGAAGCGGCTCACCGTCGAGGTGACGTACGGCGGGGTGCCGCAACCGCTGCCGAACGCCGAACTCGGCGACGGCGGCTTCCACGCCACACCGGACGGCGCGATCGCGCTCGGCCAGCCGGAGTCGGCGAGCACCTGGTACCCGGTCAACGACCACCCGTCGGACAAGGCGACCTACGACTTCACGATCACCGTGCCGGACGGGCTCGCCGCGCTCGCGAACGGCGTGCCGCAGGGCAAGACGTCAAGCGGCGGCTGGACCACCTGGCGCTGGTCGGAGCGCGCGCCGATGGCCAGCTACCTGAGCACGCTGGTGATCGGCGACTACCGGGTCAGCACCGGCACGCACGCGGGCAAGCCGCTGGTCACCGCCGTCGCCGAGGCGCTGCCCGCGGACGGGCCGGCCGCCGCGTCGGTGGCCCGCACCGGCGAGATCGCCGACTTCCTGGCCGAGCGCTTCGGTCCGTACCCGTTCGAGGCGTACGGCGGGATCGTGGTGGCCGACGAGCGCATCCGGTACGCGCTGGAGACGCAGAGCCGGCCGGTCTACGGGCCGGGCTTCTTCCGGGGCGACCGCCCGAACACCGAAGTGGTCGCGCACGAGCTGGCCCACCAGTGGTTCGGCGACAGCGTCTCGGTGGCCCGGTGGAGCGACATCTGGCTCAACGAGGGCTTCGCCACGTACGCCGAATGGCTCTGGGCCGAGCACGACGGCGGCCGGACGGTGGCGCAGACGGTCGCCGAGCGGTACGCGGACACCGACTGGTCGAAGCCCACTGTCGACCCGGGCCGGTCCGGGATGTTCGGCGACGCGGTCTACCAGCGGGGCGCGCTCGCGGTGCACGCGCTGCGCCGCGCGGTCGGCGACGAGACGTTCTACCGGGTGCTGCGCGGCTGGCTGGCGCAGCACCGCAACGGCAACGTCACCACCGCCGAGTTCGTCGGGTACGCCGAACGCACGTCGGGGCGGCCGTTGCGGACGCTGCTGGACGCCTGGCTGGTCGGCGCGACGCCACCGGGACTGCCGTGACGTGGGCGTGACCGCCGCTGGGTAGGCTGCCGCGGGCGGAGCGGCCCGTGGGCGGGGCCGCTGTTCGGGACCCCGGAGGGATCGAGGCGATGACGCGGCGCGGCGGACGACGACGGCTCGGGCTGCTGGCCTGCACGACGCTGCTGGTAACCGGCTGCGGCTCGGCCGAGCCGGACCCGGGACCGGCGTCTCCCACCACTGCCGCCCCGGCGGCCACGCGCAGCTTCGCGGCGGGCGCGGCCGGCGCGGGCGACCCCTACTTCCCGAGCTACGGCAACGGTGGCTACGACGTCGCGCACTACACGGTGAAGGTGCGCTACGACCCGGAGACGGACAAGCTCAGCGGCACCACCACGATGCGGGCCACCGCGACCGCCGACCTGTCCGCGTTCAACCTGGACCTGGCCGGGCTGACCGTCCGCTCGGTGACTGTGGACGGCGCCGCCGCCCGGCACAGCCGTACCGGCAACGAACTGGTGGTCACCCCGGCCACCGGGCTGACCTCCGGCAACGGGTTCACCGCCGAGATCCGGTACGACGGGCGGCCGGAGCCGCTGCGTACCGAGTCGCTGGGCGAGGGCGGCTGGCTGCACACCTCGGACGGGGCGATCGCGCTCGGTCAGCCGGAGTCGGCGAGCACCTGGTTCCCGGTGAACGACCACCCGTCGGACAAGGCGACCTACGACTTCGAGATCACCGTCCCGAAGGGACTGACGGCGGTCTCCAACGGCGTGCCGAAGGGGAAGTCGACAAGCGGCGACTGGACCACCTGGAAATGGTCGGAGGGCGCGCCGGCGGCCAGCTACCTGACCACCGTGGCGATCGGGAAGTTCCGGGTCACCACCGGCGAGCACAAGGGGCGGCCGGTGTACAGCGCGGTCACCACCCAGCTGCCCCAGGGCGCCCCGGACCGGTCGATCGCGCGTACCGTCGAGGTCGCCGACTACCTGGAGAGCGTCTTCGGGCCGTACCCGTTCGACTCGTACGGCGGCGTGGTGATCGACGACGACCGGATCCGGTACGCGCTGGAGACGCAGAGCCGTCCGGTCTACTCGGCCAGCTTCTTCCGGCAGGGCGACAACACCGGCGTGGTCGCGCACGAGCTGGCCCACCAGTGGTACGGCAACAGCGTGTCGATCCAGCGCTGGCAGGACATCTGGCTCAACGAGGGGCTGGCCACGTACGCCGAGTGGCTGTGGGCCGAGCACAGCGGCTCGACCACAGTGCAGCGCACGTTCGAGCAGAAGTACGCGAACGCCGGCTCGCAGGTGTGGCGGACGCCGCCGGGCAAGCCGGGGGTGGAGAACCTGTTCAGCCGCTCGGTCTACGACCGGGGCGGGATGACTGTGCACGCGCTGCGGGTGGCGGTGGGCGACACCGCGTTCTTCACCGTCCTGCGTACCTGGGCGGCGGAGCGGAAGAACGGCAACGCCACCACCGCCGACTTCGTCGCGCTGGCCGAGCGGGTCTCGGGCAAGAAGCTGGCGAAGGTCTTCGACCCGTGGCTGTACGGCACCGAGCGCCCGCCCGCCCCGAAACCGCTGTAGGTCCTCAGTTCTTGACGCGCAGCGACGGGTGGGCGGTCAGGAAGGCGTCGGCCCGCCCGTCGCGCAGCGCGGTGAGGAAGTCGCGGCCCAGCGGTTTGAGCTGCTCGCCCCGGTACGCGCCGCCGCTGCTCACCCCGGCGCCGGGCAGCACGACGAGCGTGAGCCGGTCGGCGGGCAGGCCACCGAGGGCGTATGCGAAGTCGACCAGGTTGCGGCCGCCTCCGGCGTACACCAGGGTCTTGCCGAGCGCGGCGACCACCTGCTCGACCCGCTGCGGGTCGCGCGCGGTGCCCTGGTCGACGATCTTGCGGGCCAGCGCCCGGAGCAGTTGCTGCTGGTGCCGCTGCCGGGTGTAGTCGCCGCCCGCGGTGTAGCGCTGCCGCGCGTAGTCCAGCGCCTGCCAGCCGGTCAGGTGGCGGGTGCCCTTCTCGTAGACCATCTGCGGCCCGGTGTAGCCGCCGCCGGTCAGCGTCCGCATGGTGCCGTCCGGGCGGCGGTGCCGGGAGGCGACCCGCTGGTCGACGTAGAGGTCCACCCCGCCGAGCGTGTCCACCAGCTTGTCGAAGCCGCCGAACGTGATCACCGCGCCGGCGTCGATGCGCAGCCCGGTGTAGCGGGAGACGGTGGTGCGCAGCAGCTCGTACCCCTGGGCGGTGCTGGGGTTGGCCTTGTCGCCCGGCACCCGGCTGCCGTAGCTCATCGCGTGGGTGAGCTTGGTCCGGCCGCCCGGGTAGCGCGCCTTCGGGTAGGCGGGGATGTCCACCACCAGGTCGCGGGGGAGCGAGAACAGGTACGCCCGGTCCAGCCCGGCGGGTACGTGCAGCAGCAGCACCGCGTCGGCGTGCGGCTCCCAGCCGGGGATGCTGACCCGGGTGTCGACGCCGACGAGCAGCAGGTTGAGCGGGCCTTTCAGGTCGGCGCCGGGCGGCGGCGTCGGGCTGGCGGTGGTCGGGGCGGGCGTCGGCGAGGCCGGTGGCGTGGTGCTCGGCGCGGCGGCCGGGGCGGCCGGACGGTTCGCCACCAGCCGGGTGGTCACCACCGCTCCGGTGGCGACCAGCAGCGCGGCCACCAGCGCGGCCAGGCCCAGCAGGCGTCGTCTCGTCACGTTCGTGCCTCCCCGTGTGATTCGACGCGCCAGGAGGGCCCAGAGGTTGCAGTGGTGGGAATCCCGGCGATCGAGCGCTCTGCATGATGTGCGAAAAGGTCTCGTTGGCGCTATAGCTACTCGTCGGTAATGATGCGTCCATGCGCTACGACGTGGTCGTCATCGGGTCCGGGTTCGGCGGCAGCGTCACCGCGCTGCGGCTGGCCGAGAAGGGTTACTCGGTCGGCGTCCTGGAGGCCGGGCGGCGCTTCGCCGACGACGAGTTCCCGCGTACGTCCTGGCGGGCGCGACGGTTCCTCTGGGCGCCCCGGCTCGGCTGCTTCGGGCTCCAGCGGATCACGCTGCTGCGCTCGGCCGACCGCAAGGCCGGCGGCGGCGTGCTCGTGCTCTCCGGCGCCGGGGTGGGCGGCGGCTCGCTCGTCTACGCGAACACGCTCTACCAGCCGCTCGACGCGTTCTACGCCGACCCGCAGTGGCGCGACATCACCGACTGGCGCGACGAACTGGCCCGCCACTACGACCAGGCGAAGCGGATGCTCGGCGTCACCACGTACCCGATCGACACCCGCGCGGACCGGGCCGTCCGCGCGGTGGCCGAGCGGATGGGGGTGGCGCACACCTACCACCCGACGCCGGTCGGCGTGCACATCGGGCGGCCGGGCGAGCGGGTGGCCGACCCGTACTTCGGCGGGGCCGGCCCGGACCGCACCGGGTGCAGCCACTGCGGGTCGTGCATGACCGGCTGCCGGCACGGCGCCAAGAACACGCTCGTGAAGAACTACCTCTGGCTGGCCGAGCGGCTCGGCGTGCAGGTGCACCCGCTGACCACCGTGACCGCCGTCCGCCCCGACCCGGCCGGCGGCTACGCGGTGCACACCGAACGCACCGGCGCCTGGCTGCGCAAGCGGCGCGAGGTGATCCACGCCGACCAGGTCGTCTTCGCGGCCGGCGCGCTCGGCACCCAGCGGCTGCTGCACGAGATGAAGGCGACCGGCGCGCTGCCGGCGCTCTCGCCCCGCCTCGGCGAGCTGACCCGCACCAACTCCGAGGCCATCCTCGGCGCCTCGGTGGCGCCCGGCGCGGCCCGGAAGCGCGGCCTCGACTTCACCGAGGGGGTGGCGATCACCAGCTCGTTCCACCCCGACCCGCAGACCCACATCGAGCCGGTCCGGTACGGCAAGGGCTCCAACGCGATGGGCCTGCTCCAGTCGCTGCTCGTCGACGGCGGTCCCCGCCGCGCCCGGCGCTGGCTGGGCAGCATCGTCCGGCAGCCCCTGCTGGCGGCGCGGATGCTGTCCGTACGCCGCTGGTCCGAGCGCACCGTGATCGCGCTCGTCATGCAGTCGGTCGACAACTCGCTGACCACCCGCTACCGCCGGGGCCGGCTGGTCTCCGGCCCCGGCCACGGCGCGCCCAACCCGACCTGGATCCCGGCTGGCAACACGGCGGCCCGGCTGCTCGCCGAGGAGATCGGCGGCACCCCGGGCGGGGCGGTCACCGAGCCGTTCAACATCCCGGTCACCGCGCACATCCTCGGCGGCGCGGTCATCGGCGCCTCCCCGGACGAGGGCGTCATCGACCCCTGGCACCGGGTGTACGGCCACCCGGGGCTGCACGTGGTGGACGGCGCGGCGGTCTCGGCGAACCTGGGCGTCAACCCGTCGCTGACGATCACCGCGCAGGCCGAGCGGGCCATGTCGTACTGGCCGAACAAGGACGAGGCGGACCCGCGCCCGGCGCTCGGCTCGCCGTACACCCGGGTCGCGCCGGTCCCGCCGCGGCGGCCCGCCGTCCCCACGCACGCCCCCGCCGCCCTGCGGTGAAAGGAAGGGCCCCTTCTTAACGCCTCCGGTAGAGGAAGGGGCCCCTGTTAACACATTCACCCCGCCACACCGCCGGGGCGCGTCCGCGCGCCCGGTGACTGTCGGTAGGCTTTGCGCACATGAGCACGCCTCGCCCCGTCCTCGTGGTGGACTTCGGAGCCCAGTACGCCCAGCTCATCGCGCGCCGTGTCCGCGAGGCGAAGGTCTACTCGGAGATCGTCCCGCATTCCATGCCGGTGTCCGAGATGCTGGCGAAGAACCCCGCCGCGATCATCCTGTCCGGCGGTCCGGCCAGCGTGTACGCGCCGGACGCGCCGCAGATCGACGCCGGCGTGTTCACCGCCGACGTGCCGGTCTTCGGCATCTGCTACGGCTTCCAGGCCATGGCCCAGGCGCTCGGTGGCACCGTCGCGCGCACCGGCAACCGCGAGTACGGCGGCACCCCGCTGCGCCCGCGCCTGACCGAGCCCGGCGTGCTGCTGCGCGACCTCCCGGCCGACCTGCCGGTCTGGATGAGCCACGGCGACTGCGTCACCGAGGCGCCGGAGGGCTTCACCGTCACCGCCGAGTCGGCGGGCGCCCCGGTCGCCGCGTTCGAGGACCTGGCCGGCCGCCGCGCCGGCGTGCAGTTCCACCCGGAGGTCGGGCACACCGCGCACGGCCAGGAGATGCTCACCCGCTTCCTGTACGACATCGCGGGCATCGAACCGACGTGGACGCCGTCGAACATCATCGACGAGCAGGTCGCCCGGATCCGCGAGCAGATCGGCGACAAGGAGGTCATCTGCGGCCTCTCCGGCGGCGTCGACTCGGCGGTCGCCGCGGCGCTCGTGCACCGTGCCGTGGGCGACCAGCTCACCTGCGTGTTCGTGGACCACGGCCTGCTGCGGGCCGGTGAGGCCGAGCAGGTCGAGAAGGACTACGTCGCCGCCACCGGCATCAAGCTGAAGGTGGTCGACGCCCGGGAGCGGTTCCTCGGCGCGCTGGCCGGGGTGACCGACCCGGAGCAGAAGCGCAAGATCATCGGCCGGGAGTTCATCCGGGTCTTCGAGGCCGCCGCCCGGGAGATCGCGGCGCACGGCGACGTGGAATACCTGGTGCAGGGCACGCTCTACCCGGACGTGGTGGAGTCCGGCGGCGGCACCGGCACCGCCAACATCAAGAGCCACCACAACGTCGGCGGCCTCCCCGAGGACCTGAAGTTCTCACTGGTCGAGCCGCTGCGCACGCTGTTCAAGGACGAGGTTCGCACGATCGGCCTGGAGCTGGGCCTGCCCGAGGCGATGATCTGGCGGCACCCGTTCCCCGGCCCGGGCCTGGCCATCCGGATCATCGGCGCGGTCGACGAGGAGCGTCTCGCCGTGCTCCGCAAGGCCGACCTGATCGCCCGGCAGGAGCTGACCACTGCCGGCCTGGACCGGGGCGTCTGGCAGTTCCCGGTGGTGCTGCTGGCCGACGTCCGCAGCGTCGGGGTGCAGGGTGACGGGCGCACCTACGGTCACCCGGTGGTGCTGCGCCCGGTCTCCAGCGAGGACGCGATGACCGCCGACTGGTCCCGGCTGCCCTACGACGTGGTGGCCCGGATCTCCACCCGGATCACGAACGAGGTCGCCGAGGTCAACCGCGTGGTCCTGGACGTGACGAGCAAGCCGCCGGGCACCATCGAGTGGGAGTGACGCCGCTCAGGCCGCGGGCGGCGGTCCGGCGTCCGGC
Organism: Micromonospora sp. C41; assembly: GCF_018070485.1. Lineage (NCBI taxonomy): Bacteria > Bacillati > Actinomycetota > Actinomycetes > Micromonosporales > Micromonosporaceae > Micromonospora > Micromonospora sp. C41. The sequence goes on along the minus strand of NZ_JAGPXP010000004.1, from coordinate 174,272 downwards.
CCGGCCGGCGGGACCGGCGGCCACCCGGGCGCGGTGCCCGGCGGGTGCGGCCAGGCGGGCGCGCCGGCCGGCTCCTCGGGCATCAGGAACCACATGATCGGGTACGCGAGCGCGGCGAGCCCGCCGGTGAGCACCGTGGCGGTCGCGAAGATCACCCGGATCAGTGTGGGGTCGGCGGCGAAGTAGCGGCCGAGGCCGCTCGCCACGCCGGCGATCATGCGGTCGCTGACCGGGCGGCGGAGCTGCTTGTACGGGGCGTGGGAGGGATTCGGAGAGGTCATGTCTCCACGGTCCCGCGCGCCGCGGCGGGCGACCTCGGTGACCGCCCGGAGCCCTACCCTGATGCGTCCCTGAGACGCCAGCGAAGAGTCAGGAATCTGACTCTTTTCGATCCCGGTAACCCGCTCCGGGGAGAATTTGATCCCGTGACCACCTCGCTGGAGCCGCTCCGCAGGATCGCGGCATACGCAGTTTGTGCTGATTCAAACGGCCGAGTGTTGCTGGTCCGCGCATCGGAGCGCTCCGGCACCCCCGGCACCTGGTCGCTCCCCGGAGGAGCGGTCGACCACGGTGAGGACCCCAAGCACACAGTCGTCCGGGAGACCGCGGCCGAGACCGGGCTCTCGGTCGCCGTCGCCGGCCTCCAGGACGTGCTCGCCGACATGCGGGCCCTGCCCGAGCGGCGCATCACGATCCACACCGACCGCCTCCTCTACACCGTCTCGGTACGCGGCGGGACGCTCACCGAGCGGATCGACCGCCCGACCGACCTGGCCCGCTGGTTCACCCTCGACGAGGCCCGGGAGCTGCCGCTGCGGTCGTTCACCGCGCGTGCGCTGGGCCTGCCCACCTCCACCGACGACATCGTGCCGGAGGAGGTGCCCGAGTTCCCCTCGTTCTACGCCGTGCCCGGCCCGGACGGGCTGCACCGGGCGCAGCGCTTCGCCGCGTACGCGGTGGTGACCGACCCGGAGGAGCGCGTGCTGCTGACCCGGGTGTCCGACGGCTACCCGGGCGCCGGTTGCTGGCACCTGCCCGGTGGCGGCACCGACTACGGCGAGCAGCCGGGCGCGGCGCTGATCCGGGAGCTGGTCGAGGAGACCGGGCAGACCGGCCGCCTGGTCGAGCTGCTCGGCGTGGCCAGCCACCGGGACGCCGCCTCGCTCGGCCCGGAGGGCTACCCGATCGACTGGCACGGCGTACGCGCCTTCTACCGGGTTGTGGTCGACCAGCCGGCGCCGCCCACGGTGGCCGACGTCGGCGGCTCCACCTGCGAAGCCCGCTGGTTCCGGCGCGAGGAACTCGGCGCCCTGCCCACCGACCGCCTCACCGAGGTGACCGCCGAGGCGGTCCAGGCCGCCCATCTCCTCTAGACCCACCCGACCCGCTCACACCCGCGCCCCACTCCGGCGATCATGAAGTTGACGGCGGGAAATGTCCGCCCCGGTACCGCTAACCTCATGATCGACGGAGTGGGGCGCTCGGGTGCGGGGGAGTGGTGCGGGTGGAGCAGCAGCGGCGGGTCGGGGCGTACGGGATGCTGCGGGACTCCGAGGGGCGGGTGCTGCTGGCGCGTGGCTCGGCGAAGTGCCCGTACCCGGGGGTGTGGCAGCTGCCCGGCGGCGGCGTCGAGCACGCGGAACACCCGGCCGACGCGGTGGTCCGCGAGTTCGCCGAGGAGACCGGGCTGACCGTCGCGCCCGGCGCGATCCGGGCCGCCGTCGCCGACGTGACCGCGTTCCGCGCCGAGAACGTCGCGATGCACACCGACCGGTTGATCTTCGACGTCGAGGCGCGCGGCGGGCGGCTGCGACCCGAGCCCGCCGGCGGCACCGACGAGGTGGGCTGGTTCACCCCGGAGGAGGCGGCGAGCCTCCCGCTGATGGTGTTCACCGCCGAGCTGCTCGGCCTGCCGGTGACTCCGCTGCCGGCCGACATGCCCCGCGGGCTGCCCGTCGACCCGGCCGGGCCGGCCGTCGACCGACGGCAGCGCTTCGCCGCGTACGGGCTGGTCACCGATCCGGCCGACCGGGTGCTGCTCACCATGATCGCCGACGGCTACCCGGGCGCGGGCCGCTGGCACCTGCCCGGCGGCGGCACCGACCACGGCGAGCAGCCGGCCACCGGGCTGCTGCGTGAGCTGGTCGAGGAGGCCGGACAGCTGGGCCGGGTGGTCGACCTGATGGCGGTGGACAACCTGCACAACCCGGCCGCGCTCGGCCCGGAGGGCCGGCCGCTGGACTGGCACGGCATCCGGGTGATCTACCGGGTACGCGTGGACGCGCCGACCGAGGCGGTGGTGACCGAGCTGGCCGGTGGCTCCACCGCCCGGGCGGCCTGGTTCGCGCCGGAGCAGGTCGGCGGCCTGTCGATGACCGACGTGGCGGCCCGCGCCACCGGGCAGCGGGTGAGGTGAATCGCTCGCCGAGCCGCCCTGGGTGACCTCCGGTACAGTCGGAAGGAAGGGTTGGCCGACAAAAACGGACGTTGAAGCCCGAGATGGGAATGATTGAGCGGTTCGTGCGGTTAAGGGAGATATAAGTACCGCCGGCAGCTATCGCCAAGCCCCTGTTCCCTGTGCAATGGTGTACTCCGCAAAAGGGCTGCCGGACCCGAAAGGTCCGGCACGAGACAGCCGGACACCCGCCCCGTCGAGGGCGGCCAGCCGATCCGGTGATGGAGGAAACGTGCCGAGAGCCCCATGGCGCCGGCGTCGTACGACTGACAGTCCGCGCCCCGCAGGGCGTCGCTGGGCGGGCCGGTTGCGCCGCAGCAGCACGTTCGCCCGCCAGGTGCTGCTGGTCCGGGTGGGCCGCCGGGACGGCGCGGCCGTTCCGGGGACCGACCTGGTCACCCCCGACCACCGTTACGCAGACCGCCAGCGTCTCCGCTACGGCCGGCTCGACACCGACATCGAGGTGGTACGCCCGGTCAGCCCGGCGCTCGCCCCGGCCGCCCCGGTCGACGACGAGTCATCGGCGATGTCGATCCCGCTCCTGCCGGGTGAGCGCACCGCCGCCCGCCGGGTCAAGTTCGCGCTCGTCAACGCGTGCACGCTGAGCAGCCTCATGCTCGGCATGCTGGCCATCTTCCTGGCCATGCGCGGTGACGTGCAGATCGCCGCGATCTGCCTGATCGCGTGCGTCGCGTTCGACGGCCTCGACGGCGCGCTGGCCCGCAAGCTCGGCGTGGCCAGCCCGTTCGGCGCGCAGATGGACTCGCTCGCCGACATGTGCTCCTTCGGCCTCGCCGCGCCGGTGGTGGTCTACGCCTCGCTGGCCGGTTCGGTGCCCCCGGCGGCCGCCGCGGTCTCCTGCGCGCTCGTCGCCGCCTGCGCGGCGATCCGGCTCGCCCGGTTCAACGTCTCGCCGAAGGACGGCCGCTTCTTCTGCGGTGTGCCGACCACCATGGCGGCGGCAGTGCTCGCCCTGACCGTGGCCATCGGCGTGCCGGTCCCCGGCCTGGTGATGGTGGCCGGCGTGGCGCTGCTCGCCTTCGCCATGGTGTCGAGCTTCCCGTACGCCAAGCTCGCCCGGCTGCTGAAGCTGCCGCCGTGGCTCTGGCTGGCCCCGGTGATCGGCGCGCTCGTCGACATCCGGCTCACGTTCGCCCTCGTGGTGGTGGGCTACCTGGTCAGCGGGCCGCTGCTCTGGCTGCACCAGCGCCGTACCGCCTGATCCGAGAACGACAGAAGGGGCGCCGCCGCAGCGGCGCCCCTTCTTCGTGTCCGGCGTTCAGCGCCAGCGGGCGATCACCGTCGCGCCGCCGACCACCTTGTCGCCCGGACCGACCAGCGGGTCCGCCGCGTCGGCCGGCAGGTAGACGTCGGTACGCGAACCGAACCGGATCAGGCCGAAGCGCTCACCCCGGGCCAGCAGCGAACCGACCGGCGCCCGCTGCACGATCCGGCGGGCGATCAGCCCGGTGCGCTGCGCCACGACCACGGTGCCGTGGTCGGTGTCCAGCACCGTGTACGCCGCCACGTTGTGCTCGGCATCAGGCTTCATGGCGTTGACGAACCCGCCGTCGGCGACGAAGTAGTCGACCACCTTGCCGGCCACCGGGGCGCGGTTGACGTGCACGTCCAGCACGGACAGGAACACCGCGATCCGCAGCCACTCGCCGTCGCCGAAGCGCTCGTCCTGCAGGCGCTGCACGGAGAGCACCTGGCCGTCCGCCGAGGCGACCACTGCCGACGGGTCCTCCGGCACGTCCCGCTCCGGGTCCCGGAAGAACGCGGCCACCGGCGCGGCGGCCAGCGTCGGCAGCAGCCAGAGCTTCGACTTCGGGCGGGCGGCCCGGGCCAGGGCGGCCAGGCCGAGCGTGATGCCGGCGGCGGCCACCCCGTTCGAGTCGATGTGCATGCCCCGGGTCAGCGGCACGCTCGACGGCCGGTACGCCGGGGACAGCGAGGCCGCGAGCGCGACCGGCGCCGGGGTGAACCGCAGGTGGTGCACGCGTACCGGCGGGGTGTTGCGCAGCACCAGGTCGGTGCGTACGCCGTGCAGCACGCCCTGCCGGTCCAGTTCGCCGTCCGCGCCCTCGGTGCGGAACAGCGGCGCGGCGACGCTCAGCACCGCGCCGTCGGCCAGGTATTTCGTCAGCCCGTCCACAGCGGCACGCGCCTGCTCGGCGGTGCCGGTGAACGGCTCGGCGACGACCACCACGGCGGCGGCGTCCGCCTCGGCGAGGGTGTCGACCACCCGTACCCGGTCGGCGACCCAACGGCCCTGCGCGGTGACGTGCTCCCGCAGCGCGGCCGCCGCGGCGCCCTCCGCCGGCACCACTGTGAGCCGGTCGCCGGGTAGCAGCGCCTCGATCGCCGCGGCCAGCACCGCGGACTCCGGAGTCGCGCCGACCAGCAGGCCGGCCTTCGGGTCGTTACGCCGGGCGAACTCGCTGACGAGCGTGCGGGCGGCGCGCTCGCCGATGCGGACCGCACCGGAGGGACCGGTGACGCGCACGGCGGGGGACTGGGTCATGTCGGGCGGGCTCCTGACGAGGTAGCGGACGGACGGGCGGCGGCTCTCCGGCGTCCCGACCGGCGGCTCCGGCGTGGTCGGGTGCGCGGGCCGGCCGGCGGAGGCGAGATCTCCGCCGACCAGCATAGGCCGCGTTCCGAGGGCCCCGCAGTGGCGCGGTCAGGCCGGGTCGCCCGGCGTACGCCGTTCCTCGCGTGTCTCGTCCGCCGGCGGGTCCACCGCCGGCATCTCGCGGGTGGCGGGCCCCGCGTCGTCGGTCGTCGCCTCGGTGGCCCACTCGTCGGCCACGTCGGACGTCGTCTCGCCGTCGCCGGCCGGGCTGTCGTCCCGGTACGGCGCGGAGACCGTCGCCTCCGGCGGCGCGGGCTGCTCCGCGGCCCGCCCCGAGCGCAGCGCGCCGATCAGCCCGAGCAACCCGATCAGGACCAGGCCGCCGGCCAGGAACCAGCCGACCGGAGGTACGGACAGCCCGAGGATGCGGGCCAGCAGCCACCAGACGGACAGGCCGAGGAAGACGAGTCCGAAAGCGAACGACACGATGTCGGTGCGGTGCGCCTTCATCGGGTCACCTCCAGCTTGCCGGCGTTCACGTGGATGTAGAGGCGCAGCTTGCCCCCGCCGGGGCCGTCGGCGCCGGTGTCGGTGCTCTCCCACTGGCGGTTGCCGAGCCCGCCGCTGCGCTTGCCGAAGACCGAGGCGTCACCGGCGTTCACCTCGGCGACGGTTGTCACGTCCACGTCCGGCGGTACGACCACTGTGGCGTTGCCGAGGTTCACGTCGAGGGTCACCTGCACGTCCTGCTTGTCGAAGTTGATCCCACGCAGGTCGAGTACGGCGTCACCGAGGTTGTTCTCGTACCGGTCGGCCAGGTCGCGCAGGTCGGTCGGCGCCCAGGTGACGTTGCCGTCGATGCCGCGCACCCGGTCGTAGGACTCGGCGACGGTGGCGATGCCGAGCGCCGCCGCGGTCACCAGGCCGAGGGCGATGAGCCAGCGGGCCCGGCCGAACCAGGTGCCCACGAGCAGGCCGAGGCCGATGGTGGCGAGCACCGCGGCGAAGTAGCCGGCGGCGCCGACCGGGAAGACGTCGAGCAGGTCGAGCATGGCCACCACGCCCAGCGCCAGGAAGATCAGCGAGAACGTGATCGCGCCGAGCGGGGACCGCTCCTTGGGCCGCTTCGGCGGTCGCGGCGGCCGGCCCGGCGGTGGCGAGGGCGGCGACCCGGCGTACGGGCCGTGCGGGGCGAACGGCGGGCGGTATCCGCCGGGCGGCAGCGGCGCGCCCACCGGCGCGGGGGGCGGCACGGCGGCCGGCTCACCCAGCGGGGCGCCGGTGCCCGGCGCACCCGGCCAGGAGGGCGCCGCGCCGTAGGCCGGCCAGGTGGCGGTGTCCGCGACCGGACCGCTCACCGGGGGCATCGCGGCGGTCGTCGGCTCGGACCAGCCCGGCCGGGTGCCGGCCGCGGCGGGCCAGCCCGGCGCCGGGAGCGTCGGGTAGCTCGTCCCGGCCTCCGGCAGGCCCGGCTCGCGTCCCGGCGTCGCCGGGTGGCCCGGGCCGGACGGGGACGCCGGTTGGTAGCCGGGCTCGGAGGCGGGCGCCGGGGGATAGCCCGGCTCGGTGCGGCCGGCCGGCGGGTAGCCGGGCTCGGCGTGGGCGGCGTACGACGCTGCTTCGGGGCGTACCGGTGGCGTGGTACCGACCGGCGGCGCGGCGGTCCACGGCGGCCCGGCGGCCCCCGCGGTCCACGTGCCGGGGGCCGGCGGCGCGGGCCAGGCCACCGGCGGCACCGGACCCGGCACCGGGCCGGGCGGCGGTGCCGGCTGAGCCGGCTGAGCCGGCCGCTGCCCCGGGCCGCGCTGCTCGCGGTTGAGCAGCAGCGCGCCGCCGATCAGGATCACCGCGCCCAGCAGGATGGCCCGGAACCCGTCGGTGACGACGTAGGCGAAGCCGAGCGCCACCACGATGCCGAGCACGATCACGGTGATCGGGGACATGCTGGACCGGCCGCGGCCGAGCATGGCCTCCACCGGGGAAGCGGTGTCGCCCTCGCCGGGGATGATCAGCCAGCCGGCGACGTACACGATGATGCCGATGCCACCGAAGAAGCCGAGCACGGCCAGCAGCACGCGCCACAGCACCGGGTCGGTGTTCGTGGCCCGGCCGATGGCGGCGCACACCCCGGCCAGGTAGCGGCCTTCGCGAGGGCGCACCAGCCCGTACCGGGTGGTGAAGCCGGCGGCACCCGGCGGCGGGGCGTACCCCCCGGGTGGCGGGCCGGTGAACGGCTCGCCGCCGGGCGGCGTGGTCGCGTGGTCGGTGGGGGGCGCCGACCCCGGTGGGGGCGGCGGCGGGGCGTCCTGTGCTGCCGCCCAGGGGCGGGGCGGACGGGCAGCGTCCTCGGTCATGCCTCCGATACTGCTTGCCCGGCCGCCCGGACTGCCTCAGGACCCGACCCTGACCCCACCCTGAGATCCGCCGGTGGCGAAAGTCCGGGGCGTCCCCGTGGTCCGGGACGTCGCCGCCGTGTGACGATCTGAGCGTCGGCGCCGCCGCCCTCTCCATCTCGACCTGGGAGTTTCCGATCAGCAGCACCCCTGCCCCGCACGCCCCGCGCCTCTACCGGGCCACCGAGCACCGGCTGGCCGCCGGGGTGGCCGCGGGCATCGCCGAGCACCTGGGCATCCCGGTGCTGCGGGTGCGGATGGCGTTCATGGTCCTGCTCGGGCTCAGCGGCCTCGGGCTGCTGCTGTACGCCGCCTTCTGGGCGGTGGTGCCACCCCGCCCCGGCGACACCGCCGTCCCGCCGCGCCGTGACCTGACCCAGCTGCTGCCGTTCGTGGCGATCGGGCTGGGCGTACTGCTGTTGCAGGTCTTCGCCTTCAACTCGGTGGGCGCGGCCGGCACCGCCGGCTGGCTGGTGGCGATCATCGCGGTCGGCGCGGGCGTCATCTGGCACCAGTCCGGGCCGGAGCGGCGCCGGCAGTGGGGCGACGCGGCGGTGCCCTGGCTGGGCGCGGTGGTGGAGGAGACCGACCGGCGCGCGTTCGTGCTGCGCTTCATCGGCGGCGGCGTGCTCGTCGCGGTCGGCATCATCGGCGTGGCGGCCGTCTACTCGCCGGCGCAGAACTTCGACGCGGTGCTCAACGGCGTGATCTTCGCGCTGGTCGGGCTGGCCGGCGTCGGCGTGGTGACCGGCCCAGTGCTCTGGCGGACCTGGAACCAGCTCCGCTCGGAGCGGGAGGGACGCATCCGCGAGCAGGAGCGGGCCGAGCTGGCCGCCATGGTCCACGACCAGGTGCTGCACACGCTGGCCCTGATCCAGCGCAACGCCAGCGACGTCAAGACGGTGCAGCGGCTGGCCCGTGGCCAGGAGCGCTCGCTGCGCAACTGGCTCTACAAGCCGACCGCCTCGCCGACCGAGCGGTTCGCGGCCGCGCTGGAGCAGGCCGCCGCCGAGGTGGAGGACACGTTCGCCATCACTGTCGAGGCGGTGGTCGTCGGCGACCGGGAGACCGACGAGCGGGTCGGCGCGCTCGTGGCCGCCGCCCGGGAGGCCCTGGTCAACGCGGCCCGGCACGCCGGTGTGCAGACCGTGTCGCTCTACGCCGAGGTGGAGCCGGAGCAGGTGAGCGTCTTCGTCCGGGACCGGGGCAAGGGCTTCGACCCGGATACGGTGGAGAATCACCGGCACGGCGTCCGAGGATCGATCATCGGGCGGATGAAGCGGCACGGCGGCCGGGCGGAGATCCGGTCCGAGCCGGGAGAAGGGACCGAGGTCCGGCTGATCCTGCCGATCAGCGGCTCCGGCTCCACGGCGGAAAGGGACAGGTGACATGTCCGAGCAGGAACCGGTCGAGGGCACGGCGCCGCGCGGGCCGCTGCGGGTCTTCCTCGTCGACGACCACGCGATGTTCCGGGCCGGCGTGCGCGCCGAGCTGGGCGCGCGGGTCGAGGTGGTCGGCGAGGCCAGCTCGGTGGCCGAGGCGGTGACCCGGATCGCGGCCACCGCGCCGGACGTGGTGCTGCTCGACGTGCACATGCCCGACGGCGGCGGCCGCGCGGTGCTGGAGGCGATGCGGCGTACCCACCCGCAGGTGCGGTTCCTCGCGCTGAGCGTGTCCGACGCCGCCGAGGACGTGATCGGGCTGATCCGGGCCGGCGCGCGGGGCTACGTCACCAAGACGATCTCCCCGGAGGAGCTGACCGACGCGATCCGCCGGGTGGCCGACGGCGACGCCGTGTTCAGCCCCCGGCTGGCCGGGTTCGTGCTTGACGCGTTCGCGTCCCGGCCGGACGCGCCGGTGGCCGACCCCGAGCTGGACCAGCTCACCAACCGGGAGCGCGAGGTGCTCCGGCTGCTCGCCCGCGGGTACGCCTACAAGGAAATCGCCAAGGAGCTGTACATCTCGATCAAGACGGTCGAGACGCACGTCTCCAACGTCCTGCGCAAGCTCCAGATGTCGAACCGGTACGAGCTGTCCCGCTGGGCTGCCGACCGCCGCCTGGTCTGAGCCCACGTCGCTCGGCGACCCCCTGGGAGGCATCGTCCCCCCGGGGGGTCGTTGTTGTCCGCACAGTCGACGTCGGTATCCTCCGGACGGACAAAAAAGCCGCAGCCGTGCGCCCGTTGACGGGCCGGGAGCGGGCGCGGTCCACGTCACAGCGCTTGCGGGCGGCAGGGATGCCCGTCAACCTCCATGTGCCCGTCTTGCCTGTTCAGGGCCCTATCGTCCGTACGCTTTGTGATCTTTTCTCAAGTATCGGCAACGTGGCGGGCAACTAACGTCTTGATAACGGCACCTTCACGGAAAGGGCCGGTGGGTGTCACAGTGGCAGCACCTCACCCCCCGGTGTGAGGCATCTCGTCGGGCCTGCCGACCACGTGGACGCCGCCACCAGCGTCGCCGCGTGGTTGTCGACCCTGCGCGGTGCCCACGTCCAAGGTGTGGCGCCCGGCGGATCGGTACCCCTGGGGTGTCCCGAAATCCTCTGCGGTAAACCGACGTCCGGCTTGTCCGGGTCGCCGGTGGTGTCACCCCCAAACGTGCGTGAAACCCACGACGGAACCAGGTTAAGAAAGAGGAGGCCCCTCGGAATGAGAGTCTCGAAGCGGGCGAGCGGCGCGCTCGCGGTGGGCGCGGCATTCGCGCTCGTCGCGTCCGGCTGCTCCAGCGGGAACAACGACGGTGGCGACGCCGGCGCCAGCTCGGACGGCGCGATCGTCATCGACGGTACCCAGCCGGAGAACCCCCTGGTTCCGGCGAACACCACCGAGACCGGTGGCGGCGCGATCATCGACTGGATGTGGAGCGGTCTGGTCGAGTACCCCAACAACGGTGGGGCGCCGCAGAACCTGCTCGCCGAGTCGATCGAGACGAGCGACTCGAAGGTCTTCAAGATCAAGATCAAGCAGAACACCAAGTTCCACGACGGCACCACCGTCAAGGCCGAGAGCTTCGTCAAGGCCTGGAACTGGGCGGCGTACGGCCCGAACGGCGCGCAGAACGCCTCCTTCTTCTCCGACATCCAGGGCTTCGACGAGGTCTACACCGAGGACCCGGACGGCCCGGACGGCCCGCAGAAGGCCCCGGAGCCCAAGGCCAAGGACATGTCCGGCCTCAAGGTCGTCGACGACTGGAACTTCGAGGTCACGCTGAACGCGCCGACCGCCGTGTTCCCGACCAAGCTCGGCTACAGCGCCTTCGTGCCGCTGCCGGACGCCTTCTTCTCCACCACCCCGGCGGAGTTCGGCAAGAAGCCGATCGGTAACGGCCCGGTCAAGCTCGTCTCCTGGCAGGACGACGTCGAGATCAAGCTGACCCGCTTCGACGACTACAGCCTGCGCGACAAGATGAAGATCAAGGACGTCACCGTCAAGATCTACCAGGACGACACGGCGGCCTACAACGACCTGCTCGCCGGCAACCTGGACTTCCAGCAGCAGGTTCCGGTCTCCGCGCTGGCCGGTGACAAGTGGAAGACCGACCTGGCCGAGCGGGCCATGTCCTCGACCACCCCGTCGACCGGCATCATCGCCTTCCCGATCTACGACAAGCGCTTCCAGAACCCGAAGCTGCGCAAGGCGATCTCGCTGTCCATCGACCGGCAGGCGATCACCGACAAGATCTTCTTCGGTACCCGTAAGCCGGCCGACAGCTGGGCCAACCCGCTGACCCCGGGCGCCGAGCCGGGCAACTGCACCGCCTGCAAGTTCGACGTGGCCGAGGCCAAGAAGCTCTACGCCGAGTCCGGTGGCTTCCAGGGCAAGCTGACCCTGTCGTACAACGCGGACGCCAGCCACAAGGAGTGGATGGAGGCCGTCGCCCAGCAGATCAAGACCAACCTGGGCATCGACGCGGTCGCCGTCGGCGTGCCGACCTTCGCGGTCTTCCGCGCCAACATCAACGCCTACAAGATGACCGGCGCGTACCGGGCCGGCTGGCAGCAGGACTACCCGGACGTGGAGAACTGGATCAACCCGCTCTACGTCACCGGTGGTTCCTCGAACGACGGCAAGTACAGCAACCCGCAGGTGGACGCCCTCTCGAAGGAGGCCACCGCGGCCCCCAGCATCGAGGAGGCCCACAAGAAGTTCGCTGAGGCCGTCAAGCTGATCGACCAGGACGTTCCGTCGATGCCGATCTACTTCGGTGGCCAGCAGTCCGGCCACTCGGAGAAGATCAAGAAGCTCGAGCTGACCAACGTCGGCGAGCTCGACATCACCTCGGTCGAGCTCTGATCCGAACGCTCTGACCCCGGGTCGGGCTCGCCTACCGGTGAGCCCGACCCGGGGCCGTTCCGCGAGGGGGTGTACAACGAACCCCTCGCAACGTTGTCGCCGCCGCGCCGGCCCGCCCCGGCGCTCCCTGTCTGGAGGACCACCCCATGGGCCGTTATCTCTTGAGACGGCTGCTGCAACTCGTGCCGGTGTTCATCGGTACGACGTTCCTGATCTACTGGCTCGTCTGGTCAGTGCCCGGTGACCCCTTCGCCGGCAAGTGCGGCGACCGCGGTTGCCCGCCGAACTACCGCGCCATGATGACCGAGAAGTACAACCTCGACGAGTCGATCTGGGTGCAGTACGCCAGCTACATGAAGAACCTTCTGCAGGGTGACTTCGGTATCACGTTCGGCGGTCGCGAGATCAGCGACATCATCGCCACGTCGTACCCGAACACCCTGAAGCTGGCGGTGGTCGCCCTCGCCATCGAGGCCGTGATCGGTCTCGGCGCCGGCATCCTCACCGGCCTGCGGCGCAACGGCTTCCTGGACAACCTGGTCCTGGTCTCCACCCTCTTCCTGATCGCCCTCCCGGTCTTCGTCATCGGCTTCGTGCTGCAGTGGCTGCTCGGTGTGAAGTGGGGCATCATCAACCCGACCGTGTCCAACGAGATGCGGTTCAGTGAACTGATCGTGCCGGGCTTCGTGCTCGGAAGCGCATCGATGGCGTACATCGCCCGGGTGGCGCGTACGAGCATCGCCGAGAACCGGCGTGCCGACTACGTCCGCACCGCGATCGCCAAGGGCCTCCCGATGCGCCGCGTGGTCGGCGTGCACCTGCTGCGCAACTCGCTCATCCCGGTGGTCACCCTGCTCGGCACCGACCTCGGCGCGCTGATGGGTGGCGCGATCGTGACGGAGGGCATCTTCGGCATCAACGGCATCGGCCGTCAGGTGCTCCGCTCGATCGTCACCAAGGAGAGCGCTACCGTTGTCGGCATCGTCGTGGTGTTGGTGCTCGTCTATCTCATCATGAACCTGGTGGTGGACCTGCTCTACGCCGCCCTCGACCCGAGGATCCGCTATGAGTGACCGCCGCAGCGTACGAAACGTCCCAGCAGTCTGCGCGGGTAACCACGCCCGCGCCGAGCGCAGCGAGGTACGGGCATGAGTGACCCGAATACCGCGTCGATCGTGTCGACGCCGCCCGCGACCATGCCCACCGAGGCGGGGTCGGGCGCGCCCACCAACGCGGGCCTGCCGGAGAGCGCGAAGCAGAACAAGCCGCGTGGCCTGCTCGGTGACGCCTGGATCGACCTGCGCCGCAAGCCGCTGTTCTGGATCTCGGCGACGATCATCCTGATCTTCCTCGTGATGGCGGCCTTCCCGTGGCTGTTCACCTCCGGCGACGCGGTCAACGGCTCGCTGGACCGCAGCCGGGTCGAGCCGTCGTCGGCCGCCTGGTTCGGCTACGACGTGCAGGGCCGCGACGTCTACGCCCGGGTCATCTACGGCGCCCGCGCCTCGATCGTGGTCGCAGTGGTCTCCACCGTCCTGACGCTGCTCGTCGGCGGCACGATGGGCATCATCGCCGGCTACCGCGGCGGCTGGGTGGACGCGCTGCTGTCCCGTGTCGCGGACATCTTCTTCGGCCTGCCGTTCGTGCTCGGCTCGATCGTCATCCTGACCACGTTCAACGGCTCCGGCACCGACAACGGCGAGTGGACGATCATGGGCCTGGTCATCCTGTCCCTGAGCGTGCTGAGCTGGCCGGTGGTGATGCGGCTGATGCGCTCCTCGGTGCTCGCCACCAAGGAGGCCGACTACATCGTCGCGGCCCGCGCGCTCGGCGCCAGCACCGGCCGGATCATCCTCAAGCACCTGCTGCCGAACTGCCTGGCCCCGCTTCTGGTCTACGGCACGATCATGGTCGGCTCGTTCATCGGCGCGGAGGCCACGCTCTCGTTCCTGGGCATCGGCCTGAAGAGCCCGGTCGTCTCCTGGGGCATCATGATCAGCGAGGCGCAGAACTACATCCGGGTCTCGCCGTACCTGCTGTTCTTCCCCTCCGCGTTCCTCGTCGCCGCAGTGCTGAGCTTCGTCATGCTCGGCGAGGCGGTCCGCGAGGCCCTCGACCCGAAGCTTCGATAGGGGAACTGAGTTGTCCGACATTCTCGTGTCCGAGCAGTCCGCGCCGGGCGCCGACGGATCCGGTCGCCCCTCGGGCCGGCTGCTCGAGGTCGACGACCTTCGGGTGGAGTTCCGTACCCGGGACGGCGTCGCCAAGGTCATCAACGGAGTCACGTACCACGTCGACGCGGGGGAGACCCTCGCCGTGCTCGGCGAATCGGGCTCCGGCAAGAGCGTCACCGCGCAGACCATCATGGGCATCCTGGACACCCCGCCCGGGTTCGTCACCGGCGGCCAGGTCCGCTTCCACGGCAAGGACATGCTCACCATGTCCCCCGAACAGCGGCGGCGGATCCGGGGCGAGGGCATCGCCATGATCTTCCAGGACTCGCTCTCGGCCCTCAACCCGGTTTTCACAGTCGGCTTCCAGATCGCCGAGCAGTTCCGCATCCGGCGCGGCATGAGCCGCTCGGACGCCAAGAAGCGCGCGATCGAGATGCTCGACCAGGTGAAGATCCCCAACGCCAAGGGCCGGTTCAGCAACTACCCGCACCAGTTCTCCGGCGGTATGCGGCAGCGCGCCATGATCGCCATGTCGCTGGCGCTGGACCCCGAGGTGCTGATCGCCGACGAGCCGACCACCGCGCTGGACGTGACCGTGCAGGCCCAGATCATGGACCTGCTCGGTGAGCTCCAGCGGGAACGGCAGATGGGCATGATCCTGATCACCCACGACCTCGGCGTGGTCGCCGACGTCGCGGACCGGATCGCGGTCATGTACGCCGGCCGGATCGTCGAGGAAGCCGACGTCTACGACCTGTACCGCAAGCCGGCGCACCCGTACACGCTCGGCCTGCTCAACTCGATCCCGCGGATGGACGAGAAGGGCCAGGAGCTCCGCACGATCAAGGGCCTCCCGCCGAACCTGATGAACATCCCGCCGGGCTGCGCGTTCAACCCGCGCTGCCCGATGGCGCAGCCGGTGTGCCGGGAGAAGGTCCCGCCGCTGCTGCAACTGGGCAACGGCCGGGCCAGCGCCTGCCACTTCGCCGAGGAACTGGTGAACCGTGACTGAGAACATCATCGAGGTTCGTGACCTGGTCAAGCACTACCCCGTGACCCGGGGCGTGGTGTTCAAGAAGACCATCGGCCACGTCAAGGCGGTCGACGGCGTCTCCTTCGACCTCAAGGCCGGCGAGACGCTCGGTGTGGTCGGCGAGTCCGGCTGCGGCAAGTCGACGCTGGCCCGGGTGCTGATGAACCTGGAGAAGCCGACCGGCGGCCAGGTGCTCTACAAGGGCCAGGACATCTCCAAGCTCTCCGGTGGCGCGCTGCGGCGGCTGCGCCGGCAGATCCAGCTGGTGATGCAGGACCCGTACACCTCGCTGAACCCCCGGATGACGGTGGGTGACCTGATCGGCGAGCCGTTCGAGATCCACCCCGAGGTGGCCCCGCGCGGCAGCCGGCGCAGCAAGGTCAAGGAGCTGCTGGACCTGGTCGGCCTCAACCCCGAGCACATCAACCGCTACCCGCACCAGTTCTCCGGCGGTCAGCGGCAGCGCATCGGCATCGCCCGGGCGCTGGCGCTGCGGCCCGAGGTGATCGTCTGCGACGAGCCGGTGTCGGCGTTGGACGTCTCCATCCAGGCGCAGGTGATGAACCTGCTGGAGAAGCTCCAGGCCGAGTTCGGGCTGTCGTACGTCTTCATCGCCCACGACCTGTCGGTGGTGCGTCACCTCTCCGACCGGGTCGCGGTGATGTACCTGGGCAAGATGGTGGAGATCGGCACCGAGGACGAGATCTACGAGCGTCCGACCCACCCGTACACCCAGGCGCTGCTGTCGGCGGTGCCGGTGCCCGACCCGACGGTGCGCGAGAGCAAGGCGATCATCCGGCTCCAGGGCGACGTCCCCTCGCCGGTCAGCCCGCCCTCGGGCTGCCGGTTCCGGACCCGGTGCTGGAAGGCGCAGGACGTCTGCGCCCAGGAGGTGCCGCTGCTCCAGATCCGGCCGGGCTCGGATCACCCGAGCGCCTGCCACTTCGCGGAGAAGCGGGAGATCGTCGTCACCCACGACGCGGCCTGAACCGAACCGGACCGCCTGCCGGCGTCAACTCGACGCCGGTAGGCGGTTCGTCGTATCCGGGGGCGTCACGGCGTCACAGCGGGCCGCGACCGGCGCGCAGCAGCAGGAGCGCGAGCTGGGTGCCGTCCGCGCCGAGCTCGGCCCGGAACCGCTCCAGGATCTCCCGTTCGCGGGAGAGCACGAGCCGGGTCCCACCGGAGGCCATCCGGGTCGCGCCGACCTCCTGGGAGAGCGCGGCCCGCTCCTGCCAGAGCGCGATGAGCGTGCTGTCGATCTCGTCGATCCGCCGCCGGATCTCACCGATCCGCTCGGCGGCCGTCGCGTCGTCGGTGCCGGTCCGGGACGCCGCGGCGCCGCTCGGGTCGGCGTCGGCCGGCCGGCCGTTGCGCGCCGGGCTGCCGCTGGACTCCACCACGTCAGTCATCATCGTCGTCCCTCTCGGGGCTCGGGCCCGGTACCCGGATCCCGGGACGGAAACGCCCCGGGCTCTCCGAGCCCGGGGCGTTTCGTAGGTCTGTGATCAGGCGCGACCCACGGCTGCCGGACTCCCGGTGCCGTAGTAAAAGTAGAAGCGCTGATCGAACACGTCGTCGAGTATGCCGACCACCCGGGCGGGCGCGCAAGAAGACGCACCAACAGGTGAGACGTGCCGCCGGGCGCCGACCGGCCGCGCGGGCGGGGAAGTGTCCGGCCGACGGCATAGACTCGGACTGCGATGCATCCTCTCTTCGACATCCCCGCGTCCCCGCCTGCGCCGGAGTCCCGGCCGACCCCGCCGCGCCGCCCCGGGGCCCCCGGGTCGGACCCGCAGGCCCTCCTCGACGGCCTGAACGGCCCCCAGCGGGACGCGGTGACCCACGCCGGCTCCCCGCTGCTCATCGTGGCCGGCGCCGGCTCCGGCAAGACCCGGGTGCTGACCAACCGGATCGCCTACCTGCTTGCCGCCCGGGACGTGCATCCCGGCGAGATCATCGCGATCACCTTCACCAACAAGGCCGCCGGCGAGATGAAGGAGCGGGTGGCCGCGCTCGTCGGCCCGCGCGCCCGGATGATGTGGGTGTCGACGTTCCACTCCGCGTGCGTACGCATCCTGCGGGCCGAGCACGAGCACGCCGGCCTGAAGTCGACGTTCTCGATCTACGACGCGGACGACTCGCGCCGGCTGATGCAGATGGTCGCCCGCGAGCTGGACCTGGATCCGAAGCGCTACCCGGCCCGGGGTCTGGCCGCCCAGGTGTCGAACCTGAAGAACGAGCTGGTCGACCCGGAGGAGTTCGCCGGCCGGGCCAAGGGGCCGAACGAGCGGGCGCTCGCCGAGGCGTACACGCTCTACCAGCGGCGGCTGCGCGAGGCGCACGCGCTGGACTTCGACGACCTGATCATGACCACGGTGCACCTGCTCCAGTCGCACCCGCACGTGGCGGAGAGCTACCGGCGGCGGTTCCGGCACGTGCTGGTCGACGAATACCAGGACACCAACCACGCCCAGTACGTGCTGATCAAGGAGTTGGTCTCCGGCACCGAGGGGATCCCGCCGGCCGAGCTGTGCGTGGTCGGCGACGCCGACCAGTCGATCTACGCGTTCCGCGGCGCGACCATCCGCAACATCCTGGAGTTCGAGCGGGACTTCACCGACGCCCGCACGATCCTGCTGGAGCAGAACTACCGCTCGACCCAGACCATCCTCAACGCGGCGAACGCGGTCATCGACCGCAACACCTCGCGCAAGCCGAAGCGGCTGTGGAGCGACGCCGGGGCCGGGGAGCAGATCGTCGGGTACGTCGCCGACACCGAGCACGCCGAGGCCGACTGGGTCGCCCGCGAGATCGACCGGCTGGTCGACGACGGCGACACCCGCCCGGGCGACGTGGCCGTCTTCTACCGCACCAACGCCATGTCCCGCGTGTTCGAGGAGGTGTTCATCCGGGTCGGCCTGCCCTACAAGGTGGTCGGCGGGGTGCGCTTCTACGAGCGCAAGGAGGTCCGCGACGCGCTCGCGTACCTGCGCGCGGTGGTGAACGACGACGACACGGTCAGCCTGCGGCGGATCCTCAACACCCCGCGCCGGGGCATCGGCGAGCGGGCCGAGGCGTGCGTGGAGGCGCTGGCCGCGCGCGACCGCATCTCCTTCGGCGCCGCGCTGCGCCGGGCCAAGGACGCACCAGGCATCTCCACCCGGGCCGCGAACGGCATCGCCGAGTTCGTCGCGCTGCTCGACGCGGCGCGGGAGCTGGCCGCCACCGGCACGCCGGAGGAGGCGCTGGAGGCGGTGCTGACCCGCTCGGGCTACCTGGCCGAGCTGGAGGAGAGCCTCGACCCGCAGGACGCCGGCCGGGTGGACAACCTCCAGGAGCTGGTGAGCGTCGCCCGGGAGTACACCGAACGGATCGAGGCGCTCGGCGCCGAGGACGAGCGGGCCACCCTGGCCGGGTTCCTGGAGCAGGTGGCGCTCGTCGCCGACGCCGACCAGATCCCCTCCGACGACCCGGACCACCAGGGCGTGGTCACGCTGATGACGCTGCACACGGCCAAGGGCCTGGAGTTCCCGGTGGTCTTCCTGACCGGCCTGGAGGACGGCGTCTTCCCGCACCTGCGCTCGCTCGGCGACACCCGGGAGCTGGAGGAGGAGCGGCGGCTGGCGTACGTGGGCATCACCCGGGCCCGCCAGCGTCTCTACCTGTCCCGCGCGGTGACCCGGTCGGCGTGGGGCGCGCCCGCGTACAACCCGCCGTCGCGGTTCCTGGAGGAGCTGCCGCCGGAGCTGGTCCGCTGGGAGCGCACCGAGGGGTCGTACACCTCGTGGGGTGGCGGGGGCGGCGGCGTCGGCGGCCGGGCGGACCGTCTGGGCCGCGGCGGCTTCGCCGGCGGCACGCCGAAGGCGACCGAGCTGGCGAAGCGGCTGGGCGTGGACGCCAGCCGGCTGTCCACGGCGAGTGAGCTGAAGCAGGCCCCGAAGGTCTCGGCCGGGGACCGGGTCAACCACCAGCGGTACGGCCTGGGCCGGGTGCTGGCGGTGGAGGGGGCCGGGCCGGGCGCCCGGGCGCAGATCGACTTCGGCGACCAGACGATGTGGCTGGTGCTGCGGCACGCCCCGATCGACAAGCTCTGAGCGTGAGCGGGCCCGGCCCGGCTCGTGGCCGGACCGGGCCCTGCCCCTGTCGTGGCGCGGTCAGCAGGCCACGTCGATGCCCCGCGCGCGCAGGAACGGCGCCGGGTCGATCTGGTTCCACATGGCGCCCTGGTGCACCTCGAAGTGCAGGTGCGGGCCGGTGGAGTCGCCGGTGGAGCCTTCGTAGCCGATGACCTGACCGGCGGTGACCTTGTCGCCCACGGCGACGGCGAGCCGGCTCTGGTGGGCGTAGTGGGTCAGGTAGCCGTTGTGGTGGTCGATGAAGACCGAGATGCCGTAGCCGTCGCCCACGTCGCCGGCCTTGACCACGGTGCCCGCCGCGGCGGCGTGGATCGGGGTGCCGGCCGGCATGGCGAAGTCGATGCCGGCGTGCTGGGTGCCCCAGCGGGGCCCGTAGCAGGACGTGATGTCCGCGCCCTTCATCGGGATGACCCAGGTCGGCTTCTTCGCCACCGCCTTCTTCGCCACGGTCTTCTTCGGCTTGGGCTTGGCGGTGGCCGTCTTCTTCGGCGCCGGGGTGGTCGCGCTCGGGCTCGGCGCGGGGCTGGCCGGGACGGCGGACGGGGTGATCGGTTCGCGGGCCGAGCGGTCGGCGCGGGCCGCGTCGTCGACGCGGGCCTGTACGCCGAGGTCGACGGCGGCCGGCGTCGGCGCGGACCGGTCGGCGACGGTGACCACGCCGCCGATGCCGAGGCCGAGCAGGGCCACCGCGCCGGTGACCACGTATGCGGTGCGCCGGGCGCGGCGCGGACGCCGGTGCCGGGCGGGAGCGTTGTCCGGGGTGGGGCTGCTGTGCTGCACGGGATCCTTCACCAGTCGAGGGGCACGTGACCACGAAATACTGGTGTCGGCGCAGGTGGTGGCGGGTATCGGGTGGCCGGAGCGGTGGCTGCGGGCCGTCGCGGCGTGCCCGGTTGCGGACCGGACGGGCGGTTCATCGGCGAAGACGATCACCTACCGATGTGGTCCCGCTCACACCGGCGGGTGTGACGTGGCAGACTTCCGCCAAACGAAACCGCCCGGATCGTGTGATCCGGGCGGTGACGGGGCGTACTGAGCGTCAGGAGGCGGCTACGTCGCCGTAAATCGCTTCGATTTCGAGCTGGATGTCCACTCCGCGCTCCTTGAGGAACGCCACCGGGTCCTGCGGCTGGCCCTTGACATGGATCTCCAGGTGCAGGTGGGAGCCGTAGGAGTGGCCGGTGTTGCCGACCAGGCCGAGCTGGTCGCCGGCCTTCACCTCCTGGCCCTCCTTGACCGACACGGCGGAGGAGTGGCCGTAGATGGCCTCGGTGCCGTCGGAGTGCTTCACGATCACCGCGTAGCCGTAGCCGCCGAACCAGCCCGCCTTGGTGACCGTCCCGGCGTGGACCGCCTTGTACGGCGTGCCCTCCGGCGCAACCAGGTCGATGCCGGTGTGCAGCTTGCCCCAGCGCATGCCGTAGGGGGACTTGAAGTCGTAGCCGTGCAGCGGCAGGAGCCACGGGTCCTGCTCGGTGATCTTGCTGTCGGTGCGGTCGGACCGGGACGCGCGGTCGGCGCTGTCGGCACGGGCCGCCGCGTCCTGGCTGGCGACCGAGGCCTGCCGAAGCTCGTCGAGGACCGAGGGGTTGACGCTCTTGGCGTCAGGAAGGGCGTTCGCGCCGATGGCGACGATGCCGGCGCCGACGAACGCGGTGGTGACCACCGCCGCGTAGCGGCTCCGCGGGGGGGTGGGTACGCGACGGCGGCCGCGATAGCGATCGGGCTCAGACGACAGGCGCTGGCGCACGCACACCCTCCGTTGTCGGGGATCCGATGCGACTCCGGACCGTTCGGTGAAGCTCGGTGGAACCTCCGGTGTCGCGTCGTCACCCGTCCGTGGACCTGATGACAACCGTGGACACGTTAGCCAACTGCCACTCCTGTCACAAGCCGAAGCGCCGAACTGGCGATTCGTTATGTCCGTTTCCATCCTGGCTTGTCATGTCTCGTGCCGCCGGTCGGATGGGCCTCCGACTGTCCATTCGTCGCGGACAGTGACCGATCGGCGGAGGTGTCCGACTTTCCGCGTCCGCGCCTGAGCGGTAGGAGAGTAGCCCGGGCGTGGGACGGTCCAGGCCCCGCTTTCCGCCTCCCGCTCCGCCGGGTTACCGTTCGTTCAGGTCAGGAGTCCTGGTGAAAGGTGTGCGCAGATGAGCTCTCGTATCCGGGTCGTCGTCGCGAAGCCCGGCCTGGACGGCCACGACCGGGGCGCGAAGGTCGTCGCGCGTGCCCTGCGCGACGCGGGCATGGAGGTCATCTACACCGGCCTGCACCAGACGCCCGAGCAGATCGTGGAGACCGCCATCCAGGAGGACGCGGACGCGGTCGGCCTGTCCGTGCTCTCCGGCGCGCACATGACGCTGTTCAAGCGCGTCCTCGAACTGCTCGCCGAGCGCGAGGCCACCGACATCGTGGTGTTCGGCGGCGGGATCATCCCCGAGGCCGACCTGCCGGAGCTGGAGCGGCTCGGCGTCGCGAAGATCTTCACCCCCGGCGCGACCACCGGGTCGATCGTCGAATGGGTGCGGGAGAACGTGGCCCAGCCGGTCGGCTGATCCGCCGCATCTGCGGCTCCGGGCACGGGGGAGGGGCCGGACGCACCCCTCACACGCCCGGCCCCTCTATGCACGATGCCCCGCCGCCACCCCTCGACCGACAGGGCATCGGCCGCTCCCGTCGTCGCGCTTGACCAGCGCTCCGACATCACACTCAACGACGCCCCCGACCGGCGGTTACGCCCGGTCCGGCACATCCCCCGGACGGCTGACAACCGCGGCCGCCGCCGCGTGCCGGCGCCGCCGGAAACCGGTGCCGGCCGAAGAGGGCTGTGCATTACCGCACACCCCGCACCCGCTCGGTTGCCGCCGGTTCCCATCTCGTTAGGCTGCGGCAAATGGCCTGTCTCTTCTGATGACAGGCGTCAAACTGATTTTCCAACGCTGGTGGCGGCGCGACGGCGCGCCGCGGAGACGGGACGGGACGCGCAAACGTGGACCTGTACGAGTACCAGGGGCGGGACCTGTTCGAGCGGCACGGCTTGCCCGTGCTCGCCGGCGGCGTCGCCACTACCCCGGAGGAGGCCCGCGCGATCGCCGAACGCCTCGGCGGTCGGGTGGTCGTCAAGGCGCAGGTGAAGGTCGGTGGCCGCGGCAAGGCCGGCGGCGTGAAGCTGGCCGAGGGCGCGGAGGAGACGGTGGCCCGGGCCACCGACATCCTCGGCATGGACATCAAGGGTCACACCGTCCACAAGGTCATGATCACCGTGACCGCGGACGTGGCCGAGGAGTACTACTTCTCTTACCTGCTCGACCGGGCGAACCGCACCTTCCTCTGCATCGCCAGCGTGGCCGGCGGCATGGACATCGAGCAGGTCGCCGCCGAGACGCCCGAGAAGGTCGTCAAGGCTCCGATCGACGCCAACACCGGCGTCGACGAGGCGAAGGCCCGGGAGATCGTCACCGCGGCCGGATTCCCGGCCGAGGTCGCCGACCAGGTCGTCGACGTCGCGGTGAAGCTGTGGCAGGCGTTCGTCGCCGAGGACGCCACGCTCGTCGAGGTGAACCCGCTGGCCACCACCAAGGACGGCAAGCTGCTGCTCCTGGACGCCAAGGTCACGCTGGACGAGAACGCCGCGTTCCGGCACCCGGACCACGAGGCCCTGGTCGACCAGGCGTCGGTGGACCCGCTGGAGCAGGCCGCCAAGGCCAAGGACCTCAACTACGTCAAGCTCGACGGCGAGGTCGGCATCATCGGCAACGGCGCGGGCCTGGTCATGTCCACGCTCGACGTGGTCGCGTACGCGGGCGAGCGGCACGGCGGCGTCAAGCCGGCCAACTTCCTCGACATCGGCGGCGGCGCGAGCGCCGAGGTGATGGCGAACGGCCTGGAGATCGTCCTGTCCGACCCGTCGGTCAAGAGCGTCTTCGTCAACGTCTTCGGCGGCATCACCGCGTGCGACGCGGTCGCCAACGGCATCGTGCAGGCGCTGGCGCTGCTGGAGCAGCGCGGCGAGAAGGCCACCAAGCCGCTCGTCGTCCGTCTCGACGGCAACAACGCCGAGGCCGGTCGGGCGATCCTCGACGGCGCGGCCAACCCGCTGATCCAGCGGGTCGACACCATGGACGGCGCGGCCGAGCGGGCCGCCGAGCTGGCAGCTGCGGGGGTCTGACAATGGCTATCTGGCTGACCAAGGACTCCAAGGTCATCGTGCAGGGGATGACCGGTTCCGAGGGTTCCAAGCACACCCGGCGGATGCTCGCCGCCGGCACCAACGTGGTCGGCGGCGTGAACCCGCGCAAGGCCGGCACCACCGTCGACTTCGACGGCACCGAGCTGCCCGTCTTCGCGTCCGTCGCGGACGCGATGAAGTCCACCGGCGCGGACGTCACAGTCATCTTCGTGCCGCCGCAGTTCACCAAGGCCGCCGTGGTCGAGGCGATCGACGCCGGCATCGACCTGGCCGTGGTGATCACCGAGGGCGTGCCGGTGCACGACACCGCCGCGTTCTGGGCGTACAACAAGTCCAAGGGCGAGCGCACCCGGATCATCGGCCCGAACTGCCCGGGCATCGCCTCGCCGGGCGCGTCCAACGCCGGCATCATCCCGGCCGACATCACCGGCTCCGGCCGCATCGGCCTGGTCAGCAAGAGCGGCACGCTGACCTACCAGATGATGTACGAGCTGCGCGACATCGGCTTCTCCACCTGCGTCGGCATCGGCGGTGACCCGATCATCGGCACCACCCACATCGACGCCCTGGCCGCCTTCGAGGCGGACCCGGAGACCGACGCGATCGTCATGATCGGTGAGATCGGCGGCGACGCCGAGGAGCGGGCGGCCGAGTTCATCAAGGCCAACGTCACCAAGCCGGTGGTCGGCTACATCGCCGGCTTCACCGCCCCGCCCGGCAAGACCATGGGTCACGCCGGCGCGATCATCTCGGGCTCGGCGGGCACCGCCGACGCCAAGAAGGCGGCGCTGGAGGCGGTGGGCGTCAAGGTCGGCAAGACCCCGACCGAGACCGCCAACCTGATGCGGGAGCTCATGTCCGGCCGCTGAGCGGCCGCACCACGCGCCGAGGGGCCGACCGGGGAACCGGCCGGCCCCCTCGCGTTCAGCGGTACCAGTACGGGTAGTACGAGTTGCCCCGGGCCCGCACGATGGCGCTGGCGACGATGTTGATCACACCGAACGCGATGGCCAGCCAGCCGAGCAGCTGCGACTTGCCGTTGCGCCGCGCGTCGCGGATCGACAGCGCGCCGAAGACGATGCCCAGGATGCCGCAGCAGAACAGGCCGAAGACGATGCCGAGGACGCCCCAGAGCGTGGTCCGGTCCCGGCCGACGGCCGGCGGCGGCGGTGGTGGCGGATACGGAGCGTGCACGGCTTCCTCCGAACGGTAGGCGCCGCGACGGGAATGGTCGCGTCTGAGGCCGAGGCTAGACCGGATCACCACCGCTGAGGCGGGGGTTCGGCGAACTCGCCGCGCTGCCGACCCGGTATCGGACTGCCGTCCTTCCCGCGGCGTGCCAGAGTAGACCCGATGTCACGTGTCACCCCTGACCAGCCACGCCGTCCGGCTTCCGGTCCCCGCGCCGGGGAACGGCCACCCGGCCGCGCCCGCCCGGCCGCGCGGGTGCCCGCGCCGCGCTCGGGCGAGGAGCCGCGCAGCCGGGCGCCGTTGCCCGTCGCGGCCGGGGTGGCGGCGCTCTGGGCCGCGCTGACCTCGTGGCTGCCGGTCTCCGTCGTGCTGGGCCTGGCCCAGCTCAGCGAGGACGCCGGCTCGCTCGGTGGCGCGCTGCGCGCCGGCCTGGCCGGCTGGCTGCTCGGGCACGGCGTGCCGCTGCAGACCACAGCCGGGCCGCTGGGCCTGATCCCGCTCGCGCTGAGCGCGCTCGCCGTCTGGCGGCTCACCCGCGCCGGCGTGCACGTCAGCCGGGCCGTCGGCGCGCGCGGGGCCGGCTCGCCCCGCCAGGCGCTCACCGTCGCGGCCGCCGTCGGGATCGCGTACGCGCTGCTCGGCGCGCTCGCCGCGTTCGCCGTCGACGCGGGCGGGCTGCGGGTCTCCCCGGTCACCGCCGCGCTCACGTTCGCCGCGTTCGGCGTGCCGGCCGCCCTGGTCGGGGCGCTGCGCACCACAGGCGTCTGGGTGCTGCTGACCGCGCGCTGCCCACCGCCGCTGCGCGACGGCCTGCGTACCGGCCTGGTCGCGGCGCTGCTGCTGCTCGGCGCGGGCGCGGGGGCGGCCGGACTGGCGGTGGCCACCGGCGGCGGCGACGCGGCCGACATGATCGGCGCCTACCGGACCGGGGTGGCCGGTCAGGCCGGCATCACCCTGGTCAGCCTCGCGTACGCGCCGAACGCCATCGCCTGGTCGGCCAGCTACCTGCTCGGTCCCGGGTTCGCCGTCGGCACCGACACCGCCGTCCGCACGAGTGAGGTGTCGGTCGGCGCGCTGCCGGCCGTACCGTTGCTGGCCGGCCTGCCCCGCGGCCCGATGGACGGGCTCGGCGCCGCGCTGCTCGCGGTGCCGGTGCTGGCCGCGATGGCGGCCGGCTGGCTCCTGGCCCGGCGGCTGATCCGGGCGGCCGCCGAGGAACGGGCCGATGTGGCCTGGCCGGCGCTGCTCGGGCCGGCCGCGCTCGCCGGACCGGTGGCCGGCGTGCTGCTGGGGCTGGTCGCGGCGGTCTCCGGCGGGCCGCTCGGCGGCGGGCGGCTGGCCGAGGTCGGCCCGTCGCCCTGGCCGGTGGCGGTGGTGGCCACCCTGGTGATCGCGGTGGGCGCGGTACTCGGCGCGGCCGCCACCCGCACCCTGACCCGCCCGGCGCGTCCGGCACCCCCGCCCCGCGCCACCCCGGCGCCCCGCTGATCCGTCCGGTGCCGCGCGGGGAGAGAGACGCGCGAGGGGCGCCCGGCGGTCGCCGGACGCCCCTCGTTCGAACGACGGTCAGGCGCCGAAGTTGTTCATGTTGATCGCAGCGCCCGCGATGGCGCTGACGATGCCGACGACCACGCCGACGGCGCCGCAGATCAGGGCGGCCCGCGCCTGGCCGGCGTTGCTGGCCTCGCCCGCCTGGACCTTCTTCTGGCCGAGCACGCCGAGGACGACCGCCACGATGCCGGCCGGGACACCCAGCAGCGGGCAGCACAGGCCGAGCACGATCGAGGCGATGCCGACGATCATGCCGGCCAGGCCCATGGTGTTGTTCTGGCCCTGACCCTGCGCCGGGCCGGCCGGGTAGCCGGCGGTCGGGTACTGCGGCGCGGCACCGTACGGCTGCTGCTGCTGCGCGTACGGGTCCTGGCCGTAGGCGGGCTGACCCGAGGTGGGCTGGCCGTACGGCTGGCCCGACGTCGGCTGCTGGCCGTACTGCGGGGCCTGCGGCGGCTGGGCGTACGGGTCGTTCGGCTGAGCGGTCGGGTCCTGGTTCGGCTGCTGGCCGTACGGGTCCTGGCCGGGGTAACCGGGCTGCATGTCTGGGTGCTCCTCAGGTTCGGTTCGGTTGTGCGTCAGTTGCTGCCGCTGTTGCCGGCGATACCAGCCAGGCCGCCGAGGAGGCAACATCCCACCACGATGATGGCGATCCAGGCCAGGCCGGCGATGAGGGCCCACTTGGACCACTTCTTGGACTCGGCGGCGGCAGCCTGGGCGCCGGCGTAGTCGCCCTGCTGGATCAGCGGGTTGACCTTCGACGCGTTGATGATGGCCGGGATCGCGAGCGGCCAGAACAGGAAGATCGCGACGATGGACATCGTCATGTTGTTGTCGATCTGCTGCGGCTGCTGCGGGGGGTATCCGGGCTGCATGCGACGTACTCCTCGGTCCGACGGCACGCGGCGTGCCGGATTCTTCGTGGGGGTGCGGGCCGGGCGCGAGGCCGGACACCGGGCGACCGGCAGCGTACCGCGAGCACGCCACCCGAGAGGTCAACCGTTGAGCCGCCGCCCCGAGGCCGGGCCGCCTGACCTGCCCGATAGGGTTGCCGCGTGACCGAGCCCGCGTCCGTCGCCCGCCTCGTCGTCCTCGTCTCCGGTTCCGGCAGCAACCTCCAGGCGCTGCTGGACGCCACCGCCGACCCCGGCTTCGGCGCCCGGGTCGTCGCCGTCGGCGCCGACCGGGACGGGATCGCCGGCCTGGACCGGGCCGCCGCTGCCGGCGTGCCGTCCTTCGTCGAGCGGCTCAAGGACCACCCCACCCGCGCCGACTGGGACAAGGCGCTCACCGCGCGGGTCGCCGAGCACCGGCCGGACCTGGTCATCAGCGCCGGGTTCCTCAAGCTGGTCGGGCCGGAGTTCCTGGCCGCGTTCGGCGACCGCTACCTCAACACGCACAACACGCTGCTGCCGGCGTTCCCCGGCATCCACGGCCCCCGTGACGCGCTGGCGTACGGCGTGAAGGTCACCGGGGCCACGCTGTTCTTCGTCGACGCCGGGATGGACACCGGGCCGATCGTGGCCCAGGTCGCCGTGCCGGTGCTCGACGGCGACGACGAGGACACGCTCACCGAGCGCATCAAGTCCGCCGAGCGGCGCCAGCTCGTCGAGCAGGTCGGCCGCCTGGTCCGTGAAGGCTGGACGATCACCGGAAGAAAGGTCACCATCCCGTGAACGCCACTGAGGACGCCGGCCGCCGCCCGATCCGGCGCGCGCTGGTCAGCGTCTACGACAAGACCGGCCTGGCCGAGCTGGCCCGCGCCCTGCACGGGGCCGGCGTGGAGATCGTGTCGACCGGGAGCACCGCGTCGACGATCTCCGGCGCCGGGGTGCCGGTCACGCCGGTCGAGCAGGTCACCGGCTTCCCGGAGATCCTCGACGGGCGGGTCAAGACGCTGCACCCGAAGATCCACGGTGGTCTCCTCGCCGACCTGCGCAAGGACGCGCACGCCGCCCAGCTCGACGAGCACGGCATCGCCGGCATCGACCTGCTGGTCTCCAACCTCTACCCGTTCCAGGCCACCGTCGCCTCCGGCGCCGACACCGAAGAGTGTGTCGAGCAGATCGACATCGGCGGCCCGGCGATGGTGCGGGCCGCGGCGAAGAACCACGCCTCGGTCGCGGTGGTGACCGACCCGGCCGCGTACCCGGCGGTGGTGGCCGCGCTCGCCGACGGCGGTTTCACGATCGCCCAGCGCCGGGCGCTCGCCGCCCGGGCCTTCGCCGACATCGCCGACTACGACGTGGCGGTGGCCGACTGGTTCGCCACCACCGTGGCGCCGGCCGAGGACGGCTGGCCGCAGTTCGCCGGGCTGGCGCTGCGCCGCCAGGCCGTGCTGCGGTACGGCGAGAACCCGCACCAGGCGGCGGCGCTCTACACCGATCCGGGCGCGCCGGCCGGGCTGGCCCAGGCCGAGCAGCTGCACGGCAAGGAGATGTCCTACAACAACTACGTCGACGCGGACGCCGCCTGGCGGGCCGCCAACGACTTCCCGGACCAGCCGGCGGTGGCGATCATCAAGCACGCCAACCCGTGCGGCATCGCGGTCGGCGCGGACGTGGCCGAGGCGCACCGCAAGGCGCACGCCTGCGATCCGGTCTCCGCGTTCGGCGGGGTGATCGCGGTGAACCGGCCGGTCGACGCGGCGATGGCCGGCCAGGTCGCGGAGATCTTCACCGAGGTTCTGGTGGCGCCCGGCTTCGACGAGGACGCGCTGGAGCTGCTGCGGGCCAAGAAGAACCTCCGCCTGCTGCGGGCGCCCGAGTTCGCCGTGCGGCCCGCCGAGTGGCGGCAGGTCAGCGGCGGCGTGCTGGTGCAGTCGCGGGACGCCGTCGACGCGCCCGGCGACGACCCGTCCGGCTGGACGCTGGCCACCGGCGACCCGGCCGACTCCGCGACGCTGCGCGACCTGGCGTTCGCCTGGCGGGCGGTCCGCGCGGTCAAGAGCAACGCGATCCTGCTGGCCCGCGACGGCGCCACCGTCGGCGTCGGCATGGGTCAGGTCAACCGGGTGGACTCGGCGCGGCTGGCGGTCAGCCGCGCCGGCGACGAGCGGGCCCGCGGCTCGGTCTGCGCCTCCGACGCGTTCTTCCCGTTCGCCGACGGCCCGCAGATCCTCATCGACGCCGGGGTACGGGCGATCGTCCAGCCGGGCGGCTCGATCCGGGACGAGGAGACCATCGCGGCCTGCAAGGCGGCCGGCGTCACCATGTACCTGACCGGGACGCGGCACTTCTTCCACTGACCAGGCCGTAATCGCCCGGGTGCGTCGGTCGTCCACCCGACGGACGCACCCGGACGCCGGGCCGTTGCCCGCCGCCGGAACCGGTTGCTAGCGTGTGCGCGGCGACGATCGACCGTCTCCGCCGCCCGTGAGACCGGCAGGTGTGCCATGCGCGTTCGCGACCGGTTGACCGCCGTCGTCGTCACGCTGGCCTTCGTCCTGGCCGGACTGGGATCGGCCGCCGCGCCCGCCGTCGCACCGGCCCCCGCCCCGATCGTTGCCGCGCTCGCCGCCGCGCCGCCCGCCGATACGCCCGCCGCCGCGCCACCTGCCGGAACGCTCGCCGCCGCGCCGGCCGCCGGAACGCTCGCCGCCGCGCCGGCCGCCGGAACGAGCCCGGTCGCGCTGCGTACCGCGTACCCCGGAATCTCCTGGTCGGAGCTTGCCGCCGGGCCGTGGCACGACCACGGCGGCGGCCTCGGCTACGCCGACGGACCGGACGACCTGGCCCCCGCCGCGCGCCCGCGCGTGGCCGCTCCGGCCGTGCCGGAACCAGTCGTGCCCGCGCCCCGGCCGCCGGTCGTGCCGCTGCCGCCCCGCGGCCCGCTCGCCGCGCGCGCCCCCCCGGCCGCCTCACCCACGCCGGACCCGGGACCCGCTCGCCGCGCGCGCCCCGCCGGCCGCCTGAGCCACGCCGGACCCGGGACCCGCACGCCGGGACACCTCACCCGAGCCGCACCGGACCGCCGCGTCGACCCGGCGGTTCCGTCGCGGGACACCGATCACGTACGGCGGCGCGCCTCAACGCCGCCGGGATCGCCCCGGGTCCACGCCCAACCCGCCGCAGCGGAGGCCCCGCCCCCTCTTCCTCCGGGGGACGGGGCCTTCGTCACGCTCACACGTCGGTGCGGACCTCGGCGAAGTGGCAGGCGCTGGGGTGCGGGTCCGCCGCCCGGGGCACGGTCTGCGGGTCCTGGACCGCGCAGACCTCCTCGGCCTTCCAGCAGCGGGTCCGGAAGTGGCAGCCGGACGGCGGGTCGGCCGGGCTGGGCACGTCGCCGCTGAGCCGGATGATGGTCTGCCGGTCGCGGGCCTCCGGATCGGGCACCGGGACCGCCGACAGCAGCGCCTGGGTGTACGGGTGGGTGGCCCGCTGGTAGATCTGCTCCTCGGTGCCGATCTCGACGATCCGGCCCAGGTACATCACCGCGACCCGGTCGGAGATGTGCCGCACCACCGACAGGTCGTGGGCGATGAAGATGTACGACAGCCCGAACTCGTCCTGGAGCTGCTCCAACAGGTTGATCACCTGGGCCTGGATGGAGACGTCGAGCGCCGACACCGGCTCGTCGCAGACGATGATCTCGGGCCGCAGCGCGAGCGCCCGGGCGATGCCGATGCGTTGCCGCTGGCCGCCGGAGAACTGGTGCGGGTACCGGTTGACGTGTTCCGGGTTGAGCCCGACCACGTCCAGCAGCTCCTGCACCCGCTGCCGCCGGCTGCGCTTCGGCGCCACCTCCGGGTGGATCTCGAACGGCTCGCCGACGATGTCGCCGACAGTCATCCGCGGGTTGAGCGAGGTGTACGGGTCCTGCATCACCATCTGCATGTTGCGGCGCAGCCGGCGCAGGTCCGCCCCGCCGGCCCGCAGCAGGTCGCGGCCCTCCAGCGTGACCCGCCCGGCGGTGGGCGTCTCCAGGCGCATCAGCAGCCGGGCCAGCGTGGACTTGCCGCAGCCGGACTCGCCGACCACGCCGAGCGTCTCACCGCGCCGCAGCTCGAAGGAGACGCCGTCGACCGCCTTGACATGGCCGATGGTCTTCTTGAACAGCACGCCCTGGCTGATCGGGAAGTGCTTGACCAGGTGGTCGACGGAGAGGATGGTCTCGCCGCGCACCTTCGTGGCGTCAGCCGGCGCTGTCATCGTGCACCTCCTGCGCGAAGTGGCACGCGCTGGTCCGCCCGTCGCCGAGCACCAGGTCGTGCGGCACCTCGTCCACACAGACCTGCTGGACGTACGGGCACCGGGGGTGGAACGGGCAGCCGGAGGGGATCGCCATCAGGTTCGGCGGCAGGCCGCGGATGCTCGACAGCTCCTGGCCGCGCACGTCCAGGCGCGGGATCGACTCCAGCAACCCCTTCGTGTACGGGTGGGCCGGCGCCCGGTACAGCGCGTGCACGTCGGCGTGCTCGACGATGCGGCCCGCGTACATGACCGCGATCCGGTCCGCGACACCGGCGACCACGCCCAGGTCGTGGGTGATCAGGATGAGCGCCGTGCCGAGGTCGCGGCGCAGGTCGGCCAGGAGGTCCATGATCTGCGCCTGCACCGTCACGTCCAGCGCGGTGGTCGGCTCGTCGGCGATCAGCACCTTCGGGTCGAGAGCCAGCGCCATGGCGATCATGACCCGCTGGCGCATGCCGCCGGAGAACTGGTGCGGGTAGTCGCCGAGCCGCTTCGCCGCGGCCGGGATCCGGACCAGGTCCATCAGCTCGATCGTGCGCCTGCGCGCGTCGGCCCGGGACATCCCGGCCCGTTCGCGCAGCGACTCGCCGATCTGCCAGCCGACCGGGAAGACCGGGTTCAACGCCGACAGCGCGTCCTGGAAGATCATCGCGATCTCGGTGCCCCGGATCTGACGGCGTTCCTCCTCTGGCCGGGTCAGCAGGTCCCGCCCCTGGTAGAGGATCTGCCCGCCGCGCACGTACGCGGGCGGGGTGTCCAGGATGCCCATGATCGCCTGGGCGGTGACGGACTTGCCGGAGCCGGACTCGCCGAGCACCGCGAGCGTCTCCCCGGCGTCCAGGTGGTACGTCACCCCGTTGATGACCCGGGCCACGCCCTCGCGGGTGCGGAACTCGACGTGCAGGTCCCGTACCTCCAGCAGGTGCCCGCCCGGCGGGGTGGGCGAGGCCGGCGTGGGCCGGGCCGACGACTGGGTCATGGGTTGTCACCGCAGCTTCGGGTCGAAGGCGTCGCGGATCGCGTCGCCGAGCATGATGAAGGCGAGCACGGTCAGGGCGAGGAAGGCCGACGGTACGATCAGCGGCGTCGCCGACTCGCGCATGTGCACCCGCCCGGCGTCGATGTCGATGCCCCAGGAGATGGTCGGCGCCTTCAGGCCGATGCCGAGGAAGCTCAGCGTCGCCTCGGCCGCGATGAACGAGCCGAGCGCGATGGTGAGCACCACGATGGCCGGGGCGAGCGCGTTCGGCAGGATGTGCCGCCACATGATCCGACCGTTGCCGGCCCCCAGCATCCGGGCTGCGGCCACGTAGTCCTGCTCCCGGGCGGTGATCACCGAGGAGCGGACCACCCGGGCCGCTGTGGTCCACCCGAGCAGCGCCAGCACGAAGATCACCGCGAACAGCCGTACCGTGTCGCCGCTGGTGCTGACCCGCTTGAGCAGCACGATCGCGGCGAGCAGCAGCGGGATGCCGAGCACGATGTCGATCACCCGGGAGAGCACCGCGTCGACCCAGCCGCCGAAGTAGCCGGCGAGCATCCCGACGACGAGCGCGATCACGCCGGTGATCAGCGCGGAGAGCGCCCCCACCAGCAGTGAGGCGCGGGCGCCGTAGACCGCGCGGGCGAACGTGTCGCAGCCCTGGAAGTCGTACCCGAAGATGGCCCCGCCGGACGGCCCGGCGTGCTGGCGGGAGAGCACGCAGTCGCGCGGGTCGTTCGCGGCGAACAGCCCGGGGGCCACCGCCATCGCGGCGACGAGCACCACCAGGAGCAGGCTGATCCAGAAGACCGGGTTGCGGCGCAGGTCCCGCCACGCGTCCCCGGCCAGGCTGCGGGCCCGGTCCGGCCGCCCGGCCCGGCCGGGCGTGCCCGGTTCGCCGGAGACGCCGCGCCGCGCCGCCTGGTTCTCGGTGGCCGCCACCGTCTCGAAGTCACTCATAGCGGATCCTCGGGTCGAGGACGGCGTAGAGCACGTCCACCACCAGGTTGGAGAGCAGGTAGACCACGACGAGCACGCTGACGATGCCGACCACCAGGGGGCCGTCCTCGGTGCGGATGCCGCGGAACAGGTTGAAGCCGACGCCGGGCACGTTGAACACGCCCTCGGTGATGATCGCGCCGCCCATCAGGTTGCCCAGCTCGACGCCGAGGAAGGTGATCACCGGGATGAGCGAGTTGCGCAGCACGTGTACGCCGACGATGCGGCGTCGCCGTAGGCCCTTCGAGCGGGCGGTGCGGACGTAGTCGGCGCGCAGGTTCTCGGTCACCGAGGTACGGGTCAGCCGCAGCGCGGTGGCCAGGGACAGCGAGCCGAGCACGATGCCGGGCAGCAGCAGCGCGTAGAAGGAGGGTTGCGCTCCGGCGGTGGGCGGGAAGATCGGCCAGCGTACGCCGAGGAAGTACTGCGCCAGCGGCGCGAGCACGATGGTGGGTATGCCGAGCACCAGCAGCGTGAGCACGAGCGTGGCGTGGTCGAACACGCCGGAGCGGCGGATGGCCGCGATCACGCCGGCGGTGACTCCGAAGATCACCGTGACCGCCATCGCGATCACCGCCAGCTTGAGGGTGACCGGCCAGGCGGCGGCGAGGATGTCGCTGATCTGCCGCCCGGTCAGCGACTGCCCGAGGTCACCCTGGACCAGACCGCCGAGGTAGTTGAAGTAGCGGTAGAAGAAGCCGCCGACCCCTGTCGCGTCCAGGTGGTACTTCTCGGTCAGGTAGGCCCGCTGCGCGGGGGTCACCGGCCGCTCCCCGGCGAGGGCCTGGATCGGGTCGCCCTGCCCGGCGAACATCAGCGCGTAGACGATCAGAGTGGTCCCGAAGAAGGCGAGGACCATCTGCAGGAGTCGCCGCAGGATGAAGCGGAGCATGCTGGCAAGTCTGCCGAAAACGGCGCAAATGCGGGCCAATGCCAAGGCCGGGCCACCCGGTGGGGGTGGCCCGGCCCGTCAGCAGGGTGTCAGGCGAGTTCGATCTTCAGCAGGTCCACCCGGTCGAAGAGGTCCACGTGGACGTTCTTGACCTTGGTCGAGTGGCCGAAGTTGTTCTGCCCGTACCGCAGCGGGATCACCGGCATGTCCTGCGCGAGCAGGTCCTCAGCCGCCTGGTACTTCTTGATCGCCTCGTCCTCGGTCGCCGCGCGGGCGCCCTCGGCGAGCAGCTTGTCGAACTCCGGGTTGCTGTAGCCGTAGTAGTTCGACGAGCCGGTGCTGCTGTACAGCGGGCCGAGGTAGTTCTCCATGGACGGGTAGTCCATGACCCAGCCCATCCGGAACAGGCCGACCGGCTGCTTCTTCTTGACCTTGGTCAGCAGGTCCGCGAACTTCGGCTCGGCGGTGCCGACGCAGTCCACGCCCAGGTTGGCCTTGAGCTGGTTACAGGTGGCGTCGATCCAGTCCTTGTGGCCGCCGTCGCCGTTGTAGGACAGCTCGATCTTCTTCGGGCCGCCCGCGGCCTCGTACATGGCCTTGGCCTTGACCGGGTCGAACGCGCCCGCGGTGCCGATGGTGTTCTCCCGGTAGCCGGCGACCACCGGCGAGACGAACGAGCGGGCCGGCCGCTGCGAGTCCTTGAAGATCGACTTGGTGATCTCGTCCCGGTCGATCGCCATCGAGATGGCCTTGCGCACCTCGGGCTTGCTGAACTCCTCCTGGAACGTCGGGAAGGCCAGCACCTGCAGCGACGAGGCCGGGCTCTCCTGGTAGCGGTCGCCCAGGTCGGTCGCGGCGGTGGACAGGTTCTCGGTCGGGATCGTCTTGATCACGTCGAGGTTGTCCGACAGCACGTCCGCGTACGCGGCGGTCGGCTGCTGGTAGATGCGGAACTCGACACCGGCGACCTTGGGCTGCTGGCCCGGGAAGGCGTCGTAGCGCTCCACCTCGACCTTGGCGTCGTGCTGCCAGCTGCCCTTCATCTTGAACGGGCCCTGACCGATCGGGGCCTGCTCGTAGCCCTCGGCCAGTACGCTCGGCGCGGAGAAGGCCGCCTCGGGCAGCGGGTAGAAGGCGGTGTAGCCGAGCATCGACTTGAAGTCCACGTACGGCTCGTTGAGCGTCACGGTGAAGGTCAGGTCGTCGACCTTCTGCAGGCCGCTGAGCGTCTTCGCCTTCGGCGTCTCGCCCTGGAGGTCGTCGTAGCCGGCCACCTTCTCGAAGAAGTAGCTGGAGTTCTGGCCGTTCGGGGCGTACGCGCCGTAGTTCCAGGCGTCGATGTAGTTGTCGGCGGTGACCTTCTCGCCGTTGTGGAACGTGTAGCCGGGCTTCAGCTTGATCGTCCAGACCTTGTTGTCCGACGTCGTCACCGAGTCCGCCGCCACCTCGTGCGGCTTGTTCGCCTCGTCGTAGTCGACGAGCGGGCTGAACAGGGCCGACAGGACCTGGGAGCCGCTCGTCTCGTTGGTGTTTGTGGGCACCAGGTGCTGCGGCTCGGCGATCTCGATCCGCACGGCCGCGTCGGGGTTGCCGGCACCGCCGCTGCCGCCGCCCGAGCCGCAGGCCGTCAGGCCGAGCGTCACCGCGAGCGGGAGCGCGGCCCAGGCCGCGAGCCTACGAACACGCATGGGGTCTCCTCATCTCCTCACGCTGCGCGGTCGTCCCGACGTTGGGTGACTCTGCGCAACGAGCGGTAACGGTAGGTCGCGGTTCGGCCCATCGACAACTGGCGCGTGGTTGATCGATGACGGATCGTGTTCGCCCTGTCTTGTCGTTGCCGCTCGCGCGTGCTAAACCTCGCTCCTGCCTGGTTCTTTCCTGGTTGCCTCTGTTCCGGTCCGCGCGTGGCCGGGCGGTCTGCGACGGCTGTTCCCGCTGTCCGGTCCCTGCCCGTCCGGGTGTGACCGGGCTGCGGCGTCACCGTGATTGGTGACTCTCCGTGACTTAGCGCACGTTGCGCAGCGTGATCGTCGGCCGTCGTCGTCCGGGCCCGCCAGCGGGCGTGAGACGATCACGACGTGACGGCGACGATCCTGGACGGCAAGGCCACCGCGGCGGAGATCAAGGACGAGCTACGGGCCCGGGTCAAGGCGCTCGCGGAACGCGGCATCACCCCCGGCCTCGGCACGGTGCTGGTCGGGGAGGACCCCGGCTCCCAGGCGTACGTCAACGGCAAGCACCGCGACTGCGCCGAGGTCGGCATCGCCTCGCTGCGGGTCACGCTGCCCGCAGACGCCACCCAGGAGCAGCTCGACGCGGCTCTGGCCGAGCTGAACGCCGACCCGGCCTGCCACGGCTACATCGTCCAGCTCCCGCTCCCCGGGCACCTCGACACCCAGCGCGCGCTGGAGTCGATCGACCCGGACAAGGACGCCGACGGGCTGCACCCGGTCAACCTGGGCCGGCTCGTCCTCGGGTACGACGCTCCGCTGCCCTGCACCCCGCGCGGCATCGTGGAGCTGCTGCGCCGCCACGACGTGCCGCTGCGCGGCGCGAACGTGGCCGTCGTCGGCCGGGGCAACACGGTCGGCCGTCCGCTGGGCCTGCTGCTGACCCGGCGCAGCGAGAACGCCACGGTGACGCTCTGCCACACCGGCACGCTCGACCTCGCCGCGCACACCCGCGCCGCCGACGTCGTCATCGTCGCCGCCGGCGTACCGGGTTTGCTCACCGCCGACATGGTCAACCCGGGCGCGACAGTGGTCGACGTCGGCATCACGCGCGTGATCGGCGACGACGGCAAGGGCCGCTACACCGGCGACGTCGACCCGGAGGTCGCCGAGGTCGCCGGCAAGCTCGTGCCGATGCCCGGCGGCGTCGGTCCGATGACCCGGGCGATGCTGCTCACCAACGTGGTCGAACGGGCCGAGCGGGCGGGCTGACACCCACCCAGGTCATAACCGTCCGCCCCTGGCCCGATCGGTGCCAGGATGGCTGATACGGTCCGGAAAACCGACTGGGATCAGGGAGTGGGACGACCATGGGTAAGAAGGTCACTGTCGTCGGCGCCGGCTTCTACGGCTCGACCACCGCACAGCGCCTGGCCGAGTACGACGTCTTCGACACCGTCGTGATCACCGACATCGTGGAGGGCAAGCCGGCGGGTCTCGCGCTCGACCTCAACCAGTCCCGCGCGGTCGAGGGCTTCGAGACCAAGGTTGTCGGCGTCACCACCGGCCCGAACGGCGAGGGCTACGACGCCATCGAGGGCTCGGACGTGGTCGTCATCACCGCCGGCCTGCCGCGCAAGCCGGGCATGAGCCGGATGGACCTGCTGGAGACCAACGCCAAGATCGTCCGGCAGGTCTCCGAGAACGTCGCCAAGTACGCGCCGAACGCCGTCGTCATCGTGGTGTCCAACCCGCTCGACGAGATGACCGCGCTGGCCCAGCTCGCCACCCAGTTCCCGAAGAACCGGGTGCTCGGCCAGGCCGGCATGCTGGACACCGCCCGCTTCACCAACTTCGTCGCCGAGGCGCTGAGCGTACCGGTGAAGTCGGTACGGACCCTGACGCTCGGCTCGCACGGCGACACGATGGTCCCGGTGCCGTCCAAGAGCACCGTGAACGGCAAGCCGCTGCGTGACGTCATGCCGGCCGAGCAGATCGAGGAGCTGGTCGTCAAGACCCGCAACGGTGGCGCCGAGGTCGTCGCGCTGCTCAAGACCGGTTCGGCGTACTACGCCCCGTCCGCCGCCGCGGCCCGGATGGCGAAGGCAGTGGCCGAGGACTCCGGCGAGGTCATGCCGGTCTGCGCCTGGGTCGACGGCGAGTACGGCATCTCCGGCGTCTACCTGGGCGTCGAGGCCGAGATCGGCGCCGAGGGCGTGAAGCGGGTCGTCGAGACCGACCTGGACGCCGACGAGCTGGCCGCGCTGAAGGAGGCCGCCGAGGCCGTCCGCGCCAAGCAGGGCGACGTCGCCAGCATGTGAGCCCGACCAACCGCGCAGAAGGCCCGCCGGCTTCCGCCGGCGGGCCTGCCGCTGTCCCGCCCGCGTCTCTCCCCGCCCTCCCAGTTCTCCCCACTCTCCCCGTCGATCATGAAGTTGACGGCGTATTCGATCTCCAATTCCGCCGCCAACCTCATGATCGACCCGGTCGGGGGTGGGGGGTGAAGGGAGCGGTCAGGTGGGGGGTGGCCAGGGTGGCGGGGGAGAGGGTTGCCAGCAGGGTCGTGCGGGAGTGGCGGGCTTCGTCCGGGTCCACCTCGTGGGCGTACGCCAGCTCCGGGGCGACCAACTGGATCGCGTGCACGAGCAGGTCGCCGGTGATCAGGAGGCGCTCGTCGTCCGCCTCGATGAGCACCGACTGGTGACCCGGCGTGTGGCCTGGGGTGTGCAGCAGCCGTACCCCCGGGGTGAGGGGCGTCTCGCCGTCGACCACCCGCAGGCGGCCGGCGGCGCGCAACGGCCCCAGGAGCCGGGCCGGCAGTTCCGGGTGGAACAGCTCCAGCGCGTC
Organism: Micromonospora sp. C41; assembly: GCF_018070485.1. Lineage (NCBI taxonomy): Bacteria > Bacillati > Actinomycetota > Actinomycetes > Micromonosporales > Micromonosporaceae > Micromonospora > Micromonospora sp. C41. The sequence continues at coordinate 135,689 of NZ_JAGPXP010000004.1, read as the reverse complement.
CAGCTCGGCGCGCTGGACCAGGTGGTCCGCGTTCGGGAACAGCGCGCCGGCCCAGCCCACGTGGTCGGTGTGCAGGTGGGTGAGGACCACGGTGCGGACGTCGGCCGGATCGATCCCGGCGGCGGCCAGCTCGGCCGGCAGCCGGCCGGGGACCGGCGCCCAGCTCGCGGCGAGCGAGTCGGCCGGGCCGATGCCGGCGTCGACGAGCGTGACCGGCCCGTCGCCGGTCCGCACCGCGAACGCGCGGAACCGCAGCCACCACCGGCCGTCGGCGGTGACGGCGCCCGGGTCGAGCCGGTCGGCAGCCGCCCAGTGCGCCTGGGTGGCGCCGGGAAACGCCTCGTCGCGGGGCTGGAAGAAGGGCCCCTCGCCGTCGGACAGCGCGGTGACCGTGATAGACCCGAGGGTGCGGCTGCGCGGCATCGCACGATGATGCCAGCGGGTCGCGGTACGGCGCAGCCCGCTTTTCCGGCGGCCCACCCGGGCCGCCTGGGGACTGCCGGCCAGTTTCCAGTACGCTCGTACTGCTTGAGCACGTGTCCCCCGAGAGGAGCGCCGGCCGATGGCGAAGATCAAGGTAAACAACCCGGTCGTGGAGATCGACGGCGACGAGATGACCCGGATCATCTGGAAGCAGATCCGGGAGCAGCTGATCCTGCCCTACCTCGACGTCGACCTGCACTACTACGACCTGTCGATCCAGCACCGTGACGCCACCGACGACCAGGTCACCGTCGACGCCGCCAACGCCATCAAGGAGCACGGCGTCGGCGTCAAGTGCGCCACCATCACCCCGGACGAGGCCCGGGTGGAGGAGTTCGGCCTGAAGAAGATGTGGCGGTCGCCGAACGGCACCATCCGCAACATCCTCGGCGGCGTGGTCTTCCGCGAGCCGATCATCATGTCGAACGTGCCGCGGCTCGTCCCGGGCTGGACCAAGCCGATCATCATCGGCCGGCACGCGCACGGCGACCAGTACAAGGCCACCGACTTCGTCGTCCCCGGCCCGGGCACGGTGACCATCACCTACACCCCGGCCGACGGCGGCACCCCGATGGAGATGGAGGTCGCCAACTTCCCCGGCGGCGGCATCGCCATGGGCATGTACAACTACGACGAGTCGATCCGGGACTTCGCCCGCGCCTCGTTCCGGTACGGCCTGGACCGCAACTACCCGGTCTACATGTCCACCAAGAACACCATCCTCAAGGCGTACGACGGCCGGTTCAAGGACATCTTCGCCGAGGTGTTCGAGAACGAGTTCAAGGCCGAGTTCGAGGCCGCCGGCCTCACCTACGAGCACCGGCTGATCGACGACATGGTCGCCGCCGCGCTCAAGTGGGAGGGCGGGTACGTCTGGGCCTGCAAGAACTACGACGGTGACGTGCAGTCCGACACCGTCGCGCAGGGCTTCGGCTCGCTCGGCCTGATGACCTCGGTGCTGCTCTCCCCGGACGGCCGCACCGTCGAGGCCGAGGCCGCCCACGGCACCGTCACCCGGCACTACCGGCAGTACCAGAAGGGCGAGAAGACCTCGACCAACCCGATCGCCTCGATCTACGCCTGGACCCGGGGCCTGGCCCACCGGGGCAAGCTGGACGGCACCCCGGCGGTCACCGAGTTCGCGAACACGCTGGAGAAGGTCATCGTGGACACCGTCGAGGGCGGCCAGATGACCAAGGACCTCGCGCTGCTCATCTCGCGGGACGCCCCGTGGCTGACCACCGACGAGTTCATGAACGCGCTCGACGAGAACCTGGCGCGCCGGCTCGCCGCCTGACGTGTAAGGAAGGGCCCCTTCTTAACGCCTCGCGTTGTAGAAGGGGCCCTTTTTAACACCTCAGGGCTGTCGGGGCGGCGTGACCTCGCTCGGTGCGTTCTCGTTGACAGGGTGGACGAGATGCCAGTCGCGTCCGTGAAGGTGGGCCGTCGCCGCGCGCCGGCCGGCCGACCTTCGAGGCTGCTGAGCGCAGCCAGCCGTCCCTTCCCTGCGGGGGGTCCTGTCCCGGGCCCCCCGCGCCCCCGTGCCCGGGCTGCGGTTGTTAAGAAGGGGCCCTTTCTCTACCGCAGGCGTTAACAAGGGGCCCTTCCTTTCATGCGGCGCGCAGCAGCTCGGCGGCTCGCTCGGGGGCGATGTCGTTGATGAACACCCCCATGCCGGACTCCGACCCGGCCAGGTACTTCAGCTTGTCCTTGGCCCGCCGGATGCTGAACAGCTGCAGGTGCAGGTGGCCCAACTCCCTGTCGATCCGTACCGGCGCCTGGTGCCAGGCCGCGATGTACGGCATCGGCAGGTCGAACAGCCCGTCGAAGCGACGCAGCAGGTCCAGGTATAGCGGCCCGAACGCGTCCCGCTCGGCGTCGTCGAGCGCCGGGATGTCCGGCACCGGCCGGTGCGGCGCCACGTGCACCTCGAACGGCCAGCGCGCCGCCGCCGGGACGTACGCGGTCCAGTGCTCGTTGCTCGTCACCACCCGTTCCCCGGAGGCGCGTTCGGCGGCCAGCACGTCGGCGTACAGGTTGCCGCCGGTGCGCTCGGCGTGCCGCCGGGCGGCGGCCAGCATGTCGCGGGTGCGCGGCGTGACGAACGGGTACGCGTAGATCTGCCCGTGCGGGTGGTGAAGCGTCACCCCGATCTCCACGCCCCGGTTCTCGAACGGGAAGACCTGCTCCACGCCGGGCAGCGCGCTCAGCGCTTCGGTGCGGTCGGCGAGCGCGTCCAGCACGGTCCGCACCCGGTGCGGGGGGAGCCGGGCGAACGAGGCGTTGTGGTCGTCGGTGAAGCAGACCACCTCGCACCTGCCGAGGCCGGGCCGTACCGGGGTGAACGGCGTGATCTCGGCCGGTTCGTCGGCGACCCGCTGGCTCAGTGACGGGAACCGGTTCTCGAACACGACGACGTCGTACTCGGGTGCCGGGATCTCGCTGTGCCGGTCACCTCGGGACGGGCACAGCGGGCACTGGTCGGCCGGGGGCAGGAACGTGCGGGTCTGCCGGTGCACCGCGACCGCCACCCACTCGTCGGTCAGCGGGTCGTACCGCAGCTGCGAGGCGGGTGGGGGAGGGGGCAGGTCCCGCCGGTCCGGCTGGTCCCGGACCGCGTCGTCCCGCTCGTCGAAGTAGATCAGCTCGCGGCCGTCGGCCAGCGCGATCTGCGTACGCTTCACTGCGCCCCCCTCTGCGCGGGCACCGTCACCAGCTCGCCCACCCTGTCGTCGAGTACCCGTCGTGCCTCGGGCGCCAACCGGTCGTCGGTGACCAGCACGTCCGCCGCGTCCAGCGGCACTATCGACGAGATGCCGACGGTGCCCCACTTGGTGTGGTCGGCCAGCACCACGAGCCGGTCCGCGGCGGCCACGAGCGCCCGGTTCGTGTCCGCCTCCATCAGATTGGGCGTGGTGAACCCGGCCCGTTCGCTGATGCCGTGCACGCCGAGAAAGAGCACGTCCAGGTGGAGCGCGGCGATCGCGGCCACGGCGAGCGGCCCGACGAGCGCGTCCGACGGCGTGCGTACCCCGCCGGTGAGCACCACTGTCTGGTCGGGCCGGCCGCCGACGTGCAGCGCCTCCGCCACCGGCAGCGAGTTGGTGACCACCGTGAGGCCGGGCACGTCGACAAGTCGCCGGGCCAGCTCGGCGGTGGTGGTGCCGGCGGAGAGCGCGATGGCGGCGCCGGGCCGGACCAGCCCTGCGGCGTGGTCGGCGATCGCCGCCTTCTCGGCGGACTGGCGGTCGGCCTTGGCGCGGAAGCCGGGCTCGTCGGTCGAGCCGGGACCGGCGGGCGTCGCGCCGCCGTGCACCTTGGCGAGCAGGCCCTGCTCGTGCAGCGTGTCCAGGTCGCGGCGGATGGTCATGTCGGACACGCCGAACTCGGCGGCCAGTTCGGTGACCCGGACGCCGCCGGCGAGACGTAGTCGTTCCAGGATCGCCGTCTGCCGCTGCCGCGCCAGCATTCCGGCCCACCTCCGAGCGTCACCGACCGCGATGCTCACGCGGTCGAACGTGTTCCAACAAAGGCGAACACTACCGCGCAGCGAGGGGCGATGCGAAACCGCCGTCGTCCGTAAGGCCGGACGACGGCGGTCGAGGTGCTCGCAGGCCGGACGCGTCCGGCGGCCGAAAGGTCAGGCGGGCTGGAGTCGGGGCTCCACCCAGCCGGTCTCGGTGAGGTGTTCCATCACCTTCCCGATGGCCTCCTCGACGCTGATGTCCGAGGTGTCCACCACGAGATCGGCGTCGGTGGGCTCCTCGTACGGGTCGTCGATGCCGGTCATCCCGGTGAGCAGGCCGGCCCGGGCGCGGGCGTACAGGCCCTTGCGGTCGCGCTGCTCACAGACCTCAAGCGGCGTCGCCACGTGGACCAGCAGGAAGCCCGCGCCGGCCGCCTCGGCCATCTCCCGCGCGGTGGCGCGGGCCGCCGCGTACGGCGCGATCGGGCAGCAGATGCCGACCCCGCGGTGCCGGGCGATCTCGGCGGCCACCCAGCCGATCCGGCGCACGTTGAGATCCCGGTCGGACTTGCTGAACCCGAGCCCGGCGGACAGCTCCCGCCGCACCACGTCGCCGTCGAGCAGCGTGATCGTGCGGTCGCCCTGCTCACGGAGCACGTCGGCCAGGCCCCGGGCGATCGTCGACTTGCCCGAGCCGGACAGCCCGGTCAGGAAGATCACCAGTCCCCGGTACCGCCGCGGCGGGCGGGCCCGGACCAGTTCCTTCGCCACCGCCGGCGGGGTGTGCCACTCGGGCAGCGGGAAGCCCCGGTCCAGCAGGTCGTCGATCTCCTCCACGCTCAGCGCCAGCCGGCGGTTGCGCGGCGGGATGTCCTCCCGCCAGCGCCACTGCCCGTCCCGGTTGTCGTAGGCCAGCTCGCGGGGCACCAGCACGCGCAGGCCGGCGCCGGAGAGCATGCCCTCGGTGGAGAGCAGGTGGGTCACGCCGTACGCGGCGGCGACCCGGGCCCGCAGCAGCGCGTCGCTGATCTCGTCACGCCGGCGGGCCAGCGGCACCGCCACCAGCGTCGCCGGGGGCATCCGGTCGCGGGCGGCGAACACGGTACGCACCAGCGCCTCGGACGGCAGGCCACCGGTCGACCCCTCGCCCACCGGGATCAGCACCAGCAGGTGCGCGCCGAGCGTGCGGGCCGCGTGCGCGATCTGCGCCAGTTGCGGGCGGTGCAGCGGACGGTCGGCGAAGACCCCGAGCACCCGGCCCGGCGGCAGCAGGCCGCGTACCTCGTCGGGGCCGCGCCGCAGGCGCTGGAACGGTCCGTGGCCGCCGTCGCCCAGGCGGCGCACCGTGCCACCGACGCCCACCAGGCCCTCGCGGCCCGGCCAGACGTCCGTCACGTCCATCGCCGCGACCGGCGCGCCCTCGCCGTCGGTGAGGACCACCGCCCGGCGGGCCGGGTCCGCCGGGTCGAGCCCGTCGGCCAGCGCGGCCGGCACCTGGAGCGTCACCGGCACCGGCCACGGGGTGCCGTCGGCCAGCCGGCCGCGCCGGCTCAGCGAGGTCAGGTCGGCCCGGCTCATGAAACCGGTGAGCGGCGCGTACGCCCCGCTCAGCAACAACTGGAGATCGGCCAGCTCAGCGGGTCTGGGCGCGTACGACGGCGCATCCCGCAGAACGTCCTCGGGCAGCAGCCACCCGTTGCTCATCGAACCCCCAACTCACCGGCCGGCACACAGTTTCGCAGCCCACCGGCGATCGGTCGAGAGCGCCACCCGGCCTCCCGGTAATCGCGCGTTCCGGCGATCGTGCCGAGGACGAACCGGGGTCTTCGAATCCTTACCGCCGGGCCGCCGCCGGTCGATCGTGCGAACGGCTGCCGGCGCGCGCCGTCCGGCCGAGCGCGCGATCCCGGATCCGCCGGACCGCCCGCCGGATCCGGGCGCGGAGCCGGCGCGGATCCTCCACCCGGGGCGGCCCGCCGTCGGCCGCGCAGCGCACCACGAGCGGCAGGTTCGCGTCCAGCGCCCACCCGGCCTGAATCACCCGGGCCCGGACCTCCCAGGTGCCCCGGGTCCGGCCGCCGTCGAGCGCCGCGAAGTCGACGGTGGCGGTGCTGCGGTGACAGACCCGGCCGTCGGCGGCCGGCTCGGTGGTGGCGTCGACCGGCAGGAAGAACTCCTCCCGGGTCTCCCGGCGGCGGATCACCACGTCGGTCCTCGCCCCGCCGGCCCGCATCACGACACCGTCCGGCGCGGCCTCGGCCACCGGGAGCACCGGCAGCCCTCGGTCGTCGAAGCGCAGCGGCTCGTCCCCGGCGCGCAGGTGGGCGGAGACGGCGACGGTCAGCGTCCGTCCCTCCACCTGCCACCGGTCGACGGCGGCGTGCGCCCGGACACTCACGTCCCACTCCGCCAGCCGGCGCAGGTCGGCCATCCGCCCCTGCGCGGCGAGATGCGCGATCACCTGGTACATCGGCGGCACCCCGGCGATCGCCTCGGGTGCGACACGCTCCTTCACGAGCTGTCCCACCTCGTCCGCCACCTGCCCGGCCCAGGGCTCCGGCGCGCTCAGCAGCGCCTGCCCGCGCAGCCGGTTCAGCATCTCCTTGCGCAGCCAGCGCCGGTGCAGCCGCAGGCGGGCCGCAGCCGGTGGGCGGTGGGCGTCCACGATGTCCATCGCGGCCCGCAGCGCCGCGTAGTACTCCGCCGGGTCCATCCGGGTGGCGGTGACGTTGCCCGCGTCCTCGCGGCGGGCGTGGTGGTAGCAGGGGTGGTCGGCCAGCACGCAGATCCGTTCGGCGAGCAGGTAGGCCGCCGCCATCAGCCGGTGGTCCTCCAGGCGTCGCGGGTGGCCCTCCGGGAAGCGCAGCCCGTGCCGGTCGAGGAAGGACCGCCGGAACAGCTTGTGACAGGTCATGCTGTCGGCCAGCGGCGCGTTCGCCAGGGTGGCGTCGAACCGGTTCTCCCGGAACAGCTCCCGCGGTACGCCCCGCCGGTGCCCGATCATCCGTCCGACGACGATGTCCGCGTCGTGTGCCCGGGCGCAGGAGTGCAGGCGGGCCAGCGCCTCGTCGCCGAACCAGTCGTCGTCGTCGGCGAAGAAGACGTACTCGCCGCGTGCCTGCTCCAGCCCCTGGTTGCGCGGGCGCGACGGCCAGCCCGAGTGCGGCAGGCGCAGCACCCGCACGTGCGGGTCGGCAGCGGCCAGCTCGTCCAGGCGCTGCGGCGTCCCGTCGGTCGACCCGTCGTCGGCGAAGATCACCTCGTACCCGCCGGGCGGCAGCCCCTGCCGCGACAGCGACGCGACGAGCGGATCGAGGTGGGCCCCGCAGTTGTACGTGGGCACCACCACGCTCACCGCCGGCCGGTCCGTACCGTCGCTCATGACGCCCCCCGTCGAGTCGCCTCACACGGTGGCAGCTTCCCCGCGACGCCGCTACCCCGTCGGTCACCTAGGGGGCCCGGAGCCGAGGGATCAGGGGATCGCCCGGGTCAGGACGGGCTCCGGCGCGGCCCCGGAGTTCTACGCTGAACGGCGTGACACTGCTCGCGACCGAGTCGCTGACCAAGACGTACGGAGGCCGGGTCACCGCGTTGACCGACCTCACCGTATCGGTCGAGCCGGGGATCATCGGGCTGGTGGGCGCGAATGGCGCCGGCAAGTCCACTCTGATCAAGATCCTGCTGGGTCTGCTCCCGCCGACCAGCGGCCGGGTACAGGTGCTCGGCCTCGACCCGACCACCGACCCGGCCGCGGTCCGCGCCCGGGTCGGATACATGCCCGAGCACGACGCCCTCCCGCCCGACCTGTCCGCCGCCGAGCTGGTCACCCACCTGGGCCGGATCAGCGGACTGCCGCGCACCGTCGCCCGGGAACGGGCCTCCGAGGCGCTGCGCCACGTCGGCCTGCACGAGGAGCGGCACCGGGCCGTCGGTGGCTACTCCACCGGCATGAAGCAGCGGGTCAAGCTCGCCCAGGCGCTCGTACACGATCCCGATCTGCTGCTGCTCGACGAGCCGACGAACGGCCTCGACCCGGCCGGCCGGGACGCCATGCTCGCGCTGATCCACCGGATCGGCACCGAGTTCGGCATCTCGGTGGTGGTCTGCTCGCACCTGCTCGGCGAGGTGGAGCGGATCTGCGACACGCTCGTCGCCATCGACGGCGGCCGGCTGCTGCGCGCCGACCGGGTGTCCGCCATGACCACCGCCACCGACGTGCTCGCCGTCGAGGTGAGCGAGGGCACCGACGACCTGGCCGCCCGGCTCGCCGCGCTCGACCTGCCGGTGACCCGCGACGGGCGGCTGCTGCTCGTCCCGCTCGCCGACGACGCCACCTACGACCAGATCCTCGGCGCGGTCGCCGAGCTGGACCTGCCGCTGCACCGGCTGGACCAGCGGCGGCACCGGGTGGCCGAACTCTTCGCCGCGAGGGAGCCCAGCCATGTCTGACGCGACCGGGGTCATCCACGACATCGGCTACCAGCGCTACACTGGCCCGCGGCTCGGCCGCCGGCAGGTCTTCGGCGCGCTCTACCTGCACGGCGTGCGTACCGTCTTCGGGCTGGGCCGCAGCGCCAAGGCCAAGATCTTCCCGTGGCTGGTCGTCTCCGTGGTGACCGTGGTGGCCGCCGGGGTCACCGCGGTGCGCAGCCAGATCGGCGAGGTGGTGATGACGTACGCCCAGTTCGCCGACGCGATGAGCTGGCTGGTCATCTTCTTCGCCGCGGTGGCCGCGCCCGAGCTGGTCTCCCGCGACCTGCGCAGCGGCGTGCTGCCGCTGTACTTCTCCCGGCCGCTGCCGCGCGGCGACTACGCGCTGTCCAAGCTGCTGGCGCTTGTCACCGCGCTGTGGCTGCTGCTCGGCGGCCCGCAGCTGGTGATGTTCCTCGGCGCCGCGTTCACCACGAACCGGGGCGTACGCGGGGTGTGGGACGAACTGCTCGACCTGCTGCCCGGGCTGCTCTACGCCGGGCTCTGGGCGGTGGTGTTCGCCTCGATCGCGCTGCTCGTCGCCTCGCTGACCGGCAAGCGCGCGTTCGCGGCCGGCGGCATCGTGGCGGTCTTCCTGATGACCACGCCGGTCGTCGGCGTGCTGTCCATCCTGCCCTCGCGGACGATCAACGAGCTGGCCTTCGTCGCCTCCCCGCCGACGCTCGTCGGCGGCGTGGGCAACTGGGCGCTCGGCGACCGGCTGACCCAGGGACGGGGCGGCATGCCGATCGGCGACTTCGGGCCGGTCTACGCCGCGGTCGCCGTGCTGCTGGTCGCCGCCTGCGTCAGCCTGCTGCTCCTGCGATACCGGAAGGTGGCCGCCCGATGACGGCGATCAGCACCCAGTCGACGGCCGGTACGCCCGCCGCCGCGACGAGCACGCTCGACCTGGCCGGTGTCTCCCGCTGGTACGGCAACGTGGTGGCGGTCAACGACGTCACCATGCGGCTCGGCCCCGGCGTGACCGGCCTGCTCGGCCCCAACGGCGCCGGCAAGACCACGCTGCTGCACATGATGGCGGGCTTCCTGTCGCCGTCGCGCGGCACCGTGACGCTGGACGGGGAGCCGACCTGGCGCAACCCCGGCGTCTACCGGCGGCTCGGCCTGGTCAGCGAGCGCGAGGCGGTGCACACGTTCCTCAGCGCGTACGAGTTCGTGCTGGCCAGCGCGAAGCTGCACCGGCTGCCCGACCCGGAGGCCGCCACGAAGCGGGCGATCGAGCTGGTCGAGATGGAGGACGCTCAGACCCGCCGGATCGGCACCTACTCCAAGGGCATGCGGCAGCGCACCCGGGTCGCCGCCGCGCTGGTGCACGACCCGCAGGTGCTGCTGCTCGACGAGCCGTTCAACGGAATGGACCCGCGCCAGCGGCTGCACATGATGGCGCTGCTGCACCGGCTCGGCGACGCGGGACGGACCATCCTGTTCAGCTCGCACATCCTGGAGGAGGTCGAGCAGGTCTCCGGCACCGTCCAGGTGATGGTCGCCGGCCGGCTGGCCGCCTCCGGCGACTACCGGACCATCCGCCGCCTGATGACCAACCGGCCGCACGTGTTCGCGGTCCGCTCCACCGACGACCGCGCCCTGGCGGTGGCGCTGATGGCCGAGGCGTCGGTCTCCGGCGTCGAGCTGGGCCGCACCGGCCTGACCGTCAAGGCCGGCGACTACGGCGCGTTCACCCGGGCCCTGCCCCGGATCGCGCTCCGGCACGGCATCCGGGTCCGGCAGCTCCTGCCGGAGGACGAGTCGCTGGAGAGCGTCTTCTCGTATCTGGTGGAGGCATGATGTCGACAGTCACCTGGATCACCGCGCGCGGCCTGTTCGGCCGGAGCCGGTTCCTCATGCTGCTGCCGTTGCCGCTGATCCTGATCGGCCTGGCGGTGCTCTGCCGGTCGCTCGGCGTCGACCCCGGCCAGTGGGGCCCGCCGGTGCTCGTCGGCCTCGGCCTGGCGGTGGTGCTGCCGGTGGTGGCGCTGATCGTGGGCACCGGCGTGCTCGGCGCGGAGATCGACGACGGCACCGTCGTGCACATCCTCACCAAGCCGCTGCCGCGCTGGCAGATCGTGCTGCCGAAGCTGGCGGTCGCGGCCGGCGTCACGGCGGTCACCGTCGGTGTCCCGATCTACGTCGCGGGCGTGCTCGCCGATTCGGTACGCCTCGGACTCGCCCTGGTCGCCGCCTCGGCGGCGGGCGCGCTGGCGTACTCGGCGCTGTTCCTGGCGCTGAGCCTGGTGACCCGGCGGCCGGTGCTGCTCGGCCTGGTCTACGTGCTGATCTGGGAAGGCCTGCTGGGCCGGTTCGTCAGCGGCACCCGGGTGCTGTCGATCCAGCAGTGGGTGATCGCCCTGGCCGACCGGATGGCGCCGACGCCGCTGCTCGGCACCAGTGTCTCGGTGCCGGTCGCGGCGGTGCTCACCGCGCTGGTGGCGGTCGGGTTCACCGTGCTGGCGATCGACCGCCTGCGCTCGTTCAGCGTGGCCGGCGAGACGAGCTGAGCCCGCAGGGCGGGACCCGTTTTCCGGCGTTCGCGACGGAAAACGGGTTCCGCCCTGCCGTGTCCGGTCTGCTAGTTTGCGGCGGCTACGAACACCGACACGGGGAGAACACTGTGCGTTCAGCTCGCTTCGCCCTGCTCGCTCCGGCCGCGGTGGCGATGATCGTCATGTCCGGCTGCGGCGACGACGAGGACACCCCCTCGGCCGGGTCGGCGGCGCCCTCCGCCCCGGCCGCCACGTCCGTGCCGCCGGTGACGCCGGCCCCGGTGGGCCTCGACGAGGCCACCCGGAAGACCTGCACGACGGCGGAGAAGGACATCACGGCCGCCCTGAAGGAGGTGGCCGAGGCGGAGAAGATCGGCCCGCCGGCCGGTCACTCGGCGGTCAGCGCGCAGTACTCGGCGGGCGCGGCCACGCTCTACACGCACGCCTTCACCAACAGCGACGAGGTGAACAGCGCGGTGAAGGGCGTCGCGACCGAGATGAGCGACCTCGCCGACGCCTGGGCCAAGGCGCCGGGCAAGGCGCCGAGCAGGGCGGATCTCACCGCCGCCCGGGACAAGCTCAAGGCGGCCTGCGCGGCCGACTGAGGAATGCACCGCCGCGGGCCGGTCCGGCCGGCCCTTCGGGGTGTTAAGAAGGGCCCCTTCTACGACGCCAGGCGTTAAGAAGGGGCCCTTCCTTACATCGCCGGCGGCGCTCAGAACGCGCAGGCGATGACCAGTTCGGTGGTGCGATCCGGCAGCAGGTCCAGCTTCGCGATCCGGCCCGCCGCGCGCAGGTCGTCGGCGACCGTGCCGAGCTGGTCCAGCACCGCCGCCGGTCCGAGCGCCTCGGCCAGCGGCACGTCCGCCTTCATCGACAGCTTCCGTTCCGACTTGGCGCGGCGCACCTGACCCAGCGCGTCCGCGGCCAGTCGCAGCAGTTCCGGGTCACCCGGCGCCTGCGTCGCGCGGCCCACCTCGTACGTGGTCGGCCACGGCGAGCGGTGCACCGAGCCGTACCGCCACCACGACCAGACCTCCTCGGTGACGAACGGCAGCACCGGCGCGAACAGGCGCAACTGCACCGACAACGCGGTCGCCAGCGCCGCCCGGGCCGAGTCGGCCGCCGGCCCGGTGCCGTAGGCGCGCTCCTTCACCAACTCGATGTAGTCGTCGCAGAACCGCCAGAAGAACGCCTCGGTGGCCATCAGGGCGGCCGTGTGGTCGTACCCGTCGAAGGCGGTGGTCGCGGTCGCGACCACGCCGGACAGTTCGGCGAGCATCGCGGTGTCCAGCGGTTGGGTCGCCGCGGCCCGCAGCGCGTCGGCGGCGCCCAGCCCGAGCGCGAACCGCGACGCGTTGAGCAGCTTGGTGGCCAGCCGCCGGCCCACCTTGACCTGGGCCGGGTCGAAGGCGAGGTCCATGCCCGGCTTGCCGTTGGCGGCCCAGTAGCGGACCGCGTCGGAGCCGTTCTGTTCCAGCAGCGCCATCGGCGTGACCACGTTGCCCTTGGACTTCGACATCTTCTTGCGGTCCGGGTCGAGGATCCAGCCGGAGAGCACCGCCGTGTGCCAGGGCAGCGCGCCGTGCTCCAGGTGGGACCGGGCGACGGTGGCGAACAGCCAGGTCCGGATGATGTCGTGCCCCTGCGGGCGCAGGTCCATCGGGAAGACCCGGGCGAACAGGTCCGGGTCGGTGTCCCAGCCGCCGACGATCTGCGGGGTCAGCGACGAGGTGGCCCAGGTGTCCAGCACGTCCGGGTCGCCTGTGAAACCGCCCGGCACGCCGCGCTGCGACTCCTCGTATCCGGGCGGCGGTTCGCTGCTCGGGTCGATCGGGAGCGTCGCCTCGTCCGGTGTGAGAGGGTGGGTCCAGTCCGGCTCGCCAGTGTCGTCGAGCCGGTACCACACCGGCACCGGCACGCCGAAGAACCGCTGCCGGCTGACCAGCCAGTCACCGGTGAGGCCGCCCACCCAGTGCTCGTAGCGGTGCCGCATGTGCTCCGGCACCCAGCGCAGCTCCCGACCCCGGGCCAGCAGCTCCTCGCGCAGGCCGGCGTCCCGGCCGCCGTTGCGCAGATACCACTGCCGGGTCGAGACGATCTCCAGCGGCCGGTCGCCGCGCTCGTAGAACTTCACCGGGTGCGTGATCGGGCGCGGCTCGCCGACCAGATCACCCGCGTCGGCCAGCAGCTCCACCAGCGTCCGCCGGGCGCCGTTCACCGTCTGCCCGGCCAGCGCCGCGTAGGGCGCCGCCGGCACGCCGGCCGGCGGCTCCGGCAGCAGCCGCCCGTCCCGGCCGATCACCACGCGGGTGTCCAGCCGCAGCTCACGCCACCAGGTCACGTCGGTCAGGTCACCGAACGTGCAGACCATCGCGATGCCCGTGCCCTTGGCCGGGTCCGCCAGCGGATGCGCGCGCACCGGCACCTCGACCCCGAACACCGGGGTACGCGCGGACGCGCCGACCAGGTCCGCGTACCGCTCGTCGTCGGGGTGGCAGACCAGCGCCACGCAGGCCGGCAGCAGCTCCGGGCGGGTGGTGTCGATCAGCACCTCGCGGCCGTCCGGCCCGGTGAACCGCAGCCGGTGGTACGCGCCGGGCCGCTCCCGGTCCTCCAGTTCCGCCTGCGCCACGGCGGTGCCGTACCCGACGTCCCACAGCGTCGGCGCCTCGGCCTGGTACGCCTCGCCCCGCGCCAGATTGCGCAGGAACGCGCGCTGGCTCGCGGCGCGGGCCGCCGACCCGATCGTGGTGTACGTCAGCGACCAGTCCACGGACAGCCCGAGCCGCCGCCACAGCGCCTCGAACGCCTTCTCGTCCTCGACGGTGAGCAGTTCGCACAGCTCGATGAAGTTGCGCCGGGAGATCGCCGTCGGGTTCTTCCGGGCCGTGTCGTCCACCGGCGCGGACGGCGGCCGCCAGTTGCTGTCGTACGGCAGCGCCGGGTCGGGACGCACGCCGTACACGTTCTGCACCCGGCGTTCGGTGGGCAGCCCGTTGTCGTCCCAGCCCATCGGGTAGAAGACCGTGCGCCCGCGCATCCGCTGGAACCGGGCCACCGTGTCGGTGTGCGTGTACGAGAACACGTGCCCCATGTGCAGTTCGCCCGACACGGTCGGCGGGGGAGTGTCGATCGCGTATACGTCCGACCGCTCCTTCGTACGGTCGAACGCGTACGTGCCGTCGGACTGCCAGCGGCGGGCCCAGGTCTCCTCGATGCCGTCCAGGCTCGGACGCTCGGGGACGCCGCCGCGGGCGCTGATCGTCGTGTCGGTCATCAGCCGATGGTAGGCAGCCCGGTTGCCGCACTCCACGACTTTCCCCACCCCGCGCGTCCTCGCCGATCTTGCGCTTGCCGCCCCGGCACAAGCCGCTTTTCGGGCATCCCTCGGGCCGCAAGTGCAAGATCAACGAGGGTCGGAGGAGCGAGCTAGAGGAGCGAGTCGCGCCACTGGCGGTGCAGGGCGGCGTAGCGGCCGTCGGCGGCGATCAGCTCGGCCGGTGGGCCGTCCTCCACGATCCGGCCGTCGTCGAGCACCAGCACCCGGTCCGCCGTCTCCACGGTGGAGAGACGATGGGCGATCACCAAGGCGGTGCGGTCGCGCAGCACGTTGTGCAGGGCCCGCTGCACCAACCGCTCGGTCGGCACGTCCAGCGACGAGGTCGCCTCGTCCAGGATCAGCACCCGCGGGTCGGCGAGGAACGCCCGGGCGAACGCGACGAGCTGCCGCTGCCCGGCGGACAGCCGGCCGCCGCGCCGGTGCACGTCCGTGGCGTACCCGTCGGGCAGCGCGGCGATGAAGTCGTGCGCGCCGATCGCCCGCGCCGCCGCGACCACCGCCTCGTCGTCCGCGTCCGGCCGCCCGAACCTGATGTTGTCGGCCACGGAGCCGCTGAACAGGTGGGTCTCCTGGGTCACCAGCACCACCGCCCGGCGCAGTTCGGCGTCGGCCAGGTCACGCAGGTTCACCCCGTCCAGGTCGACAGCGCCCGCGTCCGGGTCGTGGAACCGGGCCAGCAGCTTCGCGACAGTGGACTTCCCGGCGCCGGTCGGCCCGATCAGCGCCACCGTCTGCCCGGGCGGCACGGTCAGGTCCAGGCCGGACAGGATCGGCGTCTGCCGCCGGTAGCCGAAGTCGACGGCGCGGAACGTCACCGCCCCGCGCGGCGGCCCGGCCGGCAGCGGCACCGGGTCCGCCGGTTCGGCCACCGCCGGGCGCTCGTCCAGCACCCCGGCCAGCTTCTCCAACGCGGCGGTCGCCGACTGGAGCGCGTTGTAGAACTGGCTCAGCTCCTCCATCGGCTCGAAGAACCGGCGCAGGTAGAGCAGGAACGCGGCGAGCACACCCACCTCCACGCCGCCGCCCAGCACCCGCCAGCCGCCGTACCCGAGCACCACCGCCGTGG
The DNA here is from genome assembly GCF_018070485.1 of Micromonospora sp. C41. Classification (NCBI taxonomy): domain Bacteria; kingdom Bacillati; phylum Actinomycetota; class Actinomycetes; order Micromonosporales; family Micromonosporaceae; genus Micromonospora; species Micromonospora sp. C41. The sequence goes on along the minus strand of NZ_JAGPXP010000004.1, from coordinate 120,360 downwards.
TCAGGTTGCCGATCAGCCGGATGCCCGGCGAGTAGATCGCGATCAGCCGGAACGCGCGCAGGCTGGAGCGCCGGTAGTCGTCGTTCACGGCGGCGAAGATGCGCTCGTTGCGGGGCTCCCGCCGGTACGCCTGCACGGCCCGGATCCCGCGCAGCGACTCCACGAAGTGCACGATGACCAGCGCCACCGCCTCCCGGGTACGCCGGTAGGCGCCCGCCGACGCGCGCGCGAACCAGCGTGACAGCAGGAACAGGAACGGGAACGCGAGCAGCGTCACCGCCGCCAGCGGCAGGTCCAGCCAGAGCAGGATGCCCGCCACCGACAGCACCGACAGCCCGGCCATCACCAGCTTGTCGATGCCGCCGTCGACCAGTTCGGCGATCGACTCCAGGTCGCTCGTCAGCCGGGACACCATCCGCCCGGAGGTGTAGCGCTCGTGGAAACCGACGTCGAGGCGGAGGAAGTGCCCGTACACCCGTCGGCGCAGGTCCAGCAGGACGGCCTGGCCGATCCGGGCGGCGAGGGTGAGGAACGCGCGCCGGGCCGCGTACTCGACGGCTGTCGCCACCACGAACGCGGCGGCGACAGCGATCAGCGGGCCGGGATCACCGGCCCGCAGTGGCCCGATGCCCCGGTCGATGCCGAGCATGACCAGGTACGGGCCGGACATCGCGGCGGCGTTCTGGGCCAGCAGCAGCGCCACCGCCAGCCCGAGCGCACGGCGGTGCGGCCGCAGCAGTTGCCGCAGCAGGAGCCGGCTGCGGGCGCGGAGCCGGGCCACCGCCGCCGGTGAGGAGTCCTCGGCGCGGCTGCGGTCGGCGTCCGGGTCGGTGGCCCGGCCGCGCCAGCGGGACAGGTCGTCGCGTCCGCCGGTGCGGTTCGCGTCGTCGTGGCGTGCGCCGGCTGCGCCGTGCGCCTGCCCGTGCCCGGCGGTGCGCGCGCCGGTGTCGCGCGGCGCGTCGCGGGGCCGGGGCACCCGCGGCGCGCCGCCGGTCACGAGCGCACCAGACCGACGCCGCCGGAACGGCGCTCCGGCTCGGCGGAGAGCACCGCCCGGTACGCCGGCACCCGGGCCAGCAGCTCCGAGTGGGTGCCGACGGCGACGATCCGGCCGCCGTCCAGCAGCGCCACCCGGTCCGCCAGCGCCACTGTCGAGGGGCGGTGCGCCACCAGCAGGGCCGTGGTGCGGCTCTCCCGCAGCACCCGGCGCAGCGCCGCCTCCACGAGCGCCTCGGTGTGCACGTCGAGCGCGGAGAGCGGATCGTCGAGCACCAGCAGTGCAGGCCGCCCGAGCACCGCGCGGGCCAGCGCGAGGCGCTGCCGCTGCCCGCCGGACAGCGACAGCCCCTGTTCACCGACCCGGGTGGCCAGCCCCCAGGGCAACTCGTACGCGAAGTCCGCCTGCGCCAGCGCCAGCGCCGCCCGGACCTCCTCCTCGCCCGCGTCCGGCCGCCCCAGCGTCAGGTTCTCCCAGACCGACATGGAGAACAGGGTCGGCTCCTCGAACGCCACCCCGACCAGCCGTCGCAGCGAGCCGAGCCGCAGGTCACGCACGTCGCGCCCGTCGACGGTGATCCGGCCGCCGGTCACCTCGTGCAGCCGCGGGACGAGCGACAGCAGCGTGCTCTTGCCGCAGCCGGTGACGCCGACGAGCGCCATCGTCTCGCCCGGCTCGACGGTCAGGTCCAGGTCGTGCAGCACCGGCGCCGAGGTGCCCGGGTAGCGAAAGGTGACCCCCTCGAAGCGGAGCCGGCCGCGTACGTCGGCGCGCTCCAGCGACCGGGCGTGCGGCGCGTCCACGATCGTCGGGCGGGTGTCGAGGACCTCCTGGATCCGGTCGGCGGCGGTGGCGGCCTCCTGGCCGTTGGCGATGATCCAGCCGAGCGACTGCACCGGCCAGATCAGCATGAGCTGGAGGCTGACGAACGCGACCAGCTCCCCGATGGACAGCGCGCCCTCGGCGACGGCCGCCGCGCCGGTCACCAGGACCGCGCCGAGGGTCAGGTTGGGCACCAGGTCGAACAGCGCCGAGGTGCGGGCCAGCAGCCGCGCCTTGCCGATCCCGGTGTCGTGCAACCGGCGCGCGCCGACGGCGAACCGTGCGGCCAGTTCCGGCCCCCGCCCGTACGCCCGCATGGTGCGCAGCCCCTGCGCGGTCTCCTCGACGAGCGTGGCCACGTCGCCCTGCTGGTCCTGCATCCGGCGCGACGCCGCGTGGTAGTGCCGGGCGAAGCGGCGGCTGATCAGGAACAGCGGAACGGCGCTGGCCGCGACCAGCGACCCCAGCCAGGGGTGCAGCCGGATCAGCAGCACCACCACGGCGACGTAGGTGATCAGGTTGAGGACCAGGAACAGCAGCCCGAAGGAGAGGAACCGCCGGATCACCGAGAGGTCGCTGGTGATCCGGGACAGCAACTGGCCGGACTGCCAGCGGTCGTGGAAGCCGGCCGGGAGCCGTTGCAAGTGGGCGTAGATGTCGGCGCGGATGGCCGCCTCCATGCCCACCGAGGACGACGACTGGGTCCAGCGGCGGATGAAGATGAGAACCGCCTCGGCCAGCCCGAGCAGCAGCGCGAGGCCGCCGAGGCGCAGCAGCCCGGCCTCGTCGTGCCGGGCCACCGGCCCGTCGACCACCCGTTGCACCACCAGCGGAACGGCGAGGCTCGCCGCGGTGGCCGCGAGCGCCGCCACCAGCAGCCAGGCGAACTCCGTCGCGTACGGGCGCAGGTAGGGCCGCAGCCGCCAGAGGTTGCGCAGCGGCTTGGACCGGGCGTCGTTCTGCGCCGCGAGGTTGCCGTCGCTGGGCGCGGGCACTACCCGACGGTAGCCGCCGGGGGTGACGTTTCCGCTGTCAGCTAGCCGTCACCCGTCCCTCATGCCCGAGAAGCCACTTCTTCACGGGCAGGCCCCAGCGGTAGCCGCCGAGCGTGCCGTCGGTGCGCAGCACCCGGTGACAGGGCACGAAGAGCGCTGCCGCGTTGCGCGCGCATGCCGCCGCGGCGGCGCGGACCGCGGCGGGGCGTCCGGCCAGCGCGGCGAACCCGGTGTAGGTGACCGGGTCGCCGGGCTTGACGTCGCGCAGCACCTGCCAGGCGTGCGTCAGGAAGAGCCCGCCGCTGTGCTGCTCCACCGGGATCGCGTCGATCGCGGCGAGGTCTCCGTCCAGGTAGGCCCGGACGGCGGCGGTGACCGGACCGAGGTCGGCCCGTTCCCGCAGGTCACCACGGAGGCTCGGGTGGGTCAACGGCGCCAGGGCCGCCGGGTCGGGCGTGAAGCCGGCCGCGCGTACCGCGCCGTCGGGGCCGGCGAGCACGCTCAACGGGCCGACCGGTGTGTCGATGACGGTGCTGTCCACAGTGCTCATGCTGCTCTCCAGAGTCGGATCGTCGCGTAGGACCGCCAGGGGCGCCAGCGTTCGGCGTACGCGAGCAGGGTCTTGGGGGTGTCGGGCAGGCCGAGCGCGGTTGCGCCGCGGCGTACGCCCAGGTCGGTGGTGAGGGCGACGTCGGGGTCGCCGAGTGCGCGCATGGCCAGGTAGCCGGTGGTCCACGGGCCGACGCCGGGCACCGCGGCCAGGAGCCGGACCGTCTCCTCCCGGTCGCCTCCGGGTTCCAGGTCCAGCGTCCCGTCGGCGACGGCGCGGGCCAGCGCCCGGATCGTCTCCCGGCGGGCGGCCGGCATCCGGAACGCCGGGTCCGGCGCCGCGAGCACGTCGGCGGGACCCGGGAACGCCACCAGGCCGTCGGCCGGGTCGTCGGTGCCCGAACCGCTCGCCGACCGGACGGCGGAGAGCAGGCGGGTGAGCGTGGTCCGCGCCGAGGTCAGCGAGACCTGCTGGGTCACGACGGCGCGGACGGCCAGCTCGAAGCCGTCGACCGCGTGCGGAAGCCGGACGCCCGGCTCGGCGACGACCGCCGGGGCCAGCGCCGGGTCGGCGGCCAGGGTGGCGTCCACCGCGACCGGGTCGGCGTCCAGGTCGAGCAGGCGGCGGCAGCGGGCCACCGCGGGAGCCAGGTCACGCATGTCGGCCAGCCGCAACGTGGCGTCGATGTGGCCGTCGGACGGGGTCAGCGCCACCGTGCCGGGACCGTGCGGCAGGCGCAGCCCCCGGTGGTAGGTGCCGTCGCGGACCACCTCGACGCCGGGCAGCGCGCGCAGCGAGAGGAAGTCCAGCAGCGCGCCCGCGTGCAGCGGTGGCCGGTATGCCAGCCGCAGCGAGAGCGTGCCCGCGCCGGTGGCCGAGGCCGGACCGCGTCGCCCGGCGCGCAGCTCGGACGGGGTGCCGCCGTAGACCTCACGGACGGTCTCGTTGAACTGCCGGACGCTGCCGAACCCGGCGGCGAAGGCCACCTCGGCCAGGCCGAGGCCGGTGGTCTCGATCAGGATCCGGGCGGTCTGCGCGCGCTGTGCCCGGGCCAGCGCCAGCGGGCCGGCGCCCAGCTCGGCCTGGAGCATCCGGTGCAGGTGCCGCTCGGTGTAGCCGAGCCGGCCGGCCAGCCCGGGCACCCCGTCGCGGTCGACCACGCCGTCGGCGATCAGCCGCATGGCGCGGCCGACCAGGTCGGCCCGGACGTCCCACTGCGGGGAGCCCGGCGCCGCGTCCGGCCGGCACCGGCGGCACGCCCGCAGCCCGGCACCCTGCGCGGCGGCGGCCGACGGGAAGAAGCGGACATTCTGCCGCTTGGGTGTCATCGCCGGACAGGACGGCCGGCAGTAGATCCCGGTCGACGTCACGCCGGTGTAGAACCAGCCGTCGAACCGCGGATCGCGGCTGTCGACGGCCCGGTAACACCGCTCAAAGTCCAGCTCCATGCCCCCGATCCTGCCCCCCGCCCCGCCGGCGTGGCTGGCGGTATTCGGACATGACGTGTGGCAGTCGCGCCAGCTCGGGGAGGTGGCGGTATCGCCGGTTCCCGGATGCCGCCACCTCGGCGGAATGGTGTGGATCATGCCCGGCGGACCCGAGAAAGTGTCGTAAGTGGTCGGTACGGTCCCGCCACCAACTCAAGAAAAGGTGCGGGGCATGGCGAGCGTGGCCGGGCGGGGTGTCCGCTGATGCGATCGGGGCGGGCACCGTTGGACGCCGCGGTGGTGCAGGGCTTCTACGAGCGGATGAGGTTGGTGGCGCCGGCCGCCTACGGCGCGATCGAGCGCGACCGGGCCGGTGACCCCGGGCGCCCCTTCCCCGACACCGCCTGCGGCCGGCTGGCCGGCTCGCTCGACCCGGACGGGCTGCGCGCGCTCGGCATGTGGGCGCACCACTGGTGCATGCGCTTCTACGACGACGACACCCGCGTCGGCCTGCGGCTGGTCCGGGAGATCGCCGCCCGGTCCGGCCTGGGCTGGACCGCCGACGAGGTGCGGTGGCTGCTCGACCGGTCGTACGAGGCCGGGCCCGCCGCCGCGCACCGGTTCACGCTGCCGCTGGCCGCCGCGGCGCAACTGCCGGCCGGTGCGCTGCCCGAGGGTGTCGCCGCCGAGGCGTGGCCGGACGACTGGCGCCGGCTGCGGGCCGGCTGACGGCGCCGCCACCAGCCCACCGCTCCGCCGCCCGCCCGAACGCCGACCAGCGCCATCGCCGGGTGGTCCGCGTCGCCACCCAGCCGCGGGCGAGGAGGCCGGTCCGGCATCTGGGCGAGCACCATCGCCGCCACGGCCACCGCGAAACCGGCGAGCTGGACCGGGTCCAGCGCCTCACCGAGCACCGCCCAGCCGAGCGTCGCCGCAGTCAGCGGGCTCAACGCGCCGAGCACCGACACGCGGGACACCGGCAGTCGCGCCGCGCCCCGGAACCACAGCACGTACGCCAGCGCGGTGCCGGCCAGCCCGAGCCACGCGTACCCGAGCACTGCCGGTCCGTCGGGCACGGGCGGCGCGCCCTCGACGGCGGCGGCGACCGGCACGATCATCAGGCCACCGGCGACGAGCTGCCAGCTCGTCGCGGCCAGGACGCCCACTCCGGGTGGCCGGCCCCAGCGGCGGGTGAGCACCAGCCCGGCGGCCATCGCCACGGCCCCGGCGAGCCCGGCGGCGACGCCGAGCGGGTCGAGGCCGGCGCCGGGGCGCAGCACCACGAGGGCGACGCCGAGCGGGGCGGCCACGGCGGCGACCAGCGCCGGCCGGGTGGGGCGGTCGCGGAGCAGCGCGACCGTCAGCACCGCCACCAGCAGCGGCTGGGCGGCGCCGAGCACGGCGGCGGTGCCACCGGGCAGCCGGTACGCGGCGAGGAAGAGCAGCGGGAAGAACACCCCGATGTTGAGCGCGCCGAGCGCGGCGGCCCGCCCCCACCAGCGGCCGTGTGGTCGCCTTCGGGTCAGCGCGAGCAGCAGCAGACCGGCCGGGAGGGCGCGGATCGCGCCGGCCCAGAGCGGCCGGTCCGGGGGCAGGAGTTCGGCGGTGACCAGGTAGGTGGTGCCCCAGGTGACGGGGGCGGCGGCGGTGAGCGCGACGTCGGTCCAGCGAGAGTTCACAGCAGCTTCCTCAGCTCTAAGTATCTTAGAGCTAAGCTACTCAGGCCCGAGCGAAAAGGGAAGTGGGACGTGGGGCACAATCGGCAGCCGTGACAGGCGACGAGGTGGACGCGATCGTTGAGCAGTGGCGGCGGGAACGACCCGGCATGCGGCCCGAGCCGATGGCCGTGTTCGGCCGCATCTACCGGCTCGCCCGGCTGGTCGGCGACGGCCAGGAGAAGGTGTACGCGGCCTGGGGCATCGGCCGAGGTGAGTTCGACGTGCTCGCCGCGCTGCGCCGCTCCGGTGAGCCGTACACGCTGGCGCCGAAGGCGCTCGCCGCCTCGCTGATGCTCACCTCGGGCGGCATGACCGGGCGGCTCGACCGCCTCGAACGGGCCGGCCTGGTACGGCGCTCGCCGGACCCGGCCGACCGGCGGGCGCTGCGGGTCACACTCACCGACACCGGTCGCCGGGTGGTCGAGGAGTCCGCCGAGGCCGGGCTCGCGGTGCAGCGGCGGATCCTCGACGCGCTGCCGCCGGCCGACCAGGAGCGGCTGGCCGACCTGCTGCGTACGCTGCTCGCCGCGGCCGACACCTCCGGTCCGGCACAATGATCGTCACTGTCATCGGCCGGAAGGACGCCCGTGCCCGCCACTGAACCGACGATCGTCGCCACCAGCATGGGTTTCGCCAGCCGTCGTCGTGGCCCCTGGGACGCCCGGCCCAGCGCCCTGTTCGACCTGATGGCCGACCTGGCCGGGGCCGGTGACGCGCCGCGCGTCTGCTACCTCGGCCAGGCCACCGGGGACCAGCCGACCGGGTTCACCGTCTTCTACGGCGCCTTCGCCGGCACCCGGTTCCGCGCCTCCCACCTGGCGCTCTACCCGATGCCGAACGTCGAGGACATCCGCGCCCACCTGCTCGCGCAGGACGTCATCTGGGTCGGCGGCGGCAGCGTGGCCAACCTCTGCGCGGTCTGGCGGGTGCACGGTCTGCCGGAGATCCTGCACGAGTGCTGGCAGGCAGGCGTGGTGCTCGGCGGTGTCTCCGCCGGCTCGATCTGCTGGCACACCGGCGGCGCCACCGACAGCTACGGCCCGACGCTGCGGCCCTTCACCGAAGGGCTGGGCTGGCTCCCGTACGGCAACGGCGTGCACTACGACAGCGAGGAACAGCGGCGACCGCTGATGCACCAGCTGGTCGCCGACGGCACGCTCCCGGCCAGCCACTGCACCGACGACGGCGTCGGGTTGATCTACCGGGGCACCCGGCTGGCCGAGGCGGTGGCCGACCGGCCGGGCGTGGCCGCGTACGAGCTGGTCCGCGCCGAGGACGGCACCGCCCGGGAGACCCGGATCGAGCCGAGCCTGCTGTCGGAGTGACAGGCTTCGCGGACCTGCCTGCCCGGCGCGGGCGGCGAACCGCGTAAGCTGGTTCGTCGTGAGTCTCACCATCGGCATCGTCGGCCTGCCCAACGTGGGCAAGAGCACCCTGTTCAACGCGCTGACCAAGAACGACGTGCTCGCCGCGAACTACCCGTTCGCCACCATCGAGCCGAACGTCGGCGTGGTCGGGCTGCCCGACGAGCGGCTGGCCAAGCTGGCCGAGATCTTCTCCTCGCAGAAGGTGCTGCCGGCGCCCGTCTCCTTCGTCGACATCGCCGGCCTGGTCCGCGGCGCGTCCAAGGGGCAGGGCCGGGGCAACGCGTTCCTCGCCAACATCCGCGACGCCTCGGCGATCTGCCAGGTGGTGCGCGCCTTCTCCGACCCGAACGTGGTGCACGTCGACGGCAAGGTCTCCCCGGCCGACGACATCGAGACGATCAACACCGAGCTGATCCTGGCCGACATCCAGACGCTGGAGAAGGCGCTGCCCCGGCTGGAGAAGGAGGCCAAGCTCCGCAAGGACCGGGCCGCCGCCGTCGAGGCCGCCAAGAAGGCGGTCGAGGTCCTCGACAACGGTGTGACCCTGTACGCGGGCGCCGCAGCCGCGAAGGTCGAGCTGGAACACCTGCGTGAGCTGCACCTGCTCACCACCAAGCCGTTCCTCTACGTCTTCAACGTCGACGAGGCCGAGCTGGGCAACGCCGAGTTCCTCGACGAGCTGCGCGGCCTGGTCGCGCCCGCCGAGGCGATCTTCATGGACGCCAAGATCGAGTCCGAGCTGGTCGACCTGCCCGAGGACGAGGCCCGCGAGCTGCTGGAGTCCATCGGGCAGTCCGAGCCCGGCCTGAACCAGCTCGTCCGGGTCGGCTTCCGCACGCTCGGGCTCCAGACGTACCTGACGGCCGGCCCCAAGGAGGCGCGGGCCTGGACCGTCCCGGTCGGCGCGACCGCGCCGGAGGCCGCCGGGGTGATCCACAGCGACTTCCAGCGCGGCTTCATCAAGGCCGAGGTGGTCTCCTACGACGACCTGGTCGAGGCCGGATCGATGGCGGCGGCGAAGGCCGCCGGCAAGGTCCGGATCGAAGGCAAGGAGTACGTCATGCAGGACGGCGACGTGGTGGAGTTCCGCTTCAACGTCTGAAATCGGGCGCATCCCCCGCGCCTCAGGCTTAATGTGGCCGGCCGCCCGGTCGCTTCGCTCACCCCCGTTGTGACGACGCGATCGGGCGGCTCACAGTGGTGGGCTACAGCCGGAACATGTGCCTGCGGAGGCTTCGGCGAGTTGGACGTCGTTCGCCCCTCCCGTTAGTGATCGCCCGTCGGCGGCCGGCGATTCCCAGCATGAGCAGCGCCGGGCCGAGCAGGCTCACGAGGATCGCGTAGGCAGCCAGGGTGCCGAACTCCACGCTTGGGGAGCCCCGATACGGGCTCACGGTTCCAGCGAGCTTGTGCAGCGCGAGTTGCCCGACCGGTGCGAGCAGCACGAGTAGGGCCCAGATGCCGCGGTTGTCGCGGTGGAGGGCGAGCCCGAGGGCCAGCAGCAGAGCGACAGCCATCAGGAGCCCGGCGGCGGTCGGTAGGAACCGGGCGGTACTGGCGGCGTAGTACCCGTCAAGCGCATGGTGTGCGGCCAGGTATGCGGTTGTCCCGCCGGCGCCTACCGCCGCGAGTGGTGTTCCAATCCGGATGCTGGGGGACAGCCGCTCCGGTAGCAGGAGCGCCAGCGCGCCGAGAGTGGCCTGGGGCAGCAGGATGAACAGTGGTGGCCTGGGCAGGCCGGTCATCGCGCCCGCCGGCACAGTCGCGATCGTGAGCACAAGAGCGACGCCTACTGCGGCCCGGGTTGCCCGTCCCGGTGAGAGAGCCACGGCGATTGCGGCGACGAGCCAGGCGGTCCACGCGATGAACCCCGGTGAGGCGAGCGGGCCGACATGCGGGATGTTCCACTCAGGCGGGGCAGGGCGCAGTTCGGCCACCCACCAGATGGCCGCAAGCGTGGTGGCGACCAGTAGTGCCACGACCGAGGCGAGACGCACCCCGTGAATCAGGTCGAGGAGGCCGGCGGCGCGCAGCCGCTGACGAAGGCCCCCGCGCATCAGATCCGCGACATCTCCGGGTGAGGGCCAGCGCTGGCCGGGCTTGGCCAGGTCAAGATACGTCCCGACGATCTCCGCGCCACGCGAGCGGCGATAGTCCGAGGGGTACGCGCTCAGCAGGCGCAGGTAGCGGCGTTCCAGGGTCGTCACGCGAGTCCTCCAGCGGTACGCGGGCGGAAGGTGCGGCCTCGTGCGCGGAGCCGGATCGTGGCCACCTCGACGTTGCGTCGCAGCCGTTCCGTCTCCTCGGTCAACGTGGCGTCACCGGCGGGTGAGAGGCGGTAGTAGCGGCGCGCTCGACCGTTGACGATCTCTTCCCTGTCGACCTCGACCAGGCCGGCGTCGACCAGCCGGTCGAGCGCGCCGTAAAGCGTGCCCGGGCGAAGGGTGACTCTGCCGTCGGAGAGAGCGGCGACGTCGCCGATCAACCCGTAGCCGTGCATCGGCTCCTTGGCCAGCGCGGTCAGGATCAAGAAGGTGGGTTCGCGCAGCGGTGTGTCCATGAGCAGCAATATATCGGACGCGAGCATATATCGGGGGGCGATATAAGGGTTCGCCTGAAGCACAAGGGGAAGGGCGTCGCCGGCAAGGTGTGGCAGGGGCCGTGCCGCCGATCAGCAGATGGCTGGTCGGGGAGTGACGACGACGATCAGACCGACTCCCAAGCTGGCCGTGCGAAGATCAGCGGCGATGAACGCCGACGCCTGGAGCTTGATCGACGGCAGAGCCGAGCGGGCGAGGCGCTCGTGGTCGGCGACCAGGGCGGCACTGCCTGTTGGTGAACAAGTCCGGGTACGAGTGCTCGCGGCGATGCCGTTCGGCGTATTCGTCGAGATAGAGGGCCAGCCGGATGCGCTCGGTCTGCTGGAGACAACCGCGCTATCCCGCGGCGGCGAGCTGCCCGCTCTCGGCGTCTGCTTCGAGGCGGTCGTGGCCGACCATACCGTTCACAATTGGCAGGTGAGGCTACGGTCGGCCGACGTCGAAGGCGGCGCCGAGCGACCAGCCGGGTGACGCCCTCAAGTCGGCCGTTGCCGCAGGTCAAGCGTGCCGACGATTAGGGCCGTTGATCCACAGCTTGATCTGGGCACCTCGGCGCAGAGCGTCGAGCAGCTCCTCGCGCACTGGTCCCGCCGCAGTCGCCAGGACCCGGTCGTGCAGGCGTTCCTGTGCACAAGGCCGGGACCCGTGCGGTCACTGCGCGAGGCTACCGACGAGAGCTCGACGCAGCGAACGTCTTCACGTCCTGAAGCAGGAGGTCCAGGAAGGTGGCCAGGTCCGGGGCGGCCACGTCGAAGCGCGGATCCTCCGAGGTGTAGATGCCGTCGAGGACGAGGTCCGGAGGGAGCCGGTAGACGGGCCACCCGTCCGGCGTCGCCAGCGCGTACTGCGTGCCGCCGCCGTCGCTGGCGAACACGATTACATCGGCGTCGTGGCGGCCACGTACGCGCCAGAGGTCCCGTGCCTCGTGGACGTGGACCACGTGGGAGGCGCTGTGCAGGAAGAACCCGTTGTCGATGTCGGCCAGGTCGACGGCGTCCACTACCGCGTACAGGTCGGCAAGGACAGCGGGGACGGCGGGACGGGCGGCGGCGATCAGCGCGGCAGAGGTCGTCGTGGGCTCACTGACGGCATTCTCGCCGGGCGGGTATCCGTAGCGGTCCTCGAAGTCGAGCACCGCGGAAGCGACCGCCTTCCGCAGATCCTCCCGCCAGGTCACCAGGTCTCGTTGCATCACGGCAGGACACTGCCACCGTGAACCAGATCTGACCAGGAGCGCTGGGAGCGGGACGACCATCCGACCTGTCAGACGCCCGTACGCCGGATTCCGGGTCTTTGATCTCTTGGCCGGCACTGCGACGATGCAGGCCGTCGGAGGCGGCCGTGTGCGGACGTCTCGTGTCTCACCGACCGAGGAGTCGATGTGCGTCTGCCCCGTGAGCCCCACCCGGTTGACCGGCCGGTCCTGCTCATCTCCATGATCGTCTGTGGCGGCCTCGGGACCCTTGCGGCGAGCGGATGGAACGGCGACGCAGGGCGGTTCCAGCCGATCGCGGCAGTGCTCGCCGTGGTGCTGTTCGCGTGCTTCCTGATCATGTTCGCGGTGTTCTGGGTCGGCTGGCTGATGCGCGGCCACGAGTTGTGGCGCGAGGAGCGGCGTGAGCGCTGACCAGGACCGTTACCGGCATGACCGCCGGTGGCTCGAACACGCGGTGCACGAGCTTCCGGCCGGGGTGCTGTGGGGCGCCGACGGCGCGACACCCGCACAGTGCGCCGAGATGCTGGACGGTCTGGACGAGTTCGCTCGCACCTGTGCCCGCCTCGGGCTCGACGACCACACCGGGTTCATCGAGGACTGCCGGTGGCACTTCGACCACTACCCGCACTACCTGAGCCGCCGCCACATCGCGGACTACGCGACGTACATCCGCGATCGTCGCGGACCGATGCGGGTCTCGTCGCCGCCGACGCCGGACTGGCTACGACGTCACTGACCACCGCCGCCGTTCTCCCTGGTGGTCAGGCGCGACGCTCGGCAAGGACCCTGCGGAACAGGGCGGGGTAGTCGGCATGAGCCAGCGGTAGCGCTCCGAGCGCGTCTTCGGTGAACCAGCCGATGGCTTCGTGTTCCTCCGGCGCGAGGTTGGCCGGATACCCCGTCCACGCTTCGACCAGCCAGATCCGCATGGAGAACGTGTCGGCGTGAATCTCGTGCACGGGCGGACCCGACGGCACCGCCACGTCGACGCCCAGTTCCTCTCGGAGCTCACGAGCAAGTGCGACACGGGGCGGTTCCCCGGGCTCGACGTGCCCGCCGGGCAGGTCCCAGACGTCGGGCAGCACACGACGCAGGGGAGAGCGGTGGCACAGGAGTATCCGGTTGCCGTCGCACAGCAACCCGGTGACGATGCGCGCATTGGGAGAGCCGTCCGCCGAGGCCTCCGATGCGGGGCCGGTCCACCTGGACACCGGACGCTACTCCTGCGCGTCCAGGTCGCGCACTGCGAAGCGGAGGTGTTCCCACTCCTCGTCGAAGATGACGTGGAGGCAGTGCAGGACCGGCTCCTCGTGTTCGGGTGACCACGCTGTCGGTCGAGGCTCGGCGAGCAGTTCCGGAGTGACGCCCGTGAGGAAGTCCCGCACCATGGCCTGCCGCTCGGCGCGCAGATCGAGCACCTGGGCGAGACTCGGCCGCGCCGCGGGGAAGATCGACATGTCGAGTCCGTCCGTCTCGTACTCGGCATGTGGCTGCCCGAGCGGATGGAAGGGCTGCGGCAGGCGCAGGATCGCCTTGCCGAGCCAGGCGTCGGTGGCGAACGCGAGGTGGCGCAGGGTCTGCGCGAACGACCACTCGCCGTCGATCGAGATGTCGGCGGCACCCTCGGGCATGGACACGACCCGGTCGACCGCGGCCGCCCAGGCTCGTTCGAGCGCAGCCCACGCCGCGCGCAGGCCGTCGGGATCCTCGGCACGCCTCAGCTCGCGCCCGGGGAACCGCCGGTTGAGTTCGGCCTCGACGAGCGGCACGACGTCGACACCGTTGACCAGCAGCGCGCCGTCGGTGAGCCACGGCGCGTCGATGTCGAGCCCGCGCACGTCGACGCCGCGCATCACCGCGCCGGCCAGCGTCGACCTGGTGAAGCGCGCGCCTTGCAGGTCCCTGTCCACGAACGTCGTGAGGTCACTCTGGTCCACGGCGCACCCCTCCCGTCGGCGATCGCGGCAATGCTAGCGAGCAGGTCCGACAACAGCTGTCGATGCGACCGAACCGGGGAGCTGCGGGTGGCGGCCGACGACCCGCATCGCGCGGATCGTCGGCCGACCATCCGTGCCCGCCGTCAGGCGTTGGCCCGGCGGATGGCCGCCATCCCCCCGAGGGCGGCCACCGCGGCGATCAGGGCAGGCCACCCCACCAGCAGGCTGACCTGGTGCTGGCTGCTCAGCCACTGCCAGATGTCACCGAACCATCCCTGCCAGGTGATCAACGCGACGAGCAGGCCGGTCACCAGGATCAGGGCCGCGCCGGCCCCGAACAGGCCGTTCATGCCGAACCGGACGTACCAGACGGCGACGAAGACGGAGACGAAGTTCAGGAACAGGAACGGCGCCGCGTAGACGGCGATCTGCAGCAGCCCGTTGTCGACGTCGACGTACGGGATCCGGAAGAACCGCAGCTCGATCCCGAAGCCGCCCGTGGCGCCCTCGATCAGGTTGAGCAGGTAGAGCAGGATGCCGTAGACGACCGCCTGCACCACGTTGACGAGCACCGTGGCGAGGTAGAAGGTGCGCCGGGTGACGCCCATGCCGAGCGCGAACGGGAACACCTGGCTGATCGAGGTGGCGGCGACGATCGAGCAGACGATGTAGATACTGGCCAGACCGCCCGTGGTGTTCTTGCCCGGCGCGGCCTCGTCGATCGAGGCGAAGATCAGCAGGTTGACGCCGAGCGAGATGGCCATGATGCCCCATGGCCAGGCCAACTGGCTGACCCAGGCGATGGTGTGCACCCGGGCGACGTCGAGGATACGAGTCATCGCGCGTTCGTCCTTTCCGTCGTCAGGCGCACCACGGCCTGTTGGAGCGACACCGGCGCCAGGTCGATGCCGAGCTTCTTGGCGCGCGTCCGTTCGGCGTCGTCGAACGACCCGCGCAGCGACGCGCGGACCGCGCCGCCGAGTTGCTCACGATGCAGCGCCCGGTGCGCGGCGGCGAACTCGTCCACCGCAGCGGCCGGGCCGGACGCCTCCACCACCTCGCCGCGCAGCTCGTCGCTGGGCGCGTCGAGCAGCAGCTTTCCGCGGTCGAGCAGCAGTACGTGCTCGATCAGTTCGGCCACCTCGTCGATGAGGTGCGTGGAGAGCACGACGGTGCGCGGGTTCTCGGCGTAGTCGGCGAGCAGCCGGTCGTAGAAGAGTTGCCGGGCGACCGCGTCGAGACCGAGGTACGGCTCGTCGAAGAAGGTCAGCGGCGCGCGTGCGGCCAGGCCGATCGTCACGCCCAGCGCGGACAGCATGCCGCGGGACAGTTTGCGTACCTTGCGCTTGCGCGGCAGGTCGAAGTCGTCCACCAGGGACTGCGCGAAGTCCTCGTCCCAGTTGGGGAACAGCCGCTTGGCCAGGCTCAGCACGTGCCGGACCTGGTACGCGGTCGGGTACGTCTGACTCTCCTTGATGAAGACCACCCGCGACAGCACCCGCTCGTTCTCGTACGGCCGCTCACCGAAGAGCATGAGGTCGCCGCTGGTGCCGCTGTTCTGGCCGGTGATCAGCTGCATCAGCGTCGTCTTGCCGGCGCCGTTGCGGCCGAGAAGCCCATAGATCTTGTCGCCCGTCAACGTGAAGGTGACGTCATCGAGAGCGGTCACCTCGCCGAACCGCTTCGTGAGTCCGGCTGCCGCCACGACGCTCATCGCTGTTCCTCCCCTGTGTCGATGAGCTTCTTCAGCTCCTCGGTGCCGATGCCCAACTTGCGTGCCTCCTCGATGAGGGGCCGCACGTACTGGTCGGAGAACTCGCGCCGGCGGCGTTCCCGGAGTGTTTCGACGGCGCCCGTTGCCACGAACATTCCGATCCCCCTGCGCTTGTAGAGAAGCCCGTCATCGACCAGGCGGTTGATCCCCTTGGCGGCGGTCGCCGGGTTGATCCGGTGGAACGCCGCAAGCTCGTTCGTCGACGGCACCTGGGTCTCCTCCGCGTACGTCCCGTCGATGATCGAGTTTTCGATCATCTCCGCGATCTGGACGAAGATCGGCCGGCCGTCATCCATCCTGGTTCTTTGGTTCATTACTCATGTAACTAACCTTGGCGCTCGCGGGCCGGGGCGTCAAGTCTTCTTCGGGTACGCGCGGCCGATTACGGCTCGATCGAGTTCGCGCCGTGACACTGACGATCGACGAGAGCACCCGCCAGGTACGGCAGTCCGTCTGCGGCTGTTGCGACACCGCCGCGGAGCGGACCTGGGCCGACATGCATGCTGACGACGCGTCACCTTCGGCTGCCGGGTCGGGCCGGTGGCCGGCTCGCCGGGGCCGGCCGCGACGCTCGTCAACGGCGGTGAGGTCGCGGGGGACAGCCCGATCTTCGGCCGCAAGCTCCCCGAGTTCCGGCAGATGGTTGACCTGATCCTGGAGCGTGTCCTGCCGCGACCTCACCCGGTGATCAAGGGGTTTACGTCTCCCGGACCGCGCCGACCGGACACAAACTCCTTGATCACCAGGCGGACCGGGGCGGGCCCGGGCCGGGGCGGGCGGGGCGGGCGGGGCGGGGAGCGTCAGGTGACGTGCGGGCTGCGGCGTTCGATCAGGGTCACGTCGCGCCAGGTGCCGTAGTGGCGGCCCACCCGCTCGCGGGTGCCGACGACGCGGAAGCCGCACGTCGCGTGCAGCGCGAGACTCGCCGTGTTCTCCGGGAACACGCCGGACTGGATGGTCCAGATCCCGGCCGCCTCGGTCGAGGCGATCAGCGCCTCCAGCAGCGCCCGGCCGACCCCGCGCCCGCGCCCCCGCGGGTGCACGTAGACGGAGTGCTCGACCACACCGGCGTAGACGCAGCGGTCGGAGACAGCGGAGCAGGCCACCCAGCCGAGCACGTCGCCTGCCTCGTCGAGCGCCACCCAGCGGTGGCCGGGCAGCCGGGTGGCGGTGAACCGCGCCCAGTCCGGCGGCTCGGTCTCGAACGTGGCGTTGCCCTCGGCGATGCCCAGACGGTAGATCTCCAGTACGGCGTCGGCGTGCGAGTCGTCCATCGCGACGACGGTGACAGTCATCGGTTCCCCCTGTCCGGACCGGCGGTCGTCAGCGTAGTCGCGCGTCGAGGGGCCGGTACGATGCCCGGCCCCTCGACGTGAGCGCTACCGCCGCCGGTAGACGGAGATGTGCGAGCGGCTGTCCGCGTCGAACGGCGACCGGTCCCAGTCGGCGTACCGCTCGGTGAGCCGCAGCCCGGCCCGCTCCGCCAGCTCGTCGACCTGCTCCGGCCAGGCGTAGCGCATGGCGAACGGCTTCAGGTGCACGCCGGAGGCGTCGAACGTGACGGTCTGCCGCACGAAAGTCTGCGCCGCGCGGTCGTACCGGTGCACGCGGATGGTGGCCGAGTCCTCGGTCACCTCCCGCACCTGGACCTGCTCGTCCCGGTCGAAGTCCGCCGGGTCGGGCACGAACGTCTCGATGACGAACGCCCCGCCGGGCGCGAGCACCCGGGCGACGTTGCGGAAGCACGCCGCCTGGCGTTCCTCGGAGACCAGGTTGAACAGCGTGTTGAACACCAGGAAGACCAGACGGTACGGCCCGGCGACCGGGACGTCCGCCATGTCGCCGATGGTCACGGGCAGGTCCGCGCCGCCCGGCTTGGCGCGCAGGTGCGCGACCATCTCCGGGGACGCCTCGACGCCCTCCACGGTCAGACCGCGGGCGGCCAGCGGCAGGGCCACCCGGCCGGTGCCGACCGCCAGTTCGAGCACCGGGCCGCCCTCGGCCAGCGGTGCGAGGAAGTCGACGGCCGGGGCCGGGTCGGGATTGCCGGGGCCGTCGTAGGTGTCGGCCCAGAGCCGGCCGAACAAGCCGGGATCGTCGAAGACGGACATCACACGCCCTCCCGCCGGGCGGAAGGGACAGGACGCGGCGCGAGGTCAGCGACCTCCGCCGGAATGGGGTACGGAAACACGAAGCCTCGTTTCGGCAAGGGTGACGACGGGTCGGTTGGGCTTCGCAGCGTGTGGCATGGCGGTGCTCCCTCCGGTCGGCTTCGAGGGGTCCAGCAGACCAGCAGCCGACCGGGGCGACAACCGGATTACGCCCGCAGCGCGTCGTCCACACCGGTCTCCCGGCGGCCGAGGTGCACCGGGTCACGCCCGCTGAGCACGTCCACGGCGGCCTTGAGGCAGGCGGCGTGCTCCCGGGTGGAGCTGATCCGCCACTGACCGGCGTACCGGCGGGCGGTGTCGTCGCCGACGCCGACGGTGTCGATGCCGGCGTCCCGGCAGAGCGCCACCGCGCGCGGCAGGTGGAACGACTGGGTGACCACAGTGGCCCGCCGGACCCCGAAGACGCGATGCGCGCGCACGCACGAGTCGTACGTGTCGAAGCCGGCATGGTCCAGCACCGTCTTCTCCGCCGGGACGCCCCGCTCGACGAGCCAGCGCCGCATCGCGTCCGGCTCGTCGTAGTCCCAGTCCATGTGGTCGCCGGAGAGCAGGAGCACCTTGACCTTGCCGGCGGCGTACAACTGGCGGGCGATCTCCAGCCGGCCGGCGAGGAACGGCGCCGGGGTGCCGTCCGGGTCCACCTTGGTGCCCAGCACCAGCGCGACCGGCGTCTCGGGCACGTCCGCGGCGCCGAACAGGCGACCCTCGGCGGCGCCGCGGACCCAGGTCACGCTGGCGATCGTGGCGGCGCCCAGCAGCACCACGGCGGCCGTGGCGAGCACCAGGAGCCGGCGGACCAGGCGTACGGCCCGGCCGTGGTCGCCCCGCCAGGCCCGCCAGCGCGCCGTCAGCCCTCGCATGGCGGCGATTGTGCCAGTGCGGGTCAGGAGATGTGGTGCAGGATCACGTTGTGCACGTGGTGGCTCTTCTCCGCGCCCCGGAACTCGACCTCGTAGGTGTGCGTGCCGACGTGCACGGCGATCGACCCGGTGGAGAAGAACGAGCCACCCCAGGACTTGTTGCTCACCACGCTCACGCTGGTGATCTTCGAGTACGGGATGCTGGTGATGGCGTACCGCTTGCCGACGAAGGAGCGGTCCTGGATGATCACCCGCCGGTCGGTCAGGCCGATGAAGCCGGTGCCGGTGCCCACCGCGTCGTAGACGGCGATGATCTGCTCACCGGGCAGCAGCCCGCTCTGGATCTGCTGGAACTGTTCCTTGCGGTCGTACGTGGGGCCAGACATGCATCTGAGGGTAGGCGGGGCGCGCCAGCGCTCAGGGCTCGGTGACCGCGCGGACCGCGTCCTCGATGCGCGCCGCGAGCAGCACCTCACCCTCGGTGAGTGGCTCGCCGTCGCCGTGGCCCAGGCGGATCTGGGTACGATCGGCCCGGCGGCTGATCTCCGGCCGCAGCCGCAGCGCGTCGGCGACCACCGCCACCCGTTCGGTGAGCGCGGCGTGCTGGGTGTCGTCGAGGACGATCGTGCGGCGGATCTGTTCGCCCTCGCGCGTCCATCCCGACAGCAGGGCCAGTGCGTCGCTGAGGTAGTCGTGCTTCGCACGGCCGCTGAACAGCACGCGCATCACCGCACCTCCCAGGCGTCGTTGCCGGCTTGTGGCCAAATCGTCGCCATCCCGTGTCCCAGTCGACGCTCTCTAGTCTCTCGCCACTCAGATGGTGTGTCCACGCCCACACTTCCGTGTTCTGCTGACCTGACGGCCGACGCAGCTACCCAAACCGCCGATTGATCTGGCACGCTGGTGGCCCGTGCGGACCGAACGGATTAGCGGGGGCGGACACGCCGACCGGCGGGAGCCGAGGGTGGTCGTCGGGGCCGCGATCATCGAGGGCGGCCGGGTGCTGGCGTGCGAGCGCTCCGCGCCCCCCGAGGTGGCGGGCCGGTGGGAGTTCCCCGGCGGGAAGGTCGAGCCGGGTGAGGCCGAGACCGACGCGCTGGCCCGCGAGTGCGCCGAGGAGCTGGGCGTACGGGTGGCTGTCGGCGCCCGCGTCGGCCGTGACGTACGGATGGCGCACGGCCGGTCCGTGCTGCGCGTCTACGCCGCCCGCCTGCTGCACGGCGACCAGCCGAAGGCCCTGGAGCACGCGGAGCTGCGCTGGCTCTCCGCCGCCGAGCTGGACAGCGTCGACTGGCTTCCGGCCGACGTGCCGATCGTGGCCGCGTTGCGTCCGCTGCTCGCCGCGTCCGACTGAGGCTCCGGACCGGACAGGCGGGCCGAAACGGGACGGGGGCCGGCGGCGTGTGCCGCTGGCCCCCGTCGTCGTGCTGTCGTTCAGTGCTTCGGCTCGTCCTGCTGCGGGTGGGCGAAGTTGAGGTGCTCCGGGGGCAGCGGGAACGTCACGTCGTCGCCGAACGGCGACGGCGCGGCGGCCCGGTTGAACGTCAGTTCGGTCAGCGGCAGCTTGCCGTTGGCGTCCACCGCCGGGGCGGTCGGGTGCGGCACCTCGCGGTGCCAGTTGACGCCCTGCTGGGCCTGACGCTCGGCGGCGCTGTCGTGCGAGCCGCCCGCGTGCGAGTGCACCCCGCCGTGCGAGTGCGTTCCGCCGGAGTGCGCGTGCGCCCCGCCGTGCGCCCCTCCGGACGTGACGGCACCGCTGGAATGCCCGCTGGTCGCGCTGGTCTGAGGCACCTGACCCCTCCGGAAGATCTTGTTACCGAGCCACACAAGGGGATCGTACCTGCGGTCGACGACCCGTTCCTTCATGGGGATGATCCCGTTGTCGGTGATCTTGATGTGCTCGGGGCAGACCTCGGTGCAGCACTTGGTGATGTTGCAGAAGCCGAGTCCCATGTCGGACTGCGCGTACTCCCGGCGGTCGGTACGCGCGTCCAGCGGGTGCATGTCCAGCTCGGCCGCCCGGATGAAGAACCGGGGGCCGGAGAACGCCGGCTTGTTCTCCTCGTGGTCCCGGATCACGTGGCAGACGTTCTGGCACAGGAAGCACTCGATGCACTTGCGGAACTCCTGCGAGCGCTCCACGTCGACCTGCTGCATCCGGTAGTCGCCGGGCGCCACGTCGGCCGGCGGCGCGAACGCCGGGGTCTCCCGGGCCTTCTCGTAGTTGAACGAGACGTCGGTGACCAGGTCCCGGATCACCGGGAACGTGCGCAGCGGGGTGACCGTGACGGTCTCCGACTCCTCGAACGTCGACATCCGGGTCATGCAGCCCAGCCGCGGCTTGCCGTTGATCTCCATGGAGCAGGAGCCGCACTTGCCGGCCTTGCAGTTCCACCGGCACGCCAGGTCCGGCGCCTCGGTGGCCTGCAGCCGGTGGATCACGTCGAGGACCACCTCGCCCTCGTTCACCTCGACCGTGTAGTCCTTCAGGTCGCCGCCGGTCTCGTCGCCCCGCCAGATGCGGAACTGGCGCTTACTTCCCATCAGTGTTCGCCTCCTCGGTGAGGGCGTCGAACTCGGCGAGTTCCTCGTCGGTCAGGTACTTGGCCAGCTCGGCCCGGTCGAACAGCCCGATCAGCTCCGGCCGCATCTTCGGCAGCGGCTTGTGGGTCAGCCGGACCGCGTCCCCGTCCAGCGAGCAGACCAGGTTGACCCGCCGCCACTTCGGGTCCATCGCCGGGTAGTCCTCCCGGGTGTGCCCGCCGCGCGACTCCTGCCGCTCCAGCGCCGCCATCGCGGTGCACTCCGAGACCACGAGCATGTTGCGCAGGTCCAGCGCCAGGTGCCAGCCCGGGTTGTAGCGCCGGCCGCCGACCGCGCTCACCTTCGCCACCCGCTCCCGCAGCTCGGCCAGCCGGCGCATGGCGTCCGCGAGCTCGCCCTCGCGCCGGATGATGCCGACCAGGTCGCCCATCACCGCCTGGAGGTCCTGCTGGAGCTGGTACGGGCTCTCGCCGGTGTCGCGCTGCAACGGCGCCAGCGCCGTCTCCACGGCGGCCTCCACCGCCGCCACCGACACCGCCGGGCGGCTGGTGAGCTGATCGGTGTACGTGGCGGCGTGCCCGCCCGCGCGCTTGCCGAAGACCAGCAGGTCGGACAGGGAGTTGCCGCCGAGCCGGTTGGAGCCGTGCATGCCGCCGGACACCTCACCGGCGGCGTAGAGCCCGCGCACCGTGCCGTACGCCGCGCCGGAGTCCGGGTCGACCTCGACGCCGCCCATCACGTAGTGACAGGTCGGGCCGACCTCCATCGGCTCCTTGGTGATGTCGACGTCGGCCAGCTCCTTGAACTGGTGGTACATCGACGGGAGGCGGCGGCGGATCTCCTCGGCCGACTTGCGGGAGGCGATGTCCAGGTAGACGCCGCCGGCCGGCGTACCCCGGCCCTCCTTGACCTCGCTGTTGATCGCGCGGGCGACCTCGTCACGGGGCAGCAGCTCCGGCGGACGCCGGTTGTTGTCCGGGTCGGTGTACCAGCGGTCCGCCTCCTCCTCGGTCTCCGCGTACTGCTTGCGGAACACGTCCGGGACGTAGTCGAACATGAACCGCTTGCCCTCGGAGTTCTTCAGCACCCCGCCGTCGCCGCGCACCGACTCGGTGACCAGGATGCCCTTCACCGAGGGCGGCCAGACCATGCCGGTCGGGTGGAACTGGAGGAACTCCATGTTGATCAGCGTCGCCCCGGCGCGCAGCGCCAGCGCGTGGCCGTCCCCGGTGTACTCCCAGGAGTTCGAGGTGACCTTGTAGGACCGTCCGACGCCGCCGGTGGCGAGCACCACGGCGGGCGCCTCGAAGAGGATGAACTCGCCGGACTCGCGGTAGTAGCCGAACGCGCCGGCGACGCGGTCGCCGTCGAGCAGCAACTCGGTGATCGTGGTCTCGGAGAAGACCCGGATCCGCGCGTCGTAGCTGCCGAACTCCTGCTTGTCCTCCTGCTGGAGCGAGACGATCTTCTGCTGGAGCGTACGGATCAGCTCCAGGCCGGTCCGGTCGCCGACGTGCGCCAGGCGCGGGTACTCGTGGCCGCCGAAGTTGCGCTGCGAGATCTTCCCGTCCTTGGTGCGGTCGAACAGCGCGCCGTACGTCTCCAGCTCCCAGATCCGCTGCGGAGCCTCCTTGGCGTGCAGCTCGGCCATCCGGAAGTTGTTCAGGAACTTGCCGCCGCGCATGGTGTCCCGGAAGTGCACCTGCCAGTTGTCCCGCGAGTTCACGTTGCCCATCGCGGCGGCGGCGCCGCCCTCGGCCATCACCGTGTGCGCCTTGCCGAACAGCGACTTCGAGATGATCGCGGTCTTCTTGCCGGCCAGCCGGGCCTCGATCGCCGCGCGCAGGCCGGCGCCGCCGGCCCCGATCACGACGACGTCGTAGTGGTGTCGTTCGATTCGCGTCTCAGTCATGTCCAGGCTCTCAGTTGATGAACCGCAGGTCGTTGATCCAGCCGGCGGCGACCGCCATCACGTAGAAGTCGGTGAGCGCCAGGGTGCCCAGGGTGATCCAGGCGAGCTGCATGTGCCGGACGTTCAACCAGGACACCCCGGTCCACGCCTTGTAGCGCATCGGGTGCTTGGAGAAGTGCTTGAGCCGCCCGCCGATGATGTGGCGGCAGGAGTGGCAGGAGATCGTGTACGCCCACAGCATCACCACGTTGCCGACCAGGATGATGTTGCCCAGGCCGAAGCCGAAGCCGTCGGGGGAGTGGAAGGCCAGGATCGCGTCCCAGGTGTTGATCAGCGAGATGATCGCGGCGGCGTAGAAGAAGTAGCGGTGCAGGTTCTGCCCGAGCAGCGGGAACCGCGTCTCACCGCTGTACGACTGGTGACCGTCCGGCACCGCGCAGGCCGGCGGCGACAGCCAGAACGACCGGTAGTACGCCTTGCGGTAGTAGTAGCAGGTCAGCCGGAACAGCAGCAGGAACGGCAGGGTGAGCGCCGCGTCCGGGATGATCCACCAGCCGGGCAGGAACTGGCCGAAGTGCGAGGAGCCCTCGACACAGCGGTCGGTGACGCAGGGGGAGTAGAACGGTGTCAGGTAGTGGTACTGCTCCACCCAGTACCACTTGTGCATGAAGACCCGGACCGTCGCGTAGATGACCCACGCGCTGAGCCCGACCACGGTGATCAGCGGAGCGAACCACCACCGGTCGGTCCGCAACGTCTTCGCCGCGATGGCGGCGCGCGCCCGCCCTCCCCGCGGCTGCGATCTCGGCGTCTTGGCCGACGTAGTTGTCATTCGAGTCATCTCCCTGACGTCACTGTCACGTCTTGCGCACGCACGAGGCCACACCGGCGAACCGGTGCGGCTAAGTGACACACGTTACGCCGATCTTCACGGCCCGGCCGCGCAACGCAGTGTCCCGTGTGTCCCGCAGCTTGGAAAGAGTCAGTTCATGATCAATGTGGCGGGTCGGTCGAACGGTGCGCCGACCGGCGCCGCGGATGCGCCCGGCGACGCGCCGGATCACCCGGACGCGCCGCCGGTGAAGTGCCAGGAGGACAGCCGCAGCGTCGGCGCCTCGTACCAGGACCCGTCGACCCGGCCCGGCTGCCGGACCGGCGCCCGGCCCAGGCCCAGCACCCGCCCCGGCCCCAGCGCCCGCGGGTACGACTCGGTGAACCGGAAGTCGCGCACCGCCCGGGTCGGGACGCCGTCCTCGACCAGCCACACCCCGTTGCGCGTCAGCCCGGTGACCACCAGCTGCTTCGGGTCCAGCACCCGCGTGTACCAGAAGTCGCTCACCAGCAGCCCGCGCCGCATCCCGGCCACCAGCGCGGCGGTGTCCGGGTCGCCCACCGCCCCGGTGACGCCCGCGCTCACCGGCCCGGCCGCGACTGTCGCGTCCGCGTCGGCGACACCCGGATCCGCCAGCAGGCGGATGTTGTGCGGGATCGGCCCGAACGTCGCGCTACCCGGCATGCCGTGGCCGGTCGACCCGCTGCCCGCCTCCGCGCCGCCGCGCCTGTCGTACGCCACCGCCCCGGTGATGCCGCCCTCGACCAGCGGCAACGCCCGCCGCGGCGTGCCCTCCAGGTCGAACGGCACAGTACCGGCGTGCAGCGGGTCGTCCACCAGCGTCACCAGCGGGTCGAACTGGGCGGTGCCCGGCTCGGCGAACGACTGCCGTTCGGCGTACCGCTTGCCGTTGAAGCCGAACCAGGCGAGGTTCTGCAGCAGGTCGGCGACGGCAGCCGGTTCGAGCACCACCTCGTAGTGCCCGGGCGGCAGCTCGACCGGGTCGGCCGCGGCCCGTGCCTTCGCCGCCGCGTGCGCGCCGAGCGCCGCGCCGTCGAGGTCGGCGAGCCGGTCGGCGCAGAGCCGCGCCACCCCGTCCGCGGCGCCGGCGCGGGCGATGCCGTCCATGGCCGCCTCGGCCGCGCTTCCGGCCGCCGTGTGCCCGGCCGAGTTGGCGAACGCCCCCGACCGGTACGCGGTGCGGCAGTAGCCGGCCGCCTCCAGCCCGTCGACCGCGTCCACGAACGCGCGTACCCGCTCGGCCCGCTCGCCGGGCGAGGCGAACGCGGTGGCCTCGTCGGTGGCCGGGCCGGACGGCACGGGCGTCGGCGCGGTCAGTCCCGGCCAGGCCGGGTCGGGCGGCGCGAGCCGGGCCGCGGCCCGGGTCCGCTCGACCAGGGCGGCCAGCCCGTCGGCGTCGACCCGGCTGCCGCTGCCGGTCGCGGTCCGCCCGTCCACGTGCAACCGCAGGTGTACGGAGACACCGGTCTCGGACACGTTCTGATGGATGAAGGAGTTGGCGAACCGGGTCAGGGCCAGGTCGGTGCGGGTCACCAGCACCTCGGCCTCGGCACCCGGACCGGCCGTACGCCGGACCAGGTCCACCACCCCGGCGGCGATCCCCAGTTCGGCGCTCATGCCGGCACTCCGCTTCGCTCCGTGCCGTCATGAGGCACTGTCGCCCTGAGCCTGCTGATTCGCTCGCTGCGCTCGCTCATGCCCGCACCCCCACCCGGACGCCGCGGAACCGGGCCGGCGCGGCCGGATGGCCGGTGTGCCCGACCTGGCCGGGCTGCCCCTTCCCGCAGTTGGGCGTGCCCCAGGCGACCGTCTCCGAGGAGAGCATGTCCATCGAGCGCCAGAAGACCGGCCCGATGCCGGTGTACGTCGGGTTGCGCAGCATCCGCCCCCGGCGGCCGTTCTTGACCTCCCAGCCGACCTCGCAGCCGAACTGGAAGTTGAGCCGCTTGTCGTCGATCGACCAGGACCTGTTGATGTCCATCAGCACCCCGTCGTCGGTGGCCGCGATGATCTCGTCCAGCGTGTGCGGGCCGGGCTCCAGGCCCACGTTCGTCATCCGCACCATCGGCAGCCGGGCCCAGCCGTCGGCCCGTACGCTGCCGCCGTAGTCCAGGCCGGCGACGGCGGCCGAGTCCCGGCCGGCGAGCACCCCGACCCACCGCCCCTCGCGGACCGCGTCCCGGGCCACGGCGGGGGAGCCCTCGTCGTCGTAGCCGAAGCTGCCCAGCGCCCCGGGGATGGTCGGGTCGATGGTCACGTTCATCAGCTCGGAGCCGTACCGCAGCGAGCCGAGGCGGGCCAGGTCGAGCCAGGACGTGCCGGCGAACGCCGCCTCCCAGCCGAGGATGCGGTCCAGCTCGATGGCGTGCCCGACCGACTCGTGGATCTGCAGCGCGAGCTGCTCGCCGCCGAGGATCAGGTCGGTCTCGCCGGCCGGGCAGAGCGGCGCGGTGAGCAGCTCGCGGGACTCCTCGGCGATCCGGGCGGCGTGCGCGGCCAGGTCCAGCGAGGTGACCAGCTCCCAGCCGGTCGTGCCGTACTGCCCGCGGTAGCTCGGGTAGGACCGGCGCTGCGTCTCGCCGTCGCCGATCGACGTGGCCGAGATGCCGCCGCCGCACTCCCGGATGTGCTGGTCGATCCGGTGGCCCTCGCTGGAGACGAACCATTTCGTGGTGTCCCAGATCTGGTAGAGCCCTTCGGCCAGGTCGGCGCCGTGCTCGCGCATCGTCGCGGTGGCGCGGACCAGCAGGTCGCCCTTGTCCGACAGCGGCACCCCGAGCGGGTCGACGGCGCACTCCGAGGCCCAGCTCGCCACCGCCGCCTCGGAAGGCACCAGGTCGATCGGCGGGCCGGGAACCCGCGCGCTCGCGGTGGCGATCGCCGCGGCGCGCCGGCCGGCGTCGCGGGCCGCCGCGTCGGACAGATCGGGTACGGCGTGGAAGCCCCACCCCGAACCGACGAGCGCGCGTACGCCCAGCCCGATGCTCTCGTCCTGGCTCAGCTCCTCGATGTCGCCGTTGCGCGCAGACATCGACTCGTAGCGGCGGTGCATGACCCGGGCGTCGGCGTAGCGGGCGCCCGCGTCCAGGGCGGCTTGGACGGCAGCGGTCGCCGCGTCGAACTCGCTCATGCGCCCGACCCTAGGCCAGCGCACCGACATCCGTCAGGGGACGACGTCATCCGACCGGCTCCGAGGCGGGCTGTGGCGAAATCGATGCCGACCTGCGCGTGAACGGGACAACCCGAGTCGCCGGACGCTGATAAGAAATGGTCCATGTCTGCCACTTCCGCGCACCGACTACTCCGCGGTGCGTTGACGCTCGTCGTCATGGTCGCCGCAACCATGTTCGGTGCCACTGCCGCCCACGCCGCGGCCCCGCGACTCAAGCTCACCGCCCTCGCCTTCGCCAACGACACGGTCGACGCCACCGGCGACTACGCCAGCAACAAGCTCACCTGGACGGTCACCAACACCGACCCGGAGGCCGGCTCCATCTTCGGCACCGTCACCATGCGCATGCGCAGCACCGTCACCGGTGAACTGGTCGGTCACGACCTGGTCGCGCGCTACGCGTACCAGGAGACCTGCTGCGGTGACGGTGTGTACGAGTCGGGCACGCCGCAGGAGTCCACCTACTCCTTCGACCTTCCGGTGCGGGCCTACTCCGACGCGGACACCGCGATCTGGGAGGTCACGAAGGTCACCATCGGTTCCCAGGGCACCACCGCCACGGTCTCGGGCACCCGCCTCCAGGCGTTCGGTTACCGGTTCACGGCCCGGACGCTGATCGACTCGTCGGGGCCGAGCGCCGACTCCATCTCGCTGAGCTCCCCGGTGCGCCGTCCCTACTTCTACGTGGGGAACGGCGCGGCTACTGTGACCTACGACTTCACGGTGCAGGACGGGCAGTCCGGCTTCTGGAAGGGCACCATCCGGCTGGCCGGTCCGGGCGGCGCGAGCGTCACCACCGCCTTCACCTGGGAGCGGGACGAGTACAGCACCGGGCTGCGATGCGGCCGGGTCACCGGCGGCCAGCAGGACGGCATCTACATGCCGTGTGTGCTCGACGTGACCGTGCCCGCGGATGCCGCCACCGGCAACTGGCGGGTTGCCGCGTTGGTGCTGCGCAACAACGCCGGCGGGACGACCACCTACAAGAACCCGACCGCGCCGTCCGTCACCACGACGACCAACTCGACGGTACGGGCCAGCGACTTCGCGATCGAGCCGAACCCGGTGGACAACTGGCGTGACTCGGTGATGACCGACATCACCATGGTCGTGACCGACACCCGCAAGGGTCTGTCGACAGTGCAGCTCGATCTCGTCGGCGGCTGCCAGCAGTGGGGTCTCCCGACCACCAGGGCGGACGGTCGTGTCGCCGTCAAGGTCATGGTGTATCAGCAGACCGCGCAGTGTGAGGTCGAGGGCTTGGCGGTGATCGACGGTGCCGGCAACGTCGCGCTCTACGGAAGCATGTACGGCGCGCCGGATCCGGATCTGACGATCACGCGGGTGCCGAGCACCGAGCCGCCGACGGCCCGCAGCGCCAGCCTCGACCCGTCCTCACTGCCGGTGAGCGAGGTGGGGCAGACCTCGATCAAGCTCACCATCGACGCCGATGTGAAGGTCGCACCGATCACCGGCGTGAGCGTCTACGTGTACGACGTCAACGGCGAGGTGGTGTCGCAGTCGGGTGGGGGTAGCAGCCAGGCCCCCGACGGGACGCTTACCGCGTGGCTCTACCTTCCGTGGTGGCAGGATCTGCCCGCCGGGGCGTACACGGTGGGCTTCGAGCTGAGCGACGCCGCCCGGAACAGCACCGCGTGGAACATGCCGGATCGCTCGGACAGCCGCACGCTTCCCGGCGGCCCGGTGGTCCTCACCCTCACCGCCGCAGGCTGATATCTCCCGGTGGGCGGGCCGAGCCCCGCCCACCGGGAGCGCGGGTGGTGGGTCTGGCTCTGCGGCAGGATCGGCGGACCAGAAACCATGTCGTTACGCTACGGCCGCTGACAGACCGCTCGATGTAGCTTATTTTCGCCTCCTGGGTTTTCCTGTAGGTTCTCTTCATCACCGAAGGGGAGGCGGTCAATGGGCAGGTCGGAGGCGGTGCCGTCCGGGGAGCCGGACCGCCCGGAGGTGCCGGAGCAGCGCTCCGGCGACGGGCCCTATCTCCAGGTCCGGGATCTGCGGGTGCGGTTCGACACCGAGGACGGTGTCGTCAAGGCCGTGGACGGGGTGTCGTTCGCCGTCGAGCGGGGCCGCACGCTGGGGATCGTGGGGGAGTCCGGTTCCGGTAAGAGCGTGACGTCGCTGGCGATCCTGGGTCTGCACAACGCGAAGCGGACGACCATTTCCGGGGAGATCTCCGTCGGTGGGCGTCAGTTGGTCGGGCTGCGTGAGGAGGAGATTCGTCGGTTGCGGGGCCGGGACATGGCGATGATCTTTCAGGATCCGTTGTCGGCGTTGCATCCGTACTACTCGGTGGGGCGGCAGATCGCGGAGGCGTACCGGGTGCATCATCCGAGGGCCGGGCGGCGGGAGGCCCGGACGCGGGCGGTGGACATGCTGGGCCGGGTGGGGATTCCGCAGCCGGCGAAGCGGTTCGATCAGTTTCCGCACGAGTTCTCGGGTGGGATGCGGCAGCGGGCGATGATCGCGATGGCGCTGGTGAACGATCCGGAGCTGTTGATCGCGGATGAGCCGACGACGGCGCTTGATGTGACGGTGCAGGCGCAGATCCTGGACCTGCTGGCGGATCTGCAGGCGGAGTTCCGGTCGGCGATCATTCTGATCACGCATGACCTGGGTGTGGTGTCTCAGGTGGCTGATGACGTGTTGGTGATGTACGCGGGTCGGGCGGTGGAGCACGGGAGTGTGGAGCGGGTGTTGCGGGCGCCGCAGCATCCGTACACGTGGGGGTTGTTGTCGAGTGTGCCGTCGTTGCACGGTGACGCGGATGCGGACCTGGTGCCGATCCCGGGTAACCCGCCGTCTCTGATCAATCTGCCGTCGGGGTGCGCGTTCCATCCGCGCTGCCGGTGGGCCGGCGTGAACGGTGACCGGTCCCGCACCGAGGTGCCCGAGCTGCGGGAGGCCGGCGTGCCGGGTCACCTGGTCGCCTGTCACCTGCCGGCGGGTGACCGGGAGCGGATCTACCGCAACGAGGTCGCGCAGGTGGGGGTGGCCCGATGAGCGCCGAGACCGAACCGCTGCTGTCGGTGCGAGGACTGACCAAGCACTTCCCGGTGCGGCAGGGGCTGCGCGCGCGGGGTGCGGTGCGTGCTGTCGACGGGTTGGACTTCGATGTGCGGCCGGGCGAGACGCTCGGCCTGGTGGGGGAGTCCGGGTGTGGGAAGACCACGACCGGGCGGATGCTGGTGCGTCTGCTGGAACCCACGGCCGGGACGATCGAGTTCGCGGGACGGGACATCACCCACGGCGGGCGGCGTGAGCTGCGCGCGTTGCGGCAGGACCTGCAGATCATCTTTCAGGACCCGTACGCCTCGCTGAACCCCCGTCACACGGTCGGGCGGATCGTGGCCATGCCGTTGCAGGTCAACCGGATCACCCCACCGGGCGGCGTGAAGAAACGCGTCCAGGAACTCCTCGAACTCGTCGGGCTGAATCCGGAGCACTACAACAGGTACCCGCACGAGTTCTCCGGCGGGCAGCGCCAGCGCATCGGCATCGCCCGCGCCCTCGCGCTGAAACCCAAGCTCATCGTCGCCGACGAACCCGTCTCGGCGCTGGACGTGTCGATCCAGGCGCAGGTCATCAACCTGCTCCGCGACCTGCAACGCGACCTGGACCTGGCGTTCGTGTTCATCGCCCACGACCTCGCCGTCATCCGCCACTTCTGCCACCGCGTCGCTGTCATGTATCTCGGCAAGATCGTCGAGATCGGCGATCGCGACGACATCTACACCCGGCCGCAGCACCCCTACACCCGCGCCCTGCTCTCCGCGATCCCCGACGTCTCCACGCTCGGGCCCGCCGGCCGGATCCGCCTCACCGGCGACGTCCCCACCCCACTCAACCCGCCATCGGGCTGCCGCTTCCGCACCCGCTGCTGGAAAGCCACCGACCACTGCGCCACCGAAGAACCGGCGCTGACCACCCGGGACGGCGGGCAGCTCACCGCCTGCCACTACCCGGAGAGCGGACCGGTCGGCATGCCGACCGGCGAACCCGTGGAGGTGTCGAAATGAGCCTGTCGCCGGTCGAGGGCGCGGCGCTCGCCGAGATCGAGTCCTCCGATCAGGAGCCGGACGAGAAGAAGCGGCTGGTCGGCCGCTCACCGGGCCAGCTCGTCTGGGCCCGGCTGCGGCGCGACCGTACCGCAATGGTCAGCGGTGTCGTGCTGGCCCTGTTCATCCTGGCGGCGGTGGCCGCGCCGCTGATCCAGCGGCTGTACGGCGTGTCGCCGAACCAGCAGTTCGGTGACCTGTTGGACGCCACCGGCATGCCGCTGGGCTACGTGGGCGGCGTCAGCGGTGACCACTGGTTCGGGCTGGAACCGGGCCTGGGCCGGGACATCTTCATCCGGATGATCTACGGCATCCGGACGTCGCTGCTGATCGCGCTCGGCGCCGCGCTGGTCACCACGACCATCGGCGTGGTGCTCGGGATCGTCGCCGGCTTCCTGGGCGGCGTGGTCGACTCGGTGATCAGCTGGATCACCGACGTCGCGCTGGCGTTGCCGTTCCTCATCTTCGCGCTGGCCGTGGTGCCGACGTTCTCGCTGCGCTTCTACGGCCCCCGGGACGCGGTGCCGACGTGGTTCGCGGTGACCACGCTGATCGTGGTCTTCGCCGCGTTCGGCTGGACCGGCACGGCCCGGCTCGTCCGGGGCCAGGTGGTGTCGCTGCGCGAACGGGAGTTCGTGGAGGCGGCGCGGGCCAGCGGCGCCGGGCTCGGGCACATGCTGTTCCGGCAGTTGCTGCCGAACATCTGGGCCCCGATCCTGGTGGCGTTCTCGCTCGCCGTGCCGTCGTACGTCACGGGCGAGGCGGCGCTGTCCTTCCTCGGCGTCGGGCTGCCCGAGTCGGTGCCGAGCTTCGGCCGGATGATCTACCGCAGCATCGACTACCTGCAGACCGACCCGGCGTACGTCTTCTTCCCCGGCATCACCATCTTCGCGCTCGTGCTGGCGTTCAACCTCTTCGGCGACGCGCTGCGCGACGCGCTCGACCCGAAGTCGTCACGGTAGGGGGTTCGACGACATGGTGCGGTTTCTGCTGAAGCGGCTGCTGCTCGCGGTCTCGGTGCTGCTCGCGGTGAGCATCGTCAGTTTCCTCATGTTCTTCGCGCTGCCCCGCGACCCGGTGACCGGCATGTGCCCGAAGAACTGCAACGCCGAGCGGCTGGAGCGGGTACGCACGGAGCTGGGGCTCAACGACCCGAAGCCGACGCAGTACGTCAACTACATGAAGGGCATCTTCGTCGGCCGTGACCTGGGCAGCGCGCAGGGCGGCAAGTGCGAGGCGCCGTGCCTCGGCTACTCGTACGTCAACAGCGAGGCGGTGACCGACACGTTCGCCCGGGTGCTGCCGGTGACGCTGAACATCGTGCTCCCGGCGGCGGTGCTCTGGCTGGCGCTCGGCGTGGGGCTCGGGATGATCTCCGCGCTGCGGCGGGGGTCGCTGCTCGACCGCATCTCGATCGGGTTGACGCTGACGTTCGCCTCGCTGCAGCTCTACTTCGTCGGCGCCGTGCTGCTGCTGGTCTTCGTGTACTCGCTGAAGATCCTGCCGACACCCCGCTACGTGCCGTTCCTGGAGAACCCGATCGAATGGGCGCGTGGCCTGGTGCTGGCGTGGGTGACGCTCGCGCTGCTCTTCTCCGCGATCTACGCGCGGCTGTCCCGGGCGCAGATGCTGGAGACGCTCTCCGAGGACTTCGTGCGGACCGCGCGGGCCAAGGGCGTGGCGAAACGCAATGTGTACGGACGGCACGTGCTGCGCGCCGCGATCACGCCGATCGTGACGATCGCCGGGCTCGACGTGGGCGCGGCACTGGGCGGCACCGTCATCACCGAGACGACGTTCGGCATCCAGGGGCTGGGGCGTACGGCGGTGGAGGCGGTACGCCAGGGCGACCTGCCGACCATCATGGCCACCGTCCTGGTGTCGGCGCTGTTCGTGGTGGTGGCGAACATCGTGGTCGACCTGCTGTACGCGTTCATCGATCCACGGGTGCGTCTGGGCTGATCCGGGCGTCGCCGGTGGTCGATCGTTGTGCCCCCGTTATCTGCTCGAAATTTACCGCGAGTGAAAGCTAGGCGAAGCTTTCCTTCATCGGACCCGAGGAGTTGAGTATGCGAGCAAGACTCGCCACCGCCGTGGGCGGTGCGATGGCACTGGTGGTCGCCCTCAGTGCGTGCAGCAAGAACACCGGCGACAACGGCGACACCGCGGACACGAACAAGCCCCGCAGCGGCGCCATCGCGACCGACCCGAAGGACTCGCTCGGCCCGGCGGCCGAGGTGCCCGGCGCGGCCAAGGGCGGAACCTTCTACATCCTGCGCGAGAGCAAGATCTCCCACCTGGACCCGCAGCGGGTCTACTCGTTCGCCGGCCTGATGGGCAGCCAGCTCTACGCCCGGTTCCTCACCACCTTCAAGGACGACGGCAAGGGCAACGTCACGCTGGTCGGCGACCTCGCCGAGACGCCCGGCAAGAACGTGAACAACGACTGCAAGGTCTGGGAGTTCACGATCAAGGAGGGCGTCAAGTTCGAGGACGGCCGCCCGATCACCTCCAAGGAGATCGCGTACGGCATCGCCCGCTCGTTCGACCCGGACCTGACCGGCGGCCCCACCTACCTGCAGGAGTGGCTGGCCGACAGCCCGCAGTACGACACCAAGTGGGACTTCAAGAAGAACAAGACCTCGCTGCCGCCCGGCCTGACCACGCCGGACCCGCGCACGCTGCGCTTCGAGTTCAACAAGCCCCGCTGCGACCTGCCGTTCGCGGTGTCGCTGCCGGCCACCGCGCCGCTGCCGCCGGACAAGGACACCGGCGTCAACCTGGACAACATGCCGTTCTCGTCCGGGCCGTACCGGTTCACCAAGATCCAGCCCGGCGTGGAGATGGTGCTGGAGCGCAACACGAACTGGGACCCGGCCACCGACCCGGTGCGGCACGCGTACCCGGACAAGTTCGTCTGGTCGCTCGGCTCGGACAACACCACCCAGACCAACCGCGTCCTCGCCGGCACCGGCAACGACGCGGCGGCGGTCGCCACCGGTGGCGTGCCGCCCGAGCTGATCGCGAAGGTGACCGGCGACCCGGCGCTCAAGGCGCGGATGATCGTCGCGGCGACGCCCAACGCCTATCGGCTGAGCATCAACACCACCCGGGTCACCGACCTGTCCGTGCGGCAGGCGATCAACTACGCGATCGACCGCAGCAGCATCACCAAGAACCTCGGCGGCCCGTACGGCGCGGTGCCGCTGACCACGCTGCTGCCCCCGACCACGCTCGGGTACAAGAAGTTCGACGCGTACCCGGCCGGTGAGAGCGGCGACCCGGCGAAGGCGAAGGAGACGCTGGGCGGCAAGTCGGTGAACCTGGTGCTCGGCACCTCCGACGACACCGCCTCGCAGGAGACCGCCACCCAGGTCAAGAACGCGCTGGAGAAGGCCGGCTTCACGGTCACCGTCAAGCCGATCCCCGAGGACGGCTACCTCGACTTCGTGAAGAAGAAGAGCAACCCCTGGGACCTGTGGGTCGACTCGTGGGCGGCCGACTGGCCCAGCGGCGCCTCGATCCTGCCGGTGCTCTTCGACGGCCGCAGCCTCAAGGCCGAGGGCAACAGCAACACGTCCCAGCTCAACAACGAGGCGATCAACGCCGAGTTCGACCGGGTGCTGGCCCTCGACCCGGCCAAGCAGGCCGAGGAGTGGAGCAAGCTGGACGAGAAGCTGATGAAGGAGTCCGCGCCGGCGGTGCCGCTCTACAACGAGGTGGTCTCCGTGGCGCACGGCGAGAAGGCCGGTGGCATCTTCATCGGCAGCATCTTCGGCTGGCCCAGCTTCGTCAACGCGTACGTCAAGCAGTAGCTCTGCAAGGAAGGGCCCCTTGTTAACGCGCGGCGTTAATAGGGGGCCCTTCCTCTACCGCAGGCGTTAACAGGGGGCCCTTCCTTACAAGTAGCGGCGGAGGAAGTCCAGCTCCAGCCGGAGCAGGCGCTCGGACACCCCGCCCGCGGCCAGGTGGCTCGCCCCGGTCAGCGGCAGCACCGCGTGCGGGCGGCCCGTCGCCAGCAGCGCCGCGGACAGCCGCAGCGTGTGCGCGGCCAGCACGTTGTCGTCGGCCAGGCCGTGCACCAGCAGCATCGGCCGGGCCTGCGCCGGGTCGCCGAGCGGCTCGGCGGCCAGCTCGACCAGCGAGTGGTGGGCGTAGACGTCCATGCCGTCGTCGGGCATGCCGAGGTAGCGCTCGCTGTACGCGGTGTCGTACAGCGCCCAGTCGGTGACCGGCGCGCCGACGATCGCGCACTTGAACAACTCCGGATGGCGCAGCACCGCCAGCCCGGCCAGCCAGCCGCCGAACGACCAGCCGCGCACCGCCACCCGTTCCAGGTCCAGGTCGGGGTGCTTGTCGGCGAGCGCGGTGAGCGCGTCCACCTGGTCGGTGAGGATCACGTCGGCGACCCGGCGGTGGATCGCCTTCTCGAACGAAGGCGCGATGCCGGGGGTGCCCCGGTTGTCGATGGTGACCACCGCGAAGCCCTGCTCGGCCCACCACTGCCGCTCCAGCCAGACGCTGCGGGCCGCCACCACCTCCTGGTGGCCGGGGCCGCCGTAGATGTCCAGCAGCACCGGCAGCCGGGTGCCCTTGACGTGCTCGGCCGGGTAGAGCACCGCGCTTGGTAGCCGCCGGTCGGTGACCCGGACCATCGTCGGCCGCGGCGCGTACGAGCAGGTGGCGGCCAGCGAGCGCAGCTCACCCACCTCGCGGTCGCCGTGCCAGACCCGCCAGCGCACGCCGGGGTGCTCCAGCGACGCGATGCCCACCGCCAGCGTGGAGCCGCCGATCGAGGCGGTGTGCCAGCCGGGGTCGCTGCCCATCCGGCGGGCGTCCATGCCGCCGCCGATGGTGGTCCGCACCCGGTAGAGGTGGCGCTGGCTCGGCTCACCCTCACTCGCCTCGACCAGCAGGTCCGCGGTCGTGCCCGGGCCGTTCGGCAGCCGCCCGACCACCCGCCGCACGTACAGCGAGGGCGGGGTGAGCAGCGTGCCGTCGGCGAACAGGCAGCGTGCGTCGTACCCGTCGTGGGCCAGCTCGCCGCCGACCAGCACCCGCCCGTCGGGCAGGTGGGCGGGGGTGCCGGGGATCGGTTCCACCCAGCGCGGGTCGGCCAGCTCGGCGTGCACCTGCGTCTCCCCGGTGCGCGGGTCCACCGCCAGCACCAGGCCGTGCTGCTGCGAGCGGCGCAGCACCGTGATCAGCGGCCCGCCGTCGGACCAGTCCGCCGAGCTCAGGTAGGGGTAGGTCTCCCGGTCCCAGTGCACGTCGACCCAGCCGCCGTCGAGGTCGAGCAGGTGCAGGCTGACCTCCGCGTTCGGGCCACCCGCGACGGGGTACGCCAGCGACGTCGGCGGGCTCGCCGGGTCGGCCGGGTCGTGCAGGTACCAGCGTTCCAGCCGGGACTCGTCGACCCGGGCGGCCAGCACGCTGCGCCCGTCCGGCGCCCACCAGTAGCCGCGGTAGCGGTCGAACTCCTCGGCGGCGATGTGCTCGGCCAGCCCCCAGGTCACGCCGCTGTCCTCACCGGCGAGCAGGTTGTCGGTACCGTCCGGCTCCACCACCCGCAGCTGGCCCCGGCGTACGCCCTCGGCGGCGTCGGTGACGTAGGCCAGCCGCTCGCCGGTCGGGTCGGGCCGGGGGTCGATCACCGGCCCGCCGGTGGCCACCTCGACCACGTCGCCGTGCACCAGGTCGGCCCGGAACAGCCGCCCGGCCAGCGCGAACGCGGCCACCCGGCCGGCGGCGTCCAGGGCGTACGAGCCGATGCCGCCGGAGCTGAGCCGCAGCCGCTCGCGCAGCGCCCGCTCACCCGGGGACAGGCGGGCCGGATCGGCGTCCGCGCCCAGCAGCACCGCCGGGTCGGCGACCAGGCGTTCCTCGCCGCTGTCGATGTCGAGCAGCCAGAGCGCGTCGGCCGGGTCCTCCGGTCCCGCGGAGCGCAGGAAGACGACCCGGGCGCCGTCGCCGGAGACGGTGACGGCGCGCGGCGCCCCGTGGCTGAACCGACGGGTACGGGCGGCCAGCTCGGGAAAGTCCACGCCTGCAGCGTAGGCGCGCGCCGGAGGTGATGTGGCCGACCTGAGCGGACGCATCACCGTCGAGCGGGCAGGACCGCCGGTTAGAGT
This sequence comes from Micromonospora sp. C41, assembly GCF_018070485.1. Lineage (NCBI taxonomy): Bacteria > Bacillati > Actinomycetota > Actinomycetes > Micromonosporales > Micromonosporaceae > Micromonospora > Micromonospora sp. C41. The sequence goes on along the minus strand of NZ_JAGPXP010000004.1, from coordinate 83,232 downwards.
GACGGGCGTGACGACGCTGCCCGACCGACGCCTTCTGCTGGTCCACGCGCATCCCGACGACGAGTCGATCGGCACCGGCGCGACGATGGCGCACTACGCCGCCACCGGCGCCCACGTCACGCTCGTCACCTGCACGCTGGGCGAGGAGGGCGAGATCCATGTCCCGGCGCTGGCCCAGCTCTGCGCGGCCGAGGCGGACCAGCTCGGCGGCTACCGGATCGGCGAGCTGGCCGAGGCCTGCGCCGCGCTCGGCGTCACCGACCACCGGTTCCTCGGCGGGGCGGGCCGCTACCGCGACTCGGGCATGATGGGCATGGCCACCAACGAGCATCCGCGGGCGTTCTGGCAGGCCGACCTGGACGTCGCCGCCGGGCACCTGCTGGAGGTCATCCGCGAGGTCCGTCCCCAGGTGCTCGTCACGTACGACCCGAACGGCTTCTACGGCCACCCGGACCACATCCAGGCGCACCGGGTGGCGATGCGCGGCGTGGAGCTGGCTGCGGCCGAGGGGATCGCCCCGGCGAAGGTCTACTGGACGGCCATGCCGCGCAGCGTGCTCGACGCCGGGCTGGAGACGTTCACCGAGTCCTCGGACAACCCGTTCGCTGGCATCGAGAGCGCCGACGAGCTGCCGTTCGGCACGCCGGACGCGGAGATCGCCGCCCGGATCGACGGCACCGAGCAGCACGCCGCCAAGGAGGCGGCGATGCGGGCCCACGCCACCCAGATCCCGGCCAACTCGTGGCTCTACTCGATCGCCGGCAACTTCGGCGGCGAGTTCATGGGCGTCGAGTACTTCACGCTCGCGGTGGGCGAGAAGGGGCCCGGCCATGGCCCGTACGGCTGGGAGGACGACCTCTTCGCCGGGATCGCCCCGGCCGCCGCGGATCGGTCCCCCGTCGCGGCGGCCGGTGTCCGGTGACGCTGCCGGCCGTACCCGTGTCGACAGTTGCCGAGCCGCCACCGGAGGCCGCGCCGCCGAGCCGGGCGGAGCGGACGCTCGACCGCGCGCTGCGGGTTACCGGCGGCGTGCTGACGGTCTGGGGCGGCGTGCTGCTCGCGCTGCTCGAACTGATCTTCTCGACCTGGGCCTGGGAGCTGGTGCAGGGCCGTTCCGGCGCGGCGCAGGCGCTGGTCGGGGTGGGCGCGGTGGTCGTCGGCGTGCCGGTGGTGGTGGCGGCGACGGTGCTGCTGGGCTCGTTCGGGCACCGGTCGACGGGGGGCCGCTGGGCGGTCGTGCTGGCCGCGCTGCCGTGGTTCGTGGTGATCGTGGCGGGCGGTGTCCGGACCGTCGAGGGTGATCTCGCGCTGGTCGGCGACAACGTGCTCGGGCTGGCGCTGATCGTGGCCGGCGCGGTCACGTTCGCGGTGGTCGGTTTCCGGCACCTGGTGACGCCGCCCCCTGTCCGGTGAGGTGCTGACGCCACACAGGCGACGGTGGTAGACATTCCTGCCAGAGGCCCGCCGAGGGAGCGGGCGGTACGGCGGGAGGCGTGCGATGGGTCAGCGGTGGCGTGCGGTCGGAGTGCTGGCGGCCGCGTTGTTCGCGGTGAACGTGGTGGCCCGGCTGGTCACCAGATTCGCGTTCCCGGACGACGACGCCGCGTCCGACCGGGTGTCGCTGGTGATGTTCCTGGTGATCGGGCTGATCCTGGCGGGCGTCGCGTTCCGGTGGGGGGCCGACCGTCCGCTCGGCCGCCTGGCCGGTGACCTGGCCGCCGCGGTGGGGGTGGCGCTGGCGCTCACCGTGTTCGTCGGTCCGCTGGTGGTCGGGGAGAACCCGTTCGGCGGTGGCGCCGGTCTCTTCTTCGCCCAGATCTGGCTCTATCTCGCCGCCACCGCCGCCGGTGTGCTGGTCGGCTACCTGATCCTCACCGCGCTCGGCCGGGACTACCGGTCCCGGCAGCTCAAGCGGTACGCCGAGATGAAGGGGTCCCGGCCGCGCCGGGTCGTCCGGCGCTGACCCTCCGGCCGTTCAGGCGGCCGGGGCGACCCGGGTCAGGTAGGTGTGGTGGGTGGTGAACCCGAGCCGGCGGTAGAGCTCGACCGCGCCGGTGTTGCTCTGCTCCACCTGGAGGAACGCCCGCGTGGCGCCCTCGTCCGCGCCCCAGCGGGCCAGGGCGCGGACGACCGCGACGGCGAATCCGCGCCGACGCGCCTCGGGCAGCACTTCGAGCAGGCTGACGCCGAGCCAGCGGCCTTCGCCGGTCACCGTGCCCCGGCCGACCGCGAGCAGCCGGCCGTCGATCCGCAGCTCCGCGAAGCGGACCCGGTCGACGGCCGTGAGCACGTGCCGCGCGGCGTCCGGCAGGCCTCCCTTGCGACCGGCGGCGATCGCCAGCCAGTCGTCGGCGGGCGCGCCGGCCAGCGTCACCGGCGGCGTGCCGTCCGGACCGGCGAGCGGCGGCGGGCCGTCCGGGCCGGCGGTCGGCGTGTCGGCATCCGGCGGCGTGTCGGCGAGCCCGGCGTCCGGCGGCGCGGCCAGGGCGCGCAGCGGCACGGTCTGCACCAGCACCGGGGGCCGGGCCGTCCAGCCGCGCGCGTCCAGTTCGGCGCCGACCGGGGCGGCCAGCGGCAGCGGGGTGTTCACCAGCGCGGTGCCGCCCCGCTCGGCGTACCAGCGCTGCACCGCGTCCAGCGCGGCGGGCAGGGGCCGGTCCGGGTCGCCGACCGGCAGCGCGCTGTTGGCCCGGCCGGTCCAGCCGTCGGCCCAGCGCAGCCGCCAGTCGCCGAGCCGTCCGCGTACCGGTGCGGGCCACGCCTCGTCGGCGGCCAGCTCCAGCGCGACCACGGCGGCGGCGGTGGGGCGGCGGGCCGGCGGCACCCGCTTGGCCCGGTGCACCTCGGCGACCGGTACGCGCAGCGGGCCGGCGTCGGTGGCGAGGGTGATGTGGGTCTCGCTCAGCTCGACGAGTTCGCCGAGCGCGTCGGAGAACAGCGTGCGGCCCTCACGAATCCCCACAATCCGGCGGACCACGATCCGGTGTCCCACGTCCTGCTGTCGGAGCACGATCGACCCCCTCCCCGGCGAGATACTAGGCTCTTACCGTTGCGGGTGATCGCGACGAGTCTGCGGAGGAGAAGACCGGTGACCTACATCATCGCCGAGCCGTGCGTGGATGTGCTCGACAAGGCATGCATCGAGGAGTGCCCGGTCGACTGCATCTACGAGGGCAACCGGATGCTCTACATCCACCCCGACGAGTGCGTCGACTGTGGTGCCTGCGAGCCGGTCTGCCCGGTAGAAGCGATCTTCTACGAGGACGACGTCCCGGAGCAGTGGAAGGACTACACCGGGGCCAACTACGAGTTCTTCGAGGACCTGGGCTCGCCCGGTGGCGCCTCGAAGATCGGCAAGGTGGAGAAGGACGCCACCTTCGTCGCCGCGCAGCCGCCGCGCGGCGAGGGCCACTGAACCGGCGCTCGCCGGTCTCGGCACGGCTGCCCGACTTCACCTGGGACACCCTGGACGCCGCGGCCGCCACGGCCGCGGCGCATCCGGACGGTCTCATCAATCTGTCGATGGGCACGCCGGTCGACCCGGTGCCACAGCTGATCCGGCAGGCGCTGGCCGACGCGTCGAACGCGCCGGGCTACCCGCTGACCGCCGGCACCGCGGCGCTGCGGGACGCGATCGCGGCGTGGGTCGCCCGGGCCTGCGGCGCGGGCGTCGACGGGCTGGGCGTGCTGCCCACGATCGGTTCCAAGGAGCTGGTGGCGTGGCTGCCCACGCTGCTCGGGCTCGGCCCCGGTGACGTGGTGGTGGTGCCGTCGGTGGCCTACCCGACGTACGAGGACGGGGCGCGGCTGGTCGGCGCGACCACCGTACGCACCGACTCGCTGACCGCGCTCGGCCCGGATCCCCGGGTCCGGCTGGTCTGGGTCAACTCGCCGGGCAACCCGACCGGCCGGGTGCTGCCCGCCGCCCACCTGCGCAAGGTGGTCGAGTGGGCGCGCGAGCGCGGGGCCGTGGTGGCCAGCGACGAGTGCTACCTGCCGCTGGGCTGGGACGCCGAGCCCGTCTCGGTGCTCTCGCCCGAGGTGTGCGGCGGCTCGTACGACGGCGTGCTGGCGGTGCACTCGCTGTCCAAGCGCTCGAACCTGGCCGGGTACCGGGCCGGGTTCGTCGCCGGTGACCCGGCGCTGGTGGCCGAGCTGCTCAAGATCCGCAAGCACGCGGGTCTGATCGTGCCCGCGCCGGTGCAGGCCGCGATGGTGGCCGCGCTCGGCGACCAGGAGCACGCCGACGCCCAGCGGGAGCGCTACCGCGTCCGGCGGGAGAAGCTGCGTGCGGCGTTCACCGGGGCCGGCTTCACGGTCGAGCACTCGGAGGCCGGCCTCTACCTCTGGCTGACCCGCGACGAGGACTGCTGGGACACGGTGGACTGGCTGGCCCGCCGGGGCATCCTGGTCGCGGCCGGGATCTTCTACGGCCCGGCCGGCGCCCGGCACGTCCGGGTGGCGCTCACCGAGTCCGACGAGCGTGTCGACGCGGTGGCCGGGCGGCTCACCGGGTCCTGACATGGCGGGCGAGCTGGCACGGGCGGCGGTGGTCGGCACCGGGCTGATCGGCGGTTCGCTGCTGCTCCGGTTGCGCGACGCCGGGCTCGACGTGACCGGCTGGGACCCGGACCCGGAGACCCGCGGGCGGGTACGCGAGCGGGGCGTCGTGGTGGCCGACACGGTCGAGGACGCGGTGGCCGGCCGGGACGTGGTGTTCCTCTGCGGCCCCCTGCCGACGTTGCCGGCGACGTTGGCCCGGGTCGCCGCCGTCACCGACGACAGGTGCGTGCTCACCGACGTCGGCAGCGTCAAGGCCGAGGTGAGCACCGTCGCCACCGTGCAGGGGCTCGGGCACCGGTTCGTGCCGGGCCACCCGATGGCCGGGGCCGACCGGGCCGGACCGGACGCGGCCGAGCCGGGCCTGCTCGACGGCGCCGCCTGGGTGCTCTGCCCGGGGCCGACCGGGCTGGACGCCTTCCGGCGGCTGGCCGCGCTGCTCGTGGACGTCTTCCACGCCCGGGTGGTGCCGATGTCCGCCCCGGAGCACGACGGAGCGGCGGCGCTCGCCTCGCACGTGCCGCACGTGCTCGCCGGGGCGCTGGCCGGCACCGTGCACCGGTCGGCGCTGCGGGACGCGGTTCTGACGCTCGCGGCCGGGAGCTTCTCCGACGGCACCCGGGTCGCCGGCGGGCCGCCCGAACGGACCGCGAACATGCTGCTCGGGAACCGCGACCGCGTCCTCGCCGAGCTGGACGCGCTCGGCGTCTTCCTGGGCGAGCTGACCGAGGCGCTGCGCGCCGGCGACGCCGACGCGCTGGCCGAGCGCCTCGCCGAGGGGCGGCAGACCCGGTCCACGCTGCGGGCGCGCGAGTTCACCGCGCACCGGCGGGAGTTCCCGTGCGCCGCCGACCACGTCGGCGAGCTGGCGTACCTGCGGGAGTTGGGCGCCGCGGGCGGTCACCTGACCGGGGTACGCGAGGCGGGCGGCGCGGTCACCTACACGGGGCACCTGCCGGCCACGCCGCCGTTAGGCTGATCGGCATGGCGGACGCACCGGTCGTGGCGGTACGCGGTGAGGCGTACCGGGAGGTGGCGCCCGAGCTGGCGCGGTTCACGGTGACGGCGACGGCCCGGGACCGGGATCGCGAGACCACGCTGACCCGGCTGGCCGAACGGGCCGCCGCGGTGCGGGCGCTGCTCGACGCGGCCGAGCCGGCGGTGGAGCGGCGGGAGACGGGCCAGGTGCACGTCTGGCCGGTGACGAGGCGTTCCGGCGACCGCGTGGTGGCCTACCAGGGCAGCGTGAGCACCACTGTCACGACGAGCGACTTCACCGCGCTGGGCGAGCTGATGCTCCGCCTGGCCGACCAGGAGCAGGTCGAGGTGGCCGGCCCGGTGTGGTCGCTGCGGCCGGACAGCCCGGCCTACCGGGAGGCGCGGCAGGCGGCGATCGCGGACGCGCTGGTCCGGGCCCGGGAGTACGCCGAGGCGCTCGGCGCCCGGGTGACGGCGCTGCGGGAGCTGTCCGACACCGGGCTGAGCGCGTCCCCGCCGATGATGGTCAAGGCGGCGTACGCGCGCTCCGGCGAGCAGCCGGAGCTGGAGTTGGAGCTGGACCCGGCGCCGCAGCCGGTGCAGGCGGCGGTCGAGGCGCGGTTCACCATCAGCGAGCCGGTGCTGGGCTGATGCCGGCGGCGGAGGTGCTCGGGCTCGACGACCTGGTCGCCCGGGCGCGCGCGCTGGCCGAGGCCGGCCCGCGTCAGCTGCTCGGCATCGCCGGGGCACCCGGTGCGGGCAAGTCCACCCTGGCGGAAGGGATCGTGGCCGCGCTCGGCCCGGTCGCCCGGCTGGTCCCGATGGACGGCTTCCACCTGGCCGGGACGGCGTTGGAGCGGCTCGGCCGGTCGGGGCGCAAGGGCGCGCCGGATACGTTCGACGTCAACGGGTTCGCCTCGATGCTGCGCCGGTTGCGCCGGCTGGAGCCGACGTCGGTGTGGGCGCCGGAGTTCCGCCGTGACCTGGAGGAGCCGGTCGCCGGGGCGATCGAGGTCCCGCCCGAGGTGCGCCTGGTGGTCACCGAGGGCAACTACCTCCTGCTGCGGGACGACCCGTGGGAGGAGGTGCGGACGCTCCTGCACGAGGCATGGTTCCTCGACCTGGACGCGGAGGTGCGGGTGCGCCGCCTCACCGCGCGGCACGAGGCGTACGGGAAGTCGCCGGAGCAGGCCCGGGCCTGGGCGCTGGGCAGCGACGAGGAGAACGCCCGGCTGGTCGCGGGCACGGCCGTGCACGCCGACCTGGTGGTCCGCCTGGCCGACCCGCCGCCGGCGTGACGCCGGGCGCTGCCGCCGACCCGCCGCCGCACCGGCACACGGTCAGCCGGCCCGCTGCCGGGGCGACGGCACGGTGCGGCGCAGCAACCGGGCCACCACGGCGCGCTCGCGGGTGAACTCCGCCGCCTCCGGGTAGCCGCTGTGGCTGCGGATGGGCGGATCGGCCACCTCGCCGCCGGTCGGGTGCAGCGCCTCCGGGTCCGCCACCGGCACGTCCCGCTGCCCGGCGCTGACCTGCCAGCCGAGCGGATCCGTGTCCCGCCAGAAGTTCGTCCAGGCCACGTGGCCGCCGGGCCAGGTGAGCGCGCCGGCCAGCGTACGCAGCCGCTCCGGGCCGAAGTAGGACGGGAAGACCCGCCCGTAGAGCCGGGTGAGCTGGCAGCCGTAGGAGAAGAACCAGGTACGCAGCCGCCACCGGCGGGGCAGTTGCAGAAGCACTGCGGCGCAGATGACGGTGCCCTGGCTGTGCCCGGAGAGGATGACGCCGTCCATCCGGTCGCTGTGGTGCGGCGGTAGCGCCAGCAGGCCCGCGACCCGGGTCTGGAGTTCCGGTACGGCGCGCTCGGCGTAGCTGGGCGGGGCGAGCGGGTGCGCGGCCCGGGGCCAGAACGTGCACACGTCCCAGATCACGCCGACCGAGCGGCGTACCGAGTCGGTGCGGTAGACCAGCAGCCCGAGCGCCGCCATCACCACCGGCAGCCAGCCGAGGATGGCGTCTCCCCGTTCGGCGGTCCAGTGGATGGCGGTCTGCCAGCCGGAGGGGGACAGCGGGCTCGGCCGTTCGCCGGAGAGCGCGGCGGCGCAGCAGAGCGTGACCAGGACCGCGCAGAACGCGGCGTAGCAGCCCATCAGCCGGACCGCGTGCTCGCCGACCAGCCGGTGCAGCGCCCGGTACGTGCTGACGTCGCGGCAGCGTCGCCGGTCGTGCGCGGACAGGCCGGGGGCGGCGGTGAGCCGGGCGTACTCCACCCGGCGCAGGCGGTGCAGCAGGACCGCGACCCGGACCAGCAGCCCGATCAGCGCGAGCAGGCCGACCGCGCAGGCCAGCCCGGCCCAGAAGACGGCGAGCGGAGGTATCACCCGGCTCGGGCCGCTCGGCTCGGCCGACGCGTCCAGCCGGTCGCTGACCCAGTAGAGCAGTCCGGCGCAGTAGGCCGCCGCCATCATCCAGCCGAAACCGGCGATGACCGCCGGGGCGCAGCCCCGCCAGGCCAGATCGGTGTACGCGCCGAGCGGCTGGGTCGGCACCGCCGGGCGCAGGCGGGGCAGGAGCAGTCCGATGCCGGCCAGCACACCGGCCGGGCCGACGAGCATCCAGGTGCGCAGCGCGTCCGGCGCGTCGGGCAGGCCGGGCAGCCCGCGTTCGATCCAGGTCGCGCCCAGCGGCAGCAGCAGCGCCCCGGCGGCCGGACCGGCCAGTGCCCGCCGGCCGGAGCGGTTCGCCGCGGCGATGGCCACCAGCAGCAGCACCTGGTAGGCGACGAGCCAGGCGATGGCGGTGTCGTACCCGGGCAGTGACCGGTCGGCATGGCAGCCGGCGATCTCCGGCTGCGCCGCGCACCCGAGCGGCGGCCGGTACGCCGACAGCGGCCGGCCGGCCGGGCCCTCGGGCAGCAGCAGCAGGACGAACGTGCCGACCAGACCGAGCGCGGTGAGCGCCGCGACGGCGATGCTCCACCGGCCGAGCGGGGTGGCGCCCTGGCGCCGGCTCAACCAGGGCCGGGCCACCGCGATCACGGCGATCGTCACCACGGCGGCGAGCAGCGCGACGGTCGGCCAGGCGACAGCGGCCCGCAGGCCGCGCGGCGGATCCATGATGAGAACCGCGGTGACGGGTACGGCGGCGGCGGTGACCGCGCCCGTGCACAGGTGCAGCACGGCGGCGCGGCGCAGTTGCCCTTCCCCGTTCCAGAACGTCGGATCCTGGAGCGGGTTCTGCGGCGGCTCGCGCGGCTCCGGTGGTTCGACCGGCTCACCGTCTTCCCGGACGGGCGCATGGTGGTGCGGGTCGGCGGGCATCTGCGCCTCGTACTGGTAGGTGCGGAAGGCGACGAGTCCGATCGCGGCCAGCACGAGCAGCGGCAGCAGCAGTCCGAGCGCGAGCGCCCGGGTGCCCTGCCGCCACCAGGAGTCGCCGAGGAACTGCCACGGCCCGGGGAGCCGGCCGAGGCAGTCCGCCTCCACGCACTGCCAGCCGATCAGGTCCACGCCGACGCCGGTCACGGTCATGACGAGCGTGCAGGTCAGGCTCAGGCAGAACAGGCGGATGAGCCAGGCGGTGATGCCGGACCGGCTGGCCCAGCGCTCCTGGTCCGGGTCGGGCGGGATGCCCGCGCGGGCGTGCAGCGCGACGTTCGCCAGGGCGAAAGGGAGCAGCAGCGTCCACAGCGCCCGTTCCACGTCCCGCCGGGTCCGCGCGCCGGAGGTCAACTGCCCCCAGCTGTACGCCTCGACGGTGATCGGGTCGTCCCGGCCGGCTGTGGTGGACCGGTAGAAGCCGGTCACCTGACCGCCGGCGACGAGTGCTGGTTGCCCACCGTCACCGTTCGCGCCTGCTTTCAGGCCGAGCAGCTGATCCGGCGGGGTGTTCGACACCCCGTGCACCCGTAGTTCGAGGACCCGCTCCATAGTGCCTCCCGGTGAACGCCCTACTACTCAGAGTGCACGCCGGGGCTGGAGTCCGCATCCGCTGGAGCGGTTGTTCCCGCAGCTCAGGATGGCTGAGTCAGGCTTCTGATCGGACGAGCGGGGTTACCCACCGCCACCACATTGGCCGGCAGGTCACGGGTCACGACAGCGCCGGCGCCGACCACCGTGTTCTCGCCGATGGTCACTCCGGCCAGGACGATCACTCCGCCGCCGAGCCAGACGTTGTCACCGATGGTGATCGGCTGTGCGGATTCCCACTTTGCCCGGCGCGCCTCCGGTTCGACCGGGTGGGTGGGGGTGAGCAGCTGCACGTTCGGTCCGATCTGGACGTCCGCGCCGATGGTGATGCGGGCGACGTCGAGGAGGACCGCGTTGAAGTTGACGAACGTGCGCGGGCCGATGTGCGTCTGGTGTCCGTAGTCGCAGTGCAGTGGCGGCCGGACCCAGGCGTCCTCGCCGAGTGAGCCGAGCAGTTCGCGCAGCGCGGCGAGGCGGCCCGCCGGATCGTCGGCGGAGCTGCGGTTGAAGCGTTCACTGAGCCGGGCCGCGCGCGCCAGGTCGGCGATGATCGCGGGATCGTCGGCGATGTACTGCTCGCCGGCCAGCATCCGGTCCTTCATGGAGGTCATCGCTCGATCGTCCCGGCCGGTTCGGGAGCGTGGTGGCGGTTCCGTCGGATCGGCGACTTCCCGATGCATACGCGGTATGCAATGCTGATACCCGCATCGATGTGTCCCTCATCGATGAAACGTTCGACGAAGGAGGAAGGTTGCTCCGGAATCGCAGAAAACTGGGCGCGCTGGGCATGGCCCTGGCGCTGGCGCTCGGTCTGCCGGTGCCCGCGCGGGCTGCCGCGCCCACCGGCCCGACCGCGCCCACCGGCCCGACCGCGCCCACCGGCCCGTCCGAACAGGCCGGCAACCGCACGGCCACCGTCACCCTGATCACCGGGGACCGGGTCACCGTCACCGGCGGCCACGCCGCGGTACGCCCCGGCGCCGGGCGTACCGGCATCGAGTTCCTGGTCCGCCGCGAGCGCGACCGCCTCACCGTGCTGCCGCAGGACGCGCTCCCGCTGGTCCGCGCCGGCAAGCTCGACCGGCGGCTGTTCGACGTCACCGGGCTGATCGAGGCCGGCTACGACGACGCGCGGCGCGACACCGTACCGCTGCTCGTGACGTACCGGCCGGGGGTGGCCCGGCGCGCGGCGGCTCCGCTCGCCGGCGCCCGGGTGACCCGCGACCTGCCGGCGATCACCGGCGCGGCGGTCGTCGCGTCCAAGAGCGACACCGGCGCGCTCTGGAACGCGGTCAGCGCCGACAGTTCCGGTGCCCGGCTCGACGCGGCGGGGGGTGTCGAGCGGATCTGGCTCGACGGCCGGCGGCGGGTGACGCTCGACCACAGCGTGCCGCAGATCGGCGCGCCGACCGCCTGGGCCGCCGGATACACCGGCAAGGGCGTCCGGGTCGCGGTGCTCGACACCGGCGTCGACCTCACCCACCCGGACCTGGCGGGCAAGGTCGCCGAGTCGCGCAACTTCACCGAGGAGACCAACCCGGACGACATCGTCGGGCACGGCACCCACGTGGCCTCGACCATCGCCGGCAGCGGGGCCGCCTCCGGCGGGAAGTACCGGGGCGTCGCGCCGGACGCCACGCTGCTGTCCGGGAAGGTCTGCGAGGTCTACGGCTGCACCGAGTCGGCCATCCTGGCCGGCATGCAGTGGGCCGCCGCCGAACAGCACGCCACTGTGGTCAACATGAGTCTCGGCGGCGGCGACACGCCGGAGGTGGACCCGCTGGAGGAGGCGGTGGGGACGCTCACCGAGCAGCACGGGACGCTCTTCGTGATCGCCGCCGGCAACGACGGCGCCGACGGCTCGGTCGGGTCGCCGGCCAGCGCCGACGCCGCGCTGGCGGTCGGCGCCGTGGACCGCGACGACGCGCTCGCCGACTTCTCCAGCCGTGGCCCCCGGGTCGGCGACGGAGCGATCAAGCCGGACATCACCGCGCCCGGCGTGGAGATCGTGGCCGCCCGGGCCGCACACGGCGAGATCGGCGACCCGGTGGGCGACAAGTACGCCGCACTGTCCGGCACGTCGATGGCCACGCCGCACGTGGCCGGCGCGGTCGCGCTCCTCGCCCAGCAGCACCCCGGCTGGACGCCCGCCAGCTACAAGGCGACGTTGATGGCCTCGGCCAAGCCGCACCCGGAGCAGACCGCGTACCAGCAGGGCGCGGGCCGGGTCGACCTCGCCCGCGCGATCACCCAGCAGGTGATCAGCGACCCGCCGTCCGTCTCGTTCGGCGTGGCGACCTGGCCGCACACCGACGACCAGCCGATCAGCCGGACCGTCACCTACCGCAACGGCGGGACCGCCCCGGTCACGCTGGACCTGAGCACCGAGTTCACCGGGCCGGGCGGACGGTCCGCACCGGCCGGCATGCTCACCCTCGGCGCCTCCCGGCTCACCGTCCCGGCGGGCGGCAGCGCCCAGGTGACGGTGGTCGTGGACACCCGGCTCGGCGGCGCCGACGGCTACTGGACCGGCCGCCTGGTCGCCCGCGCCGGCGACGCGGTGGCGGTGACCCCGCTCGCGGTCGACCGCGAGGTGGAGAGCTACGACCTGACGGTGACGCACCGCAACCGCTCCGGCGCTCTGACCGGTGACTACTTCACCAGCCTGCTCGGGCTCGACGACGCCAGCTACCGCGACGTGTACGACGCCGACGGCGAGGCCCGGCTGCGGGTGCCAAAGGGCCGGTACGGCGTGCAGAGCCTGATCTTCGCAGCCGGCGACGAGGGCTGGTCGGAGGTCTCCTTCCTCGCCCAGCCGGAGCTGGTGGTGACCGGCAACCAGCGGCTCGTGCTGGACGCGCGGGCGGCGAAGCCGGTCCGTACCACGGTGCCGCAGCGCGGCGCGGCACCGCTGCTGATCGACCTCACCGCGGCCTGGAAGCTCGACGACTTCCAAGCCAGCTTCGGGCTCTGGGCCGACAAGTTCGACGGTCTCTACTCGGGCCAGGTCGGCCGCAACGTCTCCGGCGACCTCTTCGTCGGCGCGGTCGCCAGCCAGTGGACCGAGGCGAAGGCGCCCGAGCGCAGCCCGTACTTCTACGGCCTGAACGAGCAGTTCCCGGGCCGGTTCCCGACCGGTTTCGTCAGGCACTACCGGCCCGCCGACTTCGCCACCGTCACGAGCCGGTTCGCCGCCGGCTACACCGGGATGGACAACGAACGGGTCGTGTTCCCGGAGTCCGACTACGACATCGGCGGCTCGGCGATCGTCCTGCCGGTCCAGGTGCCCGGCAAGCGGATCGAGCACCTCTCCACCGCCAAGACCCGCTGGAGCGCCGAGCTGGACTTCGGTGAGCGGGACGAGGACGGCTGGCTGGAGGCGCGGGCGGTGCTGCAGTCCGTGCCCACCCGCTACCGGGCCGGGCGCACCTACACCGAGGAATGGAACAAGGGCCCCTTCGGCCCGTCGTTCCCGCAGCCGCGCTGGCCGGAGGAGAGCATCACCCGCATCGGCGACAGCATCGTGGTCGCGCTGCCGGTGCACAGCGACGCGGCCGGGCATCCGGGCGGTTCGCTGAACGACACCGAGCACACGCGGCTGTTCCGCAACGGCAAGCTGGTCGGCGAGTCGCCCTACCCGGGGTACGGCGAGTTCACGGTGCCGCCGGGCGCGGCGAACTACCGGCTGGAGACCGTGGCGAAGCGGGGCTTCACCGACCTGAGCACCGAGGTCTCGGCGAGCTGGACGTTCCGCTCCAAGCGGGTTCCGGGCGACGTGCCGGCCCGGCTGCCGGCCATGGCGGTCCGGTTCACCCCGCCGCTGGCGGTGGACAGCTCGGCACCGGCGGGCCGGACGTTCACCGTGCCGGTGGCGGTGCAGCGCCAGCCCGGCGCGCCGTCCGGCCGGGTCGTCGCGCTCACCGTCGACGTCTCCTACGACGGCGGGAAGACCTGGCGCAAGGCGACGGTGAAGAAGCAGGGCGGGGCGTGGACGGCCACCGTCCGGCACCCGGCCGGCCCGGGGTACGCGTCGCTGCGGGCCACCGCCCGTGACGACGCCGGCAACACCGTGACCCAGCGGATCATCCAGGCGTACCGCCTGCGGTGAGCCGGCCGTCCGGGTCCGCGCGGTGGGCGCGGACCCGGACGGGGGTACGGCTCAGTCGTTGGCGTGCAGCGCGGCGTTCAGTTTGATGCCCTGCCCGGTGCGGGGCTTCGCCTCCAGCGCGCCGGTCACCGAGTTGCGCCAGAACAGCAGCCCGTCGACGCCGGACAGCTCGCGGGCCTTGACCGTCCGGCCGTCCGGAAGGGTGATCTTCGAGGCGGCGGTGATGTAGCAGCCGGCCTCCACCACGCAGTCGTCGCCGAGCGTGATGCCGACACCGGCGTTCGCGCCGATCAGGCTGCGCTCACCGATGCGCACCCTCTCCGTGCCGCCGCCGGAGAGCGTGCCCATGATCGAGGCGCCGCCGCCGACGTCGGAGCCGTCGCCGACCACCACGCCCTGCACGATGCGGCCCTCGACCATCGAGGTGCCCAGCGTGCCCGCGTTGAAGTTGACGAAGCCCTCGTGCATCACGGTGGTGCCGGAGGACAGGTACGCGCCCAGCCGGACCCGGTCCGCGTCGGCGATCCGCACCCCGGACGGCACCACGTAGTCGGTCATCCGGGGGAACTTGTCGACCCCGTACACGGCCAGGTGGCGGCCCGCCGCCCGCTCGATGACACGCAGCTCGTCCACCCGCTCCGGCGGGCACGGCCCGGCCGACGTCCAGGCCACGTTCGCCAGCTTGCCGAAGATGCCGTCGAGGTTCAGCTCGTTCGGCCGCACCAGGCGGTGGGAGAGCAGGTGCAACCGAAGGTACGCGTCGGCCGCGTCCTTGATCGGGTCGTCCAGCGAACCGATCACCGTGGTCACCTCGACCGTGCGCAACCCGGGCAGCGCCCGCGCGCCGATCGCGCCCGGCGGCAGGTCGAGCACGTCGGCCTGGTCCTCGCCGGGCACCAGCGGCAGCTCGCCCAGACCCAGCTTGCCGGTCGGGTACCAGGTGTCGAGCACCTGGTCCTCGGCGGTGACGGTGGCCAGGCCGATGCCCCAGGCAGATGGTGCGGACGTCACGATGTCACCCTTCTCCTCCGGCAACGGCGTCCGCCGCTGCTCGCGGCCGCGGGCCTCGCCGAACGTGTTCCCTGGCCCGCCGAGGTTGACGGTACCGTGCGAGACATGCAGAACCCGTTGACCCCCGAGGTCCTGGCCGATCCGGTGGCGCTGACCCGCGCCCTGGTCGACATCGAGTCGGTCTCCCTCAACGAGAAGGCGATCGCCGACTGCGTCGAGGAGGTGCTGCGCCGTGTGCCGCACCTGACCACGTACCGGCACCAGAACACCGTCATGGCCCGTACCGACCTGGGCCGGGCCCAGCGCGTGGTGCTCGCCGGCCACCTGGACACCGTCCCGCTCAACGGCAACTTCCCCTCGACCATGCGCGGCGACCTGATGTACGGCTGCGGCACCTCCGACATGAAGTCCGGCGTGGCGTTCGCCCTGCACCTGGCGGTCACGCTGCCCGACCCGCGCTACGACGTCACGTACTTCTTCTACGAGGCCGAGGAGATCGAGTCGAAGTACAACGGCCTCACCCTGGTCGCGCAGACCCACCCGGAGTGGCTGGAGGCCGACTTCGCGGTGCTGCTGGAGCCGACGTACGGCATCGTCGAGGCGGGCTGCCAGGGCACCATGCGGGCGGTGATCACCACGCACGGGGAGCGGGCCCACGCGGCGCGTTCCTGGCACGGGGTGAACGCCATCCACGGCGCGAGCGAGGTGCTGCGGCGGCTGACCACGTACGAGGCGCGCCGGGTGACGATCGAGGGCTGCGACTACCGCGAGGGCCTCAACGCGGTACGGATCACCGGCGGGGTGGCCGGCAACGTCATCCCCGACCGGTGCGAGATCGAGATCAACTACCGGTACGCCCCGGACCGCGACCCGGCGGGCGCCGAGGCGCACCTGCGCGAGGTCTTCGCCGGCTTCGACCTGGCGGTCACCGACGCGGCGGCCGGCGCGCCACCCGGGCTGGACAACCCGGCGGCGCAGGAGTTCCTGACGGCGGTGGGCGCCGCCCCGATCGGCAAGCTGGGCTGGACGGACGTGGCGCGGTTCGCGGCCATGGGCATCCCGGCGCTGAACTTCGGGCCCGGCGACCCGAACCTGGCGCACCACAAGGACGAGCACGTCGAACTGACCAAGATCCGGGACGGCGCGGCCACCCTGCACCGCTGGCTGGCCCCGGCCTGACGCGCCGCGATCCGGGGCCCGCACCCGCCTGGCGGGCCCCGGATCGTCAGACGCTGGTCGTCAGGGGCGCGTCCGCCTCGCCGGTCTCGCCGGTGAGGTCGGTGCGGTGGGTCTCCATCATCCGGGCGCGGCGGCGCTCGGCCACCACGTCGCGGATCCGCCGCTGCATCTGACGGCGAATCCGGATCATCTCGCTGTTACTGATCAACGCTGGCTCCTCCCCCGAAGGCGCGTCGCCCGGGGTATACCGGGTATGTGAATAGTAAGACGTACGAGCCAGCGATTTAGTTGCCCGTATCCCAGATTTTCTTCGGCTCCCGGGCCAGCGCGTCCCGCCGGATCCGCTCCATTACGGTGACCACATGGGCGAGAGCAGCGGGAAGTCGGCTGGGCAGGGGCAGCGGGGGGAGACGCGTCGGGTGGAACGGCACCGCGGTGCGGTGACGCTGCGCAACCGGGCGATTCCGACGAGTACCGCTGATCAGCGACTGCTCGACTCCCGGGGACGCAGCGACTGGAAGACCAAGGACGCCTGGCGGGCCCTGCGGATCCTGTCCGAGTTCGTCGAGGGCTTCGACACCCTCGCCGACCTGCCCCCGGCGGTGAGCGTCTTCGGCTCCGCCCGCAGCAAGCCGGACAGCCCGGAGTGCCGGATGGCCGAGGAAGTGGGCGCGGCACTGGCCCGGGCCGGCTACGCGGTGATCACCGGGGGCGGCCCCGGCGTGATGGAGGCCGCCAACCGTGGCGCCGGCGAAGCCGGCGGCCTCTCCGTCGGGCTCGGCATCGAGCTGCCGTTCGAGCAGGGCCTCAACGACTGGGTCGACCTGGCCATCGACTTCCGCTACTTCTTCGCCCGCAAGACCATGTTCGTCAAGTACGCCCAGGCGTTCGTGGTGCTGCCCGGCGGCTTCGGCACCCTGGACGAGCTGTTCGAGGCGCTCACCCTGGTGCAGACCGGCAAGGTGACCCGGTTCCCGGTGGTGCTGATGGGCACCGACTACTGGCGCGGACTGCTCGACTGGCTGCGTACGACGATGGCCGCCGAGGGCAAGATCGGCCCGGCCGACCTCGACCTGATCCGGCTCACCGACGACGTCAACGAAGCGGTCCGGCACATCGTGGAGGCCGAGGCGGTGCTCTCCGCCGAGCAGGAGGCGGTACGCGAGGAGGCGGTCGCCCGGGTCGCCGCCGACCAGCGCGCCGCCGCCGAGGCCGCCCCCGAGGGCCCGGCCGGACGGAGCTGAACGTGGCGAACGTCTGTGTCTTCTGCGCGTCCTCCCGTACCCTCGACGACCGCTGGCTCGCGCTGGCCACCGAGACCGGCGCGGAACTCGCCCGGCGCGGTCACACGCTGGTCAGCGGCGGCGGCTGCGTCGGCATGATGGGCGCCGTGGTGGAGGGCGCGCGGGCGGCCGGCGGCCGCACCATCGGCGTCATCCCGCAGTCCCTGGTCGACCTGGAGGTCGCCGACCTGGACTCCGACGAGCTGCTGGTGACCGACAGCCTGGCCGACCGCAAGACGCTGATGGACGAGAAGTCCGACGCGTTCGTGGCGCTGCCCGGCGGCCTGGGCACGTTGGACGAGCTGTTCGAGGTGTGGACCACAGCCACCCTGGCCCTGCACGCCAAGCCGATGGTGATCGTCGACGTGGACGGCTTCTACCGGCCGCTGCTCGACTGGATCCGCGGGCTCGGCGAGCAGCGCTTCCTCAAGCCGGCCGCGCTGGACCTGCTGATGGTCGCCGACAGCGTGCCCGCCGCGCTCGACCTGATCGACGCCCGCCTCACCTGACGCGCGCCCGGCCACCCGTGCTTGTTCACCACCGTCTCGGCGTGCTTGATCGACACCACTTCGGGGAGGTGGTGGTGTCCGGGCGCGCGTGATGCGGCCACTTCGCCGAGGTGGCGTGAACGCATGGAGCCGGGCGTGGGGCGGAGCCGGCAATGGTGCGCGCCGCGGGCAAGGTGAGCTGGTGACGGGCGGGACGACTGTCGGTTTCCGGGTGTCGTACCGGCGTGGTGGGATGTCGGTGATGCAGGCGTACCGGTTGGTGCGCCGGCCCGGCGGCGCGGGGGCGGGGGTCACCCACGACGCCGGGGCGGGGCAGGGGGTGGGTCGGTCCGGTGGGCCGGCCGAGGCGGAGCCGCGATCCGGGGGGTCGGCGGGCGATGCCGCGCACCCACAGACCGCCACGCCGCACGACAGCGCTTCGCCGCAGACCGAGACCGGGGTGTCGTCACCGTCGGCCGCTTCGGCGGGGACCGGGGCCGGGGCGGGCACGAACGTCTCGCGCCGGGTCGATCCGGTGCAGGCCGAGGTGGTGGCGCACACCGACGGGCCGATGCTCGTCGTCGGTGGTCCCGGCACCGGCAAGACGTCCACGCTCGTCGAGGCGGTCGCCGCCCGGGTGGCCGAGGGCGTCGACCCGGAGCGGATCCTGGTGCTCACCTTCGGCCGGCGGGGCGCCACCGAGCTGCGCCACCGGATCGAGGCGCGTATCGCCGGGGACGGACACCGCGTGGTCCGCGAGCCGCTGGTGCGCACGTTCCCGGCGTACGCCTTCGGGCTGCTGCGCCGCGCGGCGGCCGAACGCGGCGAGCCCTCACCGCGGCTGCTCACCGGCCCGGAGCAGGATCTGATCATCCGCGAGCTGCTCGACGTGGTGGGGGAGGAGCCCGGCGACGACCCGGTCGGCTGGCCGGAGGACCTGCGCCCCGCGCTGCGTACCCGGGCGTTCGCCCAGCAGCTGCGCGACCTGCTGATGCGGGCCGCGGAGCGCGGCGTCGGGCCGGTGGAGCTGGCCCGGCTGGGCGAGAAGCTGGGCCGCGCCGACTGGCCGGCCGCCGCGCGTTTCCTGCGCGAGTACGTCGCCGTGCTCGCCCTGCGCGACGTGAGCAACAGGGGCTCGGTCGCGTACGACCCGGCGGAGCTGGTGCGGGCCGCCACCGGCATGCTGCTCGACGATCCCGAGCTGCTCGCCGCCGAGCGCCGCCGCCTGGCCCACGTGTACGTCGACGAGCTGGCCGACACCGACCCGGCGCAGCTCGACCTGCTCGCCGTGGTGGCCGGAGGCGGGCGGTCCCTGGTGGCGTTCGCCGACCCGGACTCGTCCACGTACGCCTTCCGGGGCGCCGACCCGGCCGGCGTCGCCACGTTCCCGCACCGCTTCCGCACCGCCTCCGGCGCGCCGGCGGCCCAGGTCACGCTCACCACCTCGTACCGGGCCGGGCCGGAACTGCTCGCGGCCACCGCCCGGCTGGCCCGACGGCTGCGCGGCCCGGCGGCGCACCGGCGGCTGCGCCCGCTGCCCGATGCGCCGGCCGGAACGGTGGAGGTACGGACGTTCCGCTCCGCCACCAGCGAGTCGGCCTGGCTGGCCCACGCGTTGCGCGAGGCACACCTGCTCGACGGCGTGCCGTGGTCCCGGATGGCGGTGCTGGTCCGCTCCACCGGCCGGCAACTGCCGTCGCTGCGGCGCGCGCTGCACACGGCCGGGGTGCCGACCGTCGTGCACGGCGAGGACCTTCCGCTGCACCTCCAGCCGGCGGTCGCCCCGCTGCTGCTCCTGCTGCGCTGTGCGCTCGAACCGGACCGGCTGGACGACGAGGCCGCTGTCGCGCTGCTGCACTCGCCGCTGGGCGGGGCCGACCCGCTGGCCGAGCGGCGGCTGCGTCAAGGGCTGCGGGCGCTGGCGCTGGCCGGCGGCGACCGCCGTCCCTCCGGCGACCTGCTGGTGGAGGCGCTGCGCGACCCGGCCGAACTGTCCACCATCGAGCGCCGCTGGGCGGCCCCCGCGCAGGCCGTGGCGCACCTGCTGGAGACCGCCCGGCAGGCCGCCGCCACCCCGGGCGCGACGGTCGAGGACGTGCTCTGGGCGGTGTGGCGGGAGAGCGGGCTGGCCGAACGCTGGGCCGGGGCGATCACCAGGGGGCGGGCGGCCACCGGCGAGCACGAGACCGCCCAGCGGTGGCGGGCCGAGGCCGCCGACCGGGACCTGGACGCCGTACTCGTGCTGTTCGACGCGGCGGCCCGGTTCACCGACCGGCTGCCCGGCGCGCGTACCGAGGTGTTCCTCGACCACGTTCTCGGGCAGGAACTGCCCGCCGACACGCTCGCCGCCGCCGCCGACCGGGGCGACGCGGTACGCCTGCTCACCGCGCACGCCGCGAAGGGCCTGGAATGGGACCTGGTCGCGGTGGCCGGGGTGCAGGAGGGCGTCTGGCCGGACCTGCGCCTGCGCGGCAGCCTGCTCGGCTCGGAGCGCCTGGTCGACGTGCTGGCCGGTCGCGCCGACGGGGCCGGCCTGCGGGCCAGCCTGGTCGGGCAGACGTCGGCGTTGCTGGACGAGGAGCGGCGACTGTTCCACGTGGCGATCAGCCGGGCCCGGCGGCGGCTGCTGGTCACCGCTGTGGCGTCGGCGGCGGTCGGCGGGGACGACCACGAGGAGCAGCCGAGCCGCTTCCTGCACGAAATCGCAGCCGCCGACCCACCCGCCACCGGCGCAGGCGGCACCGCCCCGACCGGCCCGGACCCGACCGGCCCGGACCCGACCGGCCCCGGCCCGGCCGGGAACGGACCGACCGGCCAGGTCACGCGCGGGCAAACCGCTGACGGGCCGGTGCCGCACGGGGACGAGCATCCGCAGGACGGGCCGCCCGCCGTACTCCCGGTCACGCTGCCGCCACGCGGTCTCACCCTGTCCGCGCTGGTGGCGGAGCTGCGTACCGCTGTCACCGACCCGGCGGCGCCGATCACCCGGCGGCACGCGGCGGCGGGTGAGCTGGCGCGGCTGGCCGCCGCCGGGGTGCCCGGCGCGCACCCGGACGACTGGTGGGGGCTGCGCGGCCTCTCCGACGACCGGCCGCTGGTCGACGAGGGCGAGCCGGTGCGGGTCACCCCGTCGGCGATGGAGAGCGCGTTGCGGTGCAGCCTGCGCTGGCTGCTGGAACGGCACGGCGGCAGCGGGCCGGCGAGCGCCGCGCAGGGCGTCGGCAACCTGGTGCACGCCGCCGCGATGCTGGCCGAGGACGCCAGCGTCGACCGGGAGGCGTTGCTGGAGTACGTGGCCGCGCGGTTCGACGCGATCGAGCTGGCCGCCCGGTGGATGGCCGGCCCGGAGCGGCAGCGCGCCGAGGCGATGGTGGACAAGCTGCTGCGCTGGCTGGCCGGCAACCCGCGCCGGCTGCTGGCGATCGAGCACGAGTTCGCGGTCCGCCTCGACGATCCGTCCCGCCCGATCGAGCTGACCGGCCGGGTCGACCGGCTGGAGGTCGACGCCGAGGGGCGGCTCGTGGTGATCGACCTGAAGACCGGCAAGTCGACGGCGGTCACCGAGCGGGAGGTGGCCGAGCATCCGCAGCTCGGCGCGTACCAGGCGGCGGTGGAGGCGGGCGGGTTCGCCGAGTTCGGCGAGGAAACGGGCGGGGCCGCGCTGGTGCAGCTCGGCACCGGCGCGCGGGACGCCAAGGAGCAGACCCAGGCCGCGGCCGGGGAGGGGCCGGAGGCCGGGTGGGCCACCGCGCTGGTGCGCCGTACCGCCGACACGATGGCCGCCTCGACGTTCGCCGCGGTGGCCAACTCCAAGTGCCGGGTCTGCCCGGTACGCACCAGCTGCCCGGTCTCCGGCCAGGGCCGCCAGGTGGTCGAGCCGCCACCGGAGAACTCATGAGCGTTCAGCCGGCGCTGTTCGGCGCCTCCGCCACGCCCGCGCCGCGCGCGGCCGACGCCGGGCCCCGCTACACGCCCGTCGAGCTGGCCCGGCTGCTGCGGCTGCCCGCGCCCACCCGGGAACAGGCCGCGATCATCGCCGCGCCGGTGGAGCCGCTGCTGGTGGTCGCGGGCGCCGGCTCCGGCAAGACCGAGACGATGGCCGCGCGGGTGGTCTGGCTGGTCGCCAACTCCTACGTGCGCCCCGAGCACATCCTCGGCCTCACCTTCACCCGCAAGGCGGCCGGCGAGCTGGCCCACCGGGTCCGGACCCGGCTCGACCAGCTCATCCGGCGGCTCGGCCGGCAGGGGCGGGACCCGCACGACGACCCGCTGGCGGGCGAGCCGACCGTGTCCACGTACCACTCGTACGCCGGGCGGATCGTCACCGAGCACGGGCTGCGCGCCGGGTACGAGCCGACCACCCGGCTGCTCACCGAGGCGTCCCGCTGGCAGCTCGTCGACATGCTGGTGCGCAACTACGACGGGGACATGTCCGAGGTGGACCGGATGCCGTCCACCATCACCGACGCGGTCCTGGCGCTCGCCGGTGAGCTGGACGAGCACCTGGTCGACCCGGACGAGCTGGCCGGCTGGACCGGCCGGTTCTTCGCCGAGGTGCAGTCGCGTCCCGGCCGGGTCTACGCCGACGTGCGCAAGGCGCTCCAGCTCCAGCGGACCCGGCTGAAGCTGCTGCCGCTGGTGCGCGCGTACGCCCGGCGCAAGGACGACTTCGAGGCGATGGACTTCGCCGACCAGCTCGCCCGCGCGGCCCGGGTGGCCCGCGACCACCCCGGCGTCGGCGTGATCGAGCGGGACCGGTTCCGGGTGGTGCTGCTCGACGAGTACCAGGACACCAGCCACGCCCAGGTGGTGCTGCTCAACGCGCTGTTCGGCGGCGGCCACCCGGTCACCGCCGTGGGCGACCCGTGCCAGTCCATCTACGGCTGGCGCGGGGCCAGCGCCGGCACGCTGGACCGGTTCCCGGCCGAGTTCGCCCGCACCGACGGCAGCCCCGCCGACGTGCTCAGCCTGACCACGAGCTGGCGCAACCGGCCGGAGATCCTCGGTGTCGCCAACACGCTGTCGGTGCCGCTGCGGGCGGCCGGCGCGCGGGTGCCGGAGCTGCACGCCGCGCTCAGCGTCCGCGACCCGATCCCGCACCGCACCCCGGGCGGGCAGGCCGCCGGCACCGTGCACTGCGCGCTGCTGGAGACGTACGCCGACGAGGCCGACTGGATCGCGGACAGCGTGCTGGCGGCCTGGCGGGGCGCGGCCGGGATGCCCGGCGCGCTGCCCGAGCACATCCCGGCCGACCGCCGCCCGACCACCGCGGTGCTGGTGCGGCTGCGCAGCCAGATCCCGGCGATCGAGGCGGCGTTGCGCGCCCGTGGGCTTCCTGTCGACGTGGTCGGCCTGGGCGGGCTGCTGGACACCCCCGAGGTACGGGACGTGGTGTGCACGCTGCGCGTGCTCGCCGACCCGACCGACGGGGCGGCGTTGCTGCGACTGCTCACCGGCGCGCGCTGGCGGATCGGCCCGCGTGACCTGGTCGCCCTGCACCGCCGCGCTCGCGCGATCGCCCGCAGCCGCCGGGAACTGACCGGCGACGAGGGCCCGGAGATCACCGTGGACGTGCTGGACGAGGCGACGCTCGTGGAGGCGCTGGCGGACCTGGGGCCGGCGCAGGCGTACTCGGCCGAGGGCTACGCGCGGCTGCGCTCGTACGGGATGGAACTGGCGCTGCTGCGCTACCGCCTGGACCAGTCGCTGCCGGAACTGATCGCGGACATCGAGCGGACCATCGGCCTCGACGTCGAGGTGGCGGTCCGGGCCGGCCGGGACGGCGCGGGCGACGCCGGGCTGGCCCGCGCGCACCTGGACGCGCTCGGCGACGTGGCGGCCCGGTTCAGCGGCGAGACGCCCGGCGCGACGCTCGCCGGTTTCCTCGCCTACCTGGCCGCCGCCGAGGACGAGGAGCGTGGGCTGGCGCCGGGCGAGGTCGAGGTGGTGGCCGGCGCGGTGCAGGTGCTCACCTCGCACGCCGCCAAGGGCCTGGAGTGGGACGTGGTGGCGGTGGCCGGGATGACCCGGGGCGTCTGGCCGGGGCCGGTGCGCAACTCCGACCACTGGCTGGGCGGGCTGGGCGTGCTGCCGTTCCCGCTGCGCGGCGACGCGGACGGGCTGCCCGAGCTGGCCCTGCCGGAGGCGGAGGACCAGCGCGGGGTGGCCCGGGCGCTGACCGAGTTCACCGACGACTGGCGGGCGCACGACGAGCGGGAGGAGCGCCGGCTGGCGTACGTGGCGGTGACCCGCCCCCGCCGCCTGCTGCTCTGCTCCGGCTACTGGTGGGGGGAGGGGACCAAGCGGTTCCGCGGCCCGTCGGTGTTCCTGCGGGAGGTGCACGACGCCTGCCTGGCCGACCCGGACGGCCGTGTGGTCGACGCGTGGACGCCCGAGCCGGCCGGGGACGCGGTGAACCCGACCACCGAGACGGTGCTGCGGGCCGAGTGGCCGGCCGACCCGCTGGGCGCCCGCCGGCCCGCGCTGACCGAGGCGGCGGCGCTGGTCCGCCGGTACCTCGCCGACCCGGAGGTGGCCCGGCGCGAGGCGGCGCTGCTCGCCACCACCGGCGCGGCGGAGGACGCCGAGGTGGCCCGCTGGCGGCGTGAGGCCGAGCTGCTGCTCGCCGAGCGGGCGGAGCTGGCCCGGCAGGCCGAGGCGGTCGAGGTCGAACTGCCCGGCCATCTCTCGGTGACCCAGCTGGTGGCGTTGCGCCGCGACCCGGAGGCGCTGGCCCGTACGCTGCGCCGCCCGATGCCCACCGAACCGACGCCGTACGCCCGGCGCGGCACCGCGTTCCACGCCTGGCTGGAGCAGCGCTTCGGCGCGGACCGGCTGCTCGACGTGGACGAGCTGCCCGGCGCGGCGGACGAGGACGCGGCCCCGGACGAGGCCCTGGTCGAGTTGCAGGAGCGCTTCCTGGCCAGCGAGTGGGCCGACCGGGTGCCGGTGGAGGTGGAGGTGCCGTTCGCCACTGTCGTCGCCGGGGTGGTGATCCGGGGCCGGATGGACGCCGTGTTCGCCCGCCCGGGCGGGCGCTACGACGTGGTCGACTGGAAGACCGGGCGGCAGCCCACCGGCCGGGAGGCCGACGCGGCGGCGGTGCAGTTGGCGGTCTACCGGCTGGCCTGGGCGGAACTGGCCGGGGTGCCGGTGGAGCGGGTCGGCGCGGCGTTCCACTACGTCCGGGACTCGGTGACCGTCCGCCCGGCCGACCTGCTCGACGCGGACGGGCTGGCCGATCTGGTGGCCGCCGTGCCGGAAATCCCGGGGGATCTACCGCAGCGCACGAGTCCGTGATACGTTGTCCGGGTTGCAGTTTTGGTTTCCAGAGACTCTGTGTGCGCCTGGCGGATTGTGGCCCCAGGCGCTCTTTGTTGTGTCCGGAGTTCTCCGGGCGGGGCGACCAGCAGCGACAGGCACCCCGCGTATTCCACGCGCGGGGTGCTCCTCTCCGGCCCGCAACACGTGCGGGCCGACCGTTCCGTCAAGGAGACGAAACACATGGCAATTGGCACCGTCAAGTGGTTCAACGCTGACAAGGGCTTCGGCTTCATCACCCCGGACGACGGCGGCGCCGACGTCTTCGCCCACTTCTCGGCGATCCAGACCTCCGGCTACCGGAGCCTGGACGAGAACCAGCGGGTCGAGTTCGAGGTGACCCAGGGCCAGAAGGGCCCGCAGGCGGAGAACATCCGCCCGCTCTGATCTTCGGATCAACCGGCACCACCACCGCGCCCTCTCGGGCGCGGTGCACGGGCCGGCCCGCCTCTGCCGGGCCGGCCCGTCCCTTTCGGTTCGTGCTTGTGACCACCGGTGACGCCGGTGACGCGCCGCAGCCCGGCGCCCTTCCTCGACACGTGCCGCCTCGAGGAAGGCTTTCCGCATGACCACGACCCTGCCCACGTTCGCCGCCACCGGCCTGGCGCCGGCGCTCGTCTCCGAGCTGACCGCGCAGGGCATCTCCGCGCCGTTCCCGATCCAGGCGGCCACGCTGCCGGACTCGCTGGCCGGCCGCGACGTGCTCGGCCGGGGCCGCACCGGCTCCGGCAAGACGCTCGCGTTCGGGCTGCCGCTGCTGCACCGTACGGCCGGCCGCCGGGCCCGCCCGGGCCGTCCGCTCGCGCTGGTGCTCGTACCCACCCGGGAACTGGCCGCGCAGGTCACCGCCGCGCTCACCCCGTACGCTGCCACGCTCGGGCTGCGCTGCGCCACAGTGGTCGGCGGGCTCTCCCTGACCCGGCAGGCGGCCGCGCTGCGCGCCGGCGCCGAGGTGCTGGTGGCCACGCCGGGCCGGCTGCACGACCTGATCGATCGCGGGGACGCCCGGCTGGACCAGGTGACCATCACCGTGCTGGACGAGGCCGACCAGATGGCCGACATGGGCTTCCTGCCGCAGGTGACGAAGCTGCTGGAGCAGGTCGCGCCGGGCGGGCAGCGGATGCTCTTCTCGGCCACCCTGGACCGGGGCGTGGACCGGCTGGTCCGCCGATTCCTGGCCGACCCGGTGACGCATTCCGTCGACCCGGGCACCGCCACCGTCACCGCGATGACCCACCACGTGCTGCACCTCGAGGCGGACGACAAGCAGGCCGCGCTGGCCCACATCGCCGCCCGCGAGGGCCGCACCATCGTCTTCATCGCCACCAAGCACCGCGCCGACCGGGTGGCCCGGCAGTTGCTCGCCAAGGGCGTACGCGCCGCGGCGCTGCACGGCGGCAAGTCGCAGCCGCAGCGCACCCGCATCCTGGAGCAGTTCCGCACCGGCCAGGTCACCGCGCTGGTGGCCACCGACGTGGCGGCCCGGGGCATCCACGTCGACGGGCTGGACCTGGTGGTCAACGCCGACCCGCCCGCGGAGGCCAAGGACTACCTGCACCGGGGCGGCCGGACCGCGCGGGCCGGCGAGTCGGGCACCGTGGTCACGCTGGTGCTGCCGGAGCAGCGCCGCGACGTCGCCCGGCTGATGAGCACCGCGGGCATCAACCCCAAGACCACCCGGGTACGCCCCGGCGACAGCGAGCTGAGCCGGCTCACCGGCGCCCGGGAGCCGTCCGGTGTGCCGGTGACCATCGCCGCGCCCGCTGCCGCGCACCCCGCCCCGGCGACCCGGCCCCGTCGGCGTCCGCGCCGCCGCTGACCGCGCCTGACCGGCTCGGCTTCGAGCGGGCCGGGTGATCGTTCCTGAGTCGGGAATCAGTCGACGTTCGGTCGGCTGTCCGACTGTCCGGCCTCGCCGTGGCGGCGATGCTGTCGGGCGGGGAACCGGTCGGGGGGTCGGCCGGACGCGGAGGGAGCGGTTCATGGCGGGGGAAGCCGGATCGGGCGGTGCACGGGAAGTGCTGCTGGTGCTCGCGGTGGCGGGGGCCGGCCTGGCGCTCGCCGCGATGGCCGCGTTCGGGCCCTGGCGGCCCTCCGACGGCGGCTCGCCGGATCGCGGCGCCGCCCGCAGCTTCACGCCCGGGATGAGCGTCCCGCACGCTCAGTAGCCCCGCCGGGCGGATGATGCCCGGAAAGCGATATGACTCTCAGGTATAAATATGCCCGAGAGTCATATCGGCCAGGAGTCATGCCCTCTGTGGCCGACAACGGCCGGGTCCGCGACCCCGCGCGCCGTCGCCCTGTGACCGGACGCGCGTCAGGGTGCCGTCGCCCGGTCGCTCAGCAGGTCGGCGAGCGTGGTCCGGTCCACGACCAGGGCGATCGCGCCGTCCACCGCCAGCCACACGTCCCGCAGGCCGGTGGCCACGCCGTGGTAGCCGGCCCGGTCGGCGGGGATGCCCCGGACGCTGGTGATCGCGCCACCCACCGCGCGGAGCACGTCGCCCACGCTGATCTCGTCCGGCGGGCGGGTCAGCGCGTACCCGCCCTCGGTGCCGCGATGGCTGTGCAGCAGCCCGGCCCGCCGCAGGTCGAGCAGGATCCCCTGGAGGAAGCTGAGCGGGATGTCCTGGCTCTCGGCCAGGCTCGCCGCCTTGACCAGCTCGCCGCCGCCGGACACCGCGTCGCCGGGGGTACCGGCGGCGTCGGCGACGGCGAGCATGGCCCGGAGCGCGTAGTCGGCGCGCGCGGAGATGTACACGACGTCAGTTGCCGGCCTGGTCCAGCACGCCCCAGCGGCGGCGGATCGCCTTGTCGGCGGCACCGAACGCGGTGTCCACGAGCAGGCCCACCACCAGGATGACGATCATGATGGCCATCAGCCGGGGCGCCTCGCTCAGTTCACGCGCGTACGTCAGCTGTGCGCCGATCGAGGTGCGGGTGGCGATGACCACCAGCAGCTCACCGGCCATCAGGCTGCGCCAGGCGAACGCCCAGCCCTGCTTGAGCCCGGCCACGATGGCCGGTAGCGCGGCCGGCGCGATCACGTACCGGTAGAGGTTGAGCCCCCGGGCGCCGAGGTTGCGGCCGGCGCGGACCAGCAGCGGCGGCACGTAGTCCACGCCGTGGATGACGCCGTTGGCGACCGACGGCGCGGCGCCGAGCACCACGACGAAGAAGATCGCCTGCTCGCTGAGCTGGAACAGCAGGATGGCCAGCGGGAACCAGGCGATCGACGGCATGGTCTGCAACGCGGTGATCATCGAGCCGAGCGCGGCCCGGAGCACCTTGACCCGGGCCACGCCGAGGCCGAGCAGCAGGCCGACCGCGACCGCGGCGGCGAACCCGACCGCCGCCCGCCGGGCGGTGGTGGCGAGGCCCTCCCAGAGCGCCGAGCTGAGCAGGTACTCCCCGAGGTCGCCGAAGACCACGGCCGGGCCGGGCAGCGCCCACGGCTCCTTCCACCCGGACCAGACCACCGCCTGCCAGATCGCCACCGCGAGCGCGAGCGCGGCGAGCTTGGGCCAGGTGGCCGACCACAGGCGGTGTACCCGGGACGGGCCCTTCTCCCGGCCGGCGATCTCCAGCGCGTCGAGCCCGGAGATCTCCGCGTCGGCCCGCGCCGACGCGGACAGGGTGTCACTGGCCATGCCGGCCCACCTCCTTGCGCAGCCGGTCGGTGACCTCGGCGGCGATGGCCGAGACCTCCGGCGAGTCGATCCGCCGGGGGCGCGGCACGGCGACCTCGGTGGAGTAGATGATCCGGCCGGGCCGGCTGGAGAGCAGCACGATGCGGTCGGCGAGCCGGGCCGCCTCGCGGACGTTGTGCGTGACGAACAGGACGGTGAGCTTGCGCTCGGTCCAGATCCGCTCCAGCTCGTCGTGCAGGATGTCGCGGGTCATCGCGTCCAGCGCGCCGAACGGCTCGTCCATCAGCAGCACCGGCGTCTCCAGCGCGAGCGTGCGGGCCAGCGCGACGCGCTGCCGCATGCCGCCGGAGAGCTGGTGCGGGCGCTTGCGGCCGAACTCCGACAGGTGGACCGTGCGCAGCAGCTCGGCCACCCGCTCCTTGCGCTGGTCGCGGGGGAGACCGCGCAGCTTCAGCGGCACCTCGACGTTGCCCTCGACGGTGAGCCAGGGGAACAGCGCCGGCTCCTGGAACATGAGCCCCGGGTTGACGCCCTCGCCCAGCTCGATGGTGCCGCCGCTGGCCCGGTCCAGGCCGGCGACCAGGTTGAGCAGCGTGCTCTTGCCGCAGCCGGACGCGCCGACCATGCAGACGAACTCGCCGGGCGCGATGTCCAGCGACAGTCCGTCCAGCGCCAGGACGGCCTGGTCGCCCTGGCCGTACACCTTTGTGACGCCGCGCAGCGCGACCGAGCCGGTCGCGCTGCGCGGGGTCGTGGTCGTCGACGTCACGGCTGGCTGACCTCGGCCTTGCCCTGCGCCTTGAGGACCTCGTTGAGGTACTTGAGGTCGTACAGGCCGTTCAGGTCGACCGGCTGGGTCAGCCCGACCGCGACGGCGTGGTCCAGGCCGGTCTTCAGTGAGGCCGGGATCGGGTCGTTTGTGAACTCCAGCGTCGGCCAGGCCTGCTTGATCAGCTTGAGGTCCAGCGGCTTGCCGGTGATCTTGCCGATGTGGTCGGAGATGGCCTGCTGCGCCTCGTCCGGCTTGGTGTTGACGAACTCGTTCGCCGCGACCTGGCCCTCGACCAGCTTCTTCACCACGTCCGGGTGTGCCTTGAGGAACTTGGTGCTGACCAGCAGGTTGGTGATGACGAACTTCTTGTCCGGCCAGAGGTCACGCTCGTCGACGAGCACCTTGCCACCGGCGTTGACCAGCCGGGAGACGAACGGCTCGGGCACCCACGCGCCGTCGATGGCGCCGCTGCCGAACGTCTCGATCGTCTGCGCGTTCTCCTGCGGCACGATCTTGACGTCGCCGCCGCCCTCCTTGGTGGTCTCCAGGCCCTTCTCC
This sequence comes from Micromonospora sp. C41, assembly GCF_018070485.1. Classification (NCBI taxonomy): domain Bacteria; kingdom Bacillati; phylum Actinomycetota; class Actinomycetes; order Micromonosporales; family Micromonosporaceae; genus Micromonospora; species Micromonospora sp. C41. The sequence goes on along the minus strand of NZ_JAGPXP010000004.1, from coordinate 53,360 downwards.
TTGAGCCAGAAGCGCAGCGCCACGTCCTGGGTGTTGCCGAGCTGCGGAGTGGCGATCTTCTTGCCGCGCAGCTGCTCCACCGAGGTGATGCCGGGCTTGACCACGAGCGCGACGCCGCCGGACGCCGCGCCGGAGATGACCCGGACCGCCTCGCCCTTGGACTTGGAAAAGGCATTCACCGTCGGGTTCGGGCCGATGTACGTGGCGTCGAGCGCGCCGGAGAAGACGGCCTCGATGGCGGCCGGGCCGGCGTTGAAGGTCTTGGTGTCCAGCTCGACGTCGCTGCCGAGTTTCTCCTTGAAGATCCCCTTCTCCACGCCGACCACGGCCGGGGCGTGCGTGATGTTGGGGAAGTAGCCCAGGCGCAGCGTGACCGGGCCGGACCCGCCGGCGGCGTCGCTGTCCTCGCCGCAGGCGGCGGTGGTGCCGAGCGTGGCCGCGCCGACCGCGGCCAGGGTCGCCAGGGTGACCAGGCGGCGCAGGGGAAGCCCTCTCATCGAATGTCCAATCCGCAGTATTCCTATTTAGTTGGTAGGAAGAGTGGGGCAAGTGGCCGTCGGCGTCAAGACCCGTCCCGCAACAGTCCACCGTTCGGCCAGGGCACACCGGCGATAGAGCCGGTACGGAAGCGCTAATGTCGATCTCGTGTCCACGCGGAGAGCGAAGATCCCAGCGACGAAGTACCCGGCCGAACGGTTCACCCTCGACAACGGCCTGCGTGTGGTGCTCACGCCGGACCGCAGCGCCCCGGTCATCGGGGTGGCTGTGGTCTACGACGTCGGCATCCGCTCCGAGCCGGAGGGACGCACCGGCTTCGCCCACCTCTTCGAGCACCTGATGTTCCAGGGGTCGGAGAACCTGGAGAAGCTGGCCCACTTCCGGCACGTCCAGGGCGCCGGCGGGACGTTCAACGGCTCCACCCACCTGGACTACACCGACTACTTCGAGACGCTGCCCGCCAACGCCCTGGAACGCGCGCTGTTCCTGGAGGCCGACCGGATGCGCGGCCCCCGGCTGACCGAGGAGAACCTGCGCAACCAGGTCGACGTGGTCAAGGAGGAGATCCGGGTCAACGTGCTGAACCGGCCGTACGGCGGGTTCCCCTGGCTCACGTTGCCCCCGGTCATGTTCGACACCTTCCCCAACGCGCACGACGGCTACGGCTCCTTCGACGACCTGGAGTCGGCGACAGTGGCCGACGCCGCCGACTTCTTCCGCCGCTACTACGCCAGCGGCAACGCCGTACTGGCGGTCAGCGGCGACATCGACGTGGCCGAGGCGACCACGCTCATCGAACGGCACTTCGGCGACGTGCCAGCCCGTCCCGCCCCGCAGCGGCCCGACTTCGCCGAGCCCGACCTGACCACCGAGCGGCGCAGCACGTACACCGACGCGCTGGCGCCGCTGCCGGCGGTGGCCGGCGCGTGGCGCGTGCCCGACCCGGTCGACGACTTCGCCGGCTACCTGCCCTACGTGGTGCTGGCCGAGGTGCTCACCGACGGCGACGCCTCCCGGCTGGTCGAGCGGCTGGTGCAGCGCGACCGGTTGGTCACCAGCCTCGGCGGGTACGTCGGTTTCATGGGCGACCCGTTCGACGTGCGCGACCCCACCGCGCTGCTGCTCCAGGCGCACCTGCCGCCCGGCGGCGACGTGGACAAGGTGCTGCGCACCATCGACGAGGAACTGGACCGGCTGGCGACCGACGGGCTGACCGACGGAGAGCTGGCGCGTACCCAGGCCCGGATGGCCACCCACCTGCTGCGCGACACCGACGCGGTGCTCGGCCGGGCGCTGCGGATGGCCGTGCTGGAACAGCAGCGCGGCGAGCCGGGCCTGCTCAACGAGCTGCCCCGGCTGGTCGGCGCGGTGACCGAGGACCAGGTCCGCGCCGCCGCCGCCACCCTGCGGCCCGAGCGCCGCGCGTCCGTCGAGGTCGTCGCCGGAGGAGCCCGATGAGCACGAGTACGACCACCGCCACCGCCGTCCGGCCGCTTCCGGCGCTGCGCCCGAACCGTCGCCTCAAGGTGCCCAAGCAGGCCGAGCGCACGCTGCGCAACGGCCTCACCGTGATCGCGGTACGCCGCTCCGCCGTACCGCTGGTCGAGCTGCGACTGTGGATGCCGTTCGGGCGCACGCACCTGGCCCGCGGCGCGATGCTGGCCCAGACCATGCTCGCCGGCACGCAGGCGCACAGCGCCACCGAGATCGCCGCCGAGCTGCAGAAGGTCGGCGGCGGACTGACCGCCGGGCTCGACCCGGACCGGTTGATGCTCTCCGGCGCGGGCCTGGTCACCGGCCTGGACCGGATGCTGGAACTGCTCGCCGAGGTGCTCACCGGCGCCAACTACCCGGCCGACTGGGTGGAGACCGAACGGGACCGGCTGGTCGACCGCATCCAGGTCGCCCAGAGCCAGCCCTCGCACCTGGCCCGAACCGCCCTGCTCAAGCGGGTGTACGGCCGCCACCCGTACGCCGTGCAGACGCCCGACCCGGACCAGGTCCGGGCGGTCCGCCCGGCCGCGTTGCGCCGGCTGCACGCCGAGCGGGTGCACCCGGCCGGTGCGGTGCTCGTGCTCGTCGGCGACGTGGCGCCGGAGCGGGCGCTGGACGCGGCCGAGCAGGCGCTCGCCGGCTGGCGCGGCGACGGCCACGTCGCCGAACTGCCGCCCGCGCCGCCGCTGGAACCCGGGCCGCTGCTGCTGGTCGACCGGCCCGGCTCGGTCCAGTCGTCGCTGCGCCTCGCCCTGCCCGCGGTGCCGCGCACCCACCCGGACCACGCCGCGCTGCAACTGGCGAACCTCATCTTCGGTGGCTACTTCTCCTCCCGCTGGGTGGAGAACATCCGCGAGGACAAGGGCTACACGTACGGGCCGCACTCGCTCGTCGAGCACTCGGTGGCCGGTTCGGTGCTCATCGCCGGCGCCGAGGTGGCCACCGAGGTGACAGCGGCGGCGCTGGTGGAGACGAACTACGAGCTGGGCCGGCTCGCCACGGTGCCGCCGAAGGCCGACGAGCTGGAGCAGGCCCGCCAGTACGCGCTCGGCACGCTCCAGCTCGGCATGTCGACCCAGGCCGGGCTCGCGTCGCTGACCAGCGCGTACGCCGGCAACGGGCTGCGGCTGGACTTCCTCGCCGAGCACGCAGCCCGGCTCGCCGCCGCGACTGTGGACGACGTGGCCGAGGTGGCCGCCCGCTACCTGGCGCCGGCCCGCGCGGTCACCGTCGTGCTCGGCGACGCCGAACGGGTGGCCGACTCGCTCGCCGCGCTGACACCGGTGCGTACGGAATCCGCATGAGCGGCGAGCCCGCGCCGCCGCTGGCCCGGTCCACGCTCGACCGGGCCGCCCACCGGCGTACCGACCCGGCCTGGCTGGCCGAGGCGTGGGAGCGGGCGCGGGTGCTGGTGCTCGACTCCACCGCCGAGGGGCGTGCCCTGGTCCGGGGCGTGGCGAGCCCACCCGAACTGGTCCTGGTCGGCCCCGGCGACCTGCCCGAGGTGCCCCGGTCGGTGCCGATGTTCCTCGGCGTCGAGCCGGACGGCGTGCCGGTCTTCGCGGTCGACGGGCCGCTGCCGGCGCTGCCGGAAACCCGCCCGGCGCACCTGCGCGAGGTCGGCCACCTGATGACCGACCGGGACGCGGGCCTGTTCACCACCGCGCTGGCGCTGCTCAACTGGCACCTGCGGCACGGCTACTCGTCCACGACCGGGAAGGCGACGCAGGCCGACGAGGCCGGCTGGTCACGGATCGACCCGGGCGGCGACCGGGTCTGGCCGCGTACCGACCCGGCCATGATCGTGCTGGTGCACGACGGCATGGACGGCGCGGACGGCCGCTGCCTGCTCGGCAACAACGCGGCCTGGCCGCGCACCCCGGGACAGCGCCGCTACTCCTGCCTGGCCGGATACGTCGAGCCCGGCGAGTCGGCCGAGGCCGCCGTGCTCCGCGAGGTCCGCGAGGAGGTGGGCGTCCCGGTCGAGGAGATCGCGTACGTGGGCAGCCAGTCCTGGCCGTTCCCCGGCTCGCTGATGCTCGGATTCCTGGCCCGCGCCGACGCCGACGCGCCGATCCGGGTCGACCTGGCCGAGATCGCGCACGCGCGCTGGTTCACCCGCCGGGAGATCGGGGCCGCGCTGGCCGGCGAGCCGGTGCCGGTGGGCGGGGGAGACCGGCTGATCCTGCCGCCGCCGTCGTCGATCGCGCTGTTCCTGGTGCACCGCTGGCTCGACGGCCACTGCTGACCCGCCCTGGTTCCGCCCGCCCGCCCGTCGGGTTGGGGCGTTTCGGCTGGCGGGCGCAGGGCCGGGCGGGCACGGTCCCGGCCCGGACCGTCGTTGCCGCGACGGTCGCGGGCCGGGAACACGGGCCGTCGTGGCCGGGTGAGGCGATGATCGGCGGGGGAAGCCGGTCCGGCCACGACGGACGTCAGCGTCCGGTCATCCACCGTGCCAGCGGTACGGCTGCCCCGGTGCGGGCTCCTCGATGGGCAGCACCTTGACCCGGTGCCGGCCGGCGCGTACCGCCCCGACGGCGGACAGCGCTCGGGCGAGCAGGAGCGCGGCGTCCCGGTCCTCGGCGTGGACGACCTGGCGGCGGGGTTCCGGCGTGCTCGTCTCGTCCCGCAGGCGGCCCCCACCGGCCCAGGCGGCGGCGATGTCGGCGTCGGCGGCGGTACGGATCTCGGTGCGGACGATCAGGAACCGCATGGTGTCCCCCGGAGAGTGGACGGTTACCCGCTGGAACTTCCACGTCACTCCCGCGTCATGTTACGCCGATGTGTCCTCCCGACAAGTGGAACGCGCCACCTCGACCGATCGGGGGATGCCAGGTCAGCACCGTTGTCGGGGCCGGACACGCGAGGGGCCGCCGACGTGACGCCGACGGCCCCGAACGTTCGCCGGATCAGTCCAGATCGAACTGACCGTTCTTCGCTCCGGCGAGGAAGCCGAGCCAGCCGGCCCGGTCGAACAGCAGGACCGGCCCGCTCGGGTCCTTGCTGTCCCGCAGCGCCATGGTCGCCGGCCCGGTGCCGAGCGGCGCGACCTCCACGCAGTTGGAGGTCTGGCTGCGGGTGCTCTTGCGCCAGGCGGCGCCCACGAGCTGTCCCGAGAGGGCGGTCGTGCTGGTACGGATCTCGTTCATGGTGCTTGCTCCTGGTGAGGTGCTCCGATGGGACCGAGCGACGCCGGAGCGCGGACGGTGTCCCTACCGGATCACCGCTCCGTGGTGAGGCGCCCCGAGTCCCGGCGGCGCTGGGTCGGCGCCGTTGCCGGCCCGTACACCGCCGTGGACTCGACTGCCGTGCCGGTCAGCCGTCCTGTCGCCTCGATCAACCAGGAGAGGGTGTCCGATGCGGAGAGTGCCGACGAGCATAGCCACTCGAACACCACTTTATAGCGATTTAGGGTGTTCACCTCGGTCGACATGACGTCGGTGAACCCACCTTCGATGGCCAATGTCTCCGGATCGAGCGGATCGGCGAACCGGTAGACCGAGAACGCGGTCGGCGGAAGGTACCAGTCGCCGACCCGGGTGTCCCGCAACAGCAGCAGCAACGTCACGTTCGGGAGCAGGGCCATCTCGCACAGGTGGACGAGCTGATCGTGCAGCACCTCCGGCGGGCCGGCCCGCCGGCCGAGGGCGGCCTCCTCCAGCACGGCCGTGTACCGGGGCACGTCGGGGGAGCGGGTCAGCAGCGACTGGCGGGCCTGCCGCGCGCGTACCTCGGTCTCCGGGTCCTCGTGCTCCTGGTCGCCGGCCTGGGCGGCGACCTGCGCGGCCGACATGATCCGGTGCCGGGCGTACCCGGGCGTCTGCAGCAGCCCCGGGACCAGCACCGGGTTGTACTCGGAGATCTCCGCGCAGCCGGCCTCCAGCTCGGCGAAGGCGCGCTGCTGCTGGGTCATCACCGGGAAGTTGCGCAGCCAGCCGCGCATGTCGCCGGCCTCGTGGGTGATGCCGGTCAGTTCCGCGCGCTGCTCCTCGTCGGCGCCGTAGAGCGTCAACAGCACGTCCACGTCGTCCGGGTCGGGCCGGCTGCGGCCGTTCTCCAGGCGGGACAACTTGGATGCGGAGGCCCAGCCGATCCGCTCGATGACCTGGTCACCGGTCAGACCGGCCTGTTCGCGGAGCCGGCGCAGCTCGATGCCGAGTCGACGGCGGCGCAGAATCGGGCCTGGTACGGCAGGAGGCACGGCGTCCTCTTTCCCGTCGACCGTCGCAGGACACGACGGTAACTGTATGAAATTCGCCCCCCACGGTCAGTATGGACGTCGCGACCGGCGTCGGAGGTTCCGGCACGGGCGTGTCACGAGACAAAAAGAGGACTGTGGAGGGTGTCTTCACCAGCGCCCACCCCCGACGCGCCCCTGGTGGCGCACCCCTGCCGGAGGCAACCCGATGCGCACCGTCCTGCGCCGCCCCGACTTCCGTCTCCTCTTCGCCGCAGTGGTGGCGAGCATGGCGGCGGAGTCGGTGCTGCTGCTCGCCCTGGCCGTCTGGGTCAAGGATCTGACCGGGTCGGACAGCATGGCGGGGGCGACCATCTTCGCGGTCATCGCACCGATGGCCCTCGCCCCGCTCGTCGGCTGGGTGGTCGACCGCTACCGCCGGAAACCCTTCTTCATCGCCGCCAACCTGGTCGCCGCGGCGCTGCTCAGTCCGCTGCTCACGGTCCGGGACCGCTCCGACGTCTGGGTGATCTACGTGGTCGCGGCGTTCTACGGACTGTCGTACATCACCCTCGCCGCCGTGCTCAACGGACTGATCCGGCATCTGGTTCCGGCCGAGTCGCTGGCCGACGCGAACGGACTGCTGCAGACGGTCCGGCAGGGCCTGCGGCTGATCGGGCCGCTCGCCGGGGCGGGCGTCTACGCCGCCGTCGGCGGCTGGCTGCTCGCCGTCCTGGCCATGACCGGATTCCTGGTGGCCGCGGCGGTGGTCGGCCGGCTGCGGGCGCAGGAGCGGGAACCGTCCCGGTCCGGCCGCCGCGGGCCGTCCGAGCTGAGCGCCGGGCTGCGCCACCTGACCGGCGAGCCGGCGCTGCGCCGGGCGCTGCTCGGGTACGGGCTCGGCTCGCTGGTGATGGGCTTCACCGAGTCGCTGATCTTCGCGTACGTCGACCTGGGTCTGCGCCGCGAGGCCGCGTTCGTCGGCGTGCTGGTCATGGTGCAGGGCGTCGGCGGCCTGGTCGGCGGCCTGTTCTCGGCCGCCGTGGTCCGCCGGTACGGCGAAGTCGGGGCGCTGGCCGCCGGGGTGACGTTCTTCGGACCGGCCGCGCTGGCGCTCGCGTACCCCCGGTTGTGGCTCGGGGTGGTGGCGCTGCTGCTGGCCGGCCTGTCGCTACCGCTGACCATGGTGGGGTTGAACACGCTGATCCAGCGGCGGACGCCGCCGCGGCTGCTCGGCCGGGTCACCGCGGCGTCGGAGGCCCTGGTCAGCGGGCCGCAGGCGCTCTCCATCGGCACCGGCGCGCTGCTCGTCGGGGTGTTCGACTACCGGCTGCTGTTCGCAGTGGTCGGGGCGGTCACCACGGCGGCCGGCCTCTACCTGTGGCGGGGCCGCGGGCTGAGCGCGCCGGTCGCCGGGCCGGTGCGGATCCCGGGGCCCCGGAAGCCGGCCGACGACGGCGTGCTCAGTCGGGGCGGCTCCTGAACGGCGGCGAGCGGCCGTACCCGGGTCGGGTACAGCCGCTCGCAGTGTCGCGGGAGATCAGCCGGGCAGCGCGGCCAGGTGCTGCTTGACCTGGTTGATCGAGGGGTTGGTCAGGGCGCTGCCGTCGGCGAAGCGCAGCGTCGGGACGGTCTGGTTGCCGCCGTTGACGCTCATCACGAAGTCCGCGGCCGCGGGGTCCTGCTCGATGTCGACCACCTCGTACGCGATGCCCTCCCGGTCGAGCTGCGACTTCAGCCGGTGGCAGTAGCCGCACCACGGGGTGGAATACATCGTCAGCATGGTCTGGTCCTCCAAGGGGTGGCTCGCGCCCGGTCCGATCAGGCCAGGCTAACCGCTGCAACGTCACACGATGCTGGGATGATTCCCTGCTGTGGGCGTTCACTCAGGTGCGGAACGGGTGCTGGCCGGGCTGGATCCGGAGCAGCGGTCCGCGGTGACCGCCCCGGCCGGGCCGGTCTGCATCCTGGCCGGCGCCGGCACCGGCAAGACGCGGGCGGTGACGTCGCGGATCGCGTACCGGGCGCTGACCGGCGACATCGCCGGCCGGCACGTGCTGGCGGTCACGTTCACCGCCCGCGCCGCGGCCGAGATGCGCAGCCGCCTCACCGTGCTCGGCGTGCAGGGGGTGCAGGCGCGCACGTTCCACGCGGCGGCGCTGCGGCAGGTCCGCTACTTCGCGCCCCGGCTGCTGGCCGGGCGGGCCATGCCGGAGCTGCTGGACAGCAAGGTGCGGGTGGTCACGCTCGCCGCCGCCAAGGTCGGGCTGCGCGCCGACCGGGCCGCCGCGCGCGACCTCGCCGCCGAGATCGAATGGGCCAAGTCGTCGCTGGTCGAGCCGGGGGAGTACGTGGTCGCCGCGGCCAAGGCGCTGCGCGAGACGCCGTACGAGCCGGCCCGGGTGGCCGACGTGTTCGACGCGTACGAGCGGCTCAAGCGCGGCAACGGGGTGATCGACTTCGAGGACATGCTGCGCGCCGCGGTCTGGGGCATCGAGGAGCATCCGGACGTCGCCGAGCAGGTGCGCAACCAGTACCGGCACTTCGTGGTCGACGAGTACCAGGACGTCAACCCGCTCCAGCAGCGGCTGCTGGAGGCGTGGCTGGGTGGCCGGGACGACCTGACAGTGGTCGGCGACGCCAGCCAGACGATCTACTCGTTCACCGGCGCGACCTCGTCGTACCTGGTCGACTTCCCCCGGCTGCACCGGGGCGCGACAGTGGTCCGGCTGGTCCGCGACTACCGCTCCACCCCGCAGGTGGTCGGGCTCGCCAACGCGGTGATCTCCCAGGCGCGGGGCACCGAGGCGCGGCTGCGGCTGGAGCTGCACGGCCAGCGCCGGCCCGGTCCGGAGCCGGAACTGCGGATCTTCACCGACGAGCCGGCCGAGGCGAACGCGGTCGCCGCCCGCTGCCGGGCGCTGGTCGCGGGCGGCACCCCGGCGCGGGAGATCGCTGTGCTGTTCCGCACCAACGCGCAGTCCGAGGCGTACGAGAAGGCGCTCTCCGAGGCCGGCGTGCCGTATGTGCTCCAGGGCGCGGAGCGGTTCTTCGAACGGCCCGAGGTGCGCCAGGCGATGATCGCGCTGCGCGCCGCCACCCGGTCGGCGTCCGTCGACACGCCGCTGCCGGCCGCCGTGGTCGAAGGGCTCTCGGCGGTCGGCTGGGCGCCCGACGCGCCCCCGCCCGGCGGCGCCGCTCGCGAGCGGTGGGAGGCGCTCGCCGCGCTGGTCCAGCTCGCCGAGGAGTACGCCGCCGACGCCGAGGCGGAGCCGGGGCTGACCGGGTTCACCGAGGAACTGGCCCGGCGGGCCGCCCAGCAGCACGTGCCCACCGTCGAGGGGGTCACGCTCGCGTCGCTGCACTCGGCGAAGGGGCTGGAGTGGGACGCGGTGTTCCTGGTCGGGCTGGCCGAGGGCACGCTGCCCACCACGTACGCGAAGACCATGGAGCAGGTCGAGGAGGAACGGCGGCTGCTCTACGTCGGGATCACCCGGGCCCGGGAGTGGCTCTGGCTGTCGTACGCCACGGCGCGCTCGCCGGGTGGGCGGGCCCGGCGGCCGTCGCGGTTCCTGCCGCAGCTCGACCGCTCCGGCGGCGGCGAGCGGGCCGGCGGCGGCGGACCGGCGCGGCGGGCCGAGCGGCGCCGGCCGCAGGTGGTCTCGTGCCGGATCTGCGGCGCGACGCTGCTCGCCGGCGCGGACCGCAAACTGGGCCGCTGCCCGACCTGCCCGTCGGACATCGACGAGGAGCTGTACGAGCGGCTGCGCGATTGGCGGCAGCGGGTCGCGGGAGCGCAGAAGGTGCCGGCGTACGTGGTCTTCACCGACGCCACGCTCACCGCGCTGGCCGAACGGAAGCCCGGTCGCACCGAGGAACTGGTGGCGATCGCCGGGATCGGGCCCCGAAAAGTCGGGCTTTACGGTGATACGGTCCTCGCCCTGGTGGCGGGCGCCACGGTGGACGAGGTCTGCTCACAGAAAACTTCTGAAAACTAGCCGTAAATCGTTTGCCCTCGCCCGAGGGCGAGGAATAGCCTCATGACACACCTCGCGAGCGGCGCTGTTCTGGCTGCTCAACGGGGATGAGTCCACGGTCGGCACGAGGAGAGTAGGGAGGTGGCACCAGTGAAGATCTTCAACTATGAGCGTCTCGCGGCGATGCCGTCTGCCGTCGCTCCGCTGTCGGCTGTCCGGGTGGCCCTCGCCGCTCGACCGTCGGCTCCGCAGGTGCACCAGGTCCAGGTTCAGGCCGAGCTGAACCTGACCGTTGCGCCGATCGCCGGAGTCGAGGGGACCAGTGGCTTCGCGGGCAAGGGCATCGATGGCGCCAAGAAGCGCACGGATGTCCGCGGCGTTCCACCTCGAGGTAGACCGGTCTGATCCATCAGACGCCGGCTCACCTCGAGGCCGCGGAACCCGCATACCGGGATCCGCGGCCTCAGTTTTTTGTCCCGCCGAAGTACGTCGGAATGCGATCCACGAGATCGAAGTGAGAGAGAGGTGACCGGAGGATGAGTCTGGCGTTGGCCCCCCTCGACGTGAGCGTCGACGTGGAGGCGAACCTGCCCTGCCGGAAGTTCGACCCCGACCTGTGGTTCTCCGACTCGCCCGCCGAGCTCGAGCTGGCCAAGTCGCTCTGCGGGGACTGCCCGCTGCGCGTCGAGTGCCTGGCCGGGGCGGTCGAGCGAGCCGAGCCCTGGGGCGTCTGGGGCGGCGAGATCTTCGAGCGTGGCGCGGTCGTTCCGCGCAAGCGGCCCCGTGGCCGTCCGCGCAAGGAGGACCTCGCCCGCGACGCGCAGCTCAGGGTCGAGGCGGAGGCGCGACTGGCGGCCAGCGGGCTGTCCGAGTCGCGTAGCGCCGTCCGGCTGGCAGCCTGACACACCTACGTTCCAAGACCGACCGATGCCGGTGTCCCTCCACCGGCCGACCTGAGAGAGAAATTCTGATGCTGAACCTGCCGAACGGATTCGAGATGCAACTACTCCACGAAGCGTTGTCCAGGGCCCGAATGCGCCGGCCTCAGGCCGGTCGCACCACCACGAGCACTGAGGCAACCCGTTCCGCCCGTACCGTCGCCATGCGGAGTCGCAGCCAGTCGGCACGCGACCTGGGCGTCCTGTAGAACGATCGCGTGAGGAAGGGGCGGTGACCTGCTGGTCACCGCCCCTTCGCCTGCTCCGTGCCCAGCCGGTGCTCAGGGCACCGGCGCGAAGCCGGGCAGCCAGCGTTCCAGGATCGACCGGTAGGACGCCTTCGCCTCCAGCTGGCAGAGCACGCCGATCGAACCCAGCGTGACCCGATGGATCATCAGATACGACGGGGGCAGGTTGAGCTGGCGGCTGAGCTGGTACGCGGGGGAGCGGGGACTGGCCAGCCGGGTCGCCTCGGCGCGCAGCCAGGCCCGGGTGAAGCGGAACTCGTCGGCCGCGATCGGCTCCAGCATCGGACGCAGGAAGTCGAGCACCGCCGGCGCGTCGATCGACTCGGTGCGGCTGACGAAGCCCTCGGCACGCAGCCCCTCCACCACGGCGTCGGCGTCGCCGTTCAGCGCGAGCGCCGCGATCCGGCCGATCGGCTCCGGCGTGCCCTGCGGCATCCGGGCCACCGCGCCGAAGTCGATCACACCGAGCCGCCCGTCCGGCAGCAGCCGGAAGTTGCCCGGGTGCGGGTCGGCGTGCAGCAACCCGGCCCGCTCCGGCGCGGAGAGGTGCAGCTCGGCCATCAGCCGGCCGGCCTCGTCCCGCTGCTCCTCGGTGCCCTCCCGGATGATCTGGGACAGCGGGATGCCCTCGACCCACTCGGTGATCAGCACCCGGGGCGCGGCGTCGAGCACCTCCGGGATGAAGATGTCCGGGTCGTCGGCGTACGCGGCGGCGAACGCCCGCTGCGACTCCGCCTCCAGCTCGTAGTCCAGCTCCTCGGTGATGCGCTCGCGCAGTTCGGCCAGGAGCGGCTTCACGTCCAGCCCCGGCTGGATCGCCCGGAACATGCCGCCGAGCCGGGAGAGCTGCTTGAGGTCGGCGAGCAGGGCGTCACCTGCGCCCGGGTACTGGATCTTCACGGCCACGTCCCGGTGCTGCGGGCCGCCGTTCGGGCCGTACCCGGGGTCGCGCCAGAGGGCGCGGTGCACCTGGCCGATGCTGGCCGCCGCGGCCGGGGTGTCGTTGAACTCGACGAACCGGTCGCGCCAGTCCGGGCCGAGCTGCTCGGCGAGCACCTTGTGCACCGTCGCCGCCGGCAGCGGCGGGGCGGCCTCCTGGAGCTTGGTGAGCGCCTGCCGGTAGGGTGCGGCCACCTCCTCGGGCAGCGCCGCCTCGAACACCGACAGGGCCTGGCCGAACTTCATCGCCCCGCCCTTGAGCTGCCCGAGCACGCTGAACAGCTGCTCGGCGGTGCGCTGCTGGATCTCGGCGGAGATGACGTCGGACGCGAGCCCGGTCACCCGCTTGCCCATGCCGAGGACGGTTCGACCGGCGAATCCGAGCGGCAGGGCGGCGAGTTTGGCGGTGCGGGACACGGCCCGGCGCGGGATGTCGGTCACCCGGCCATTGTTACCGACTCGGGGCCCTCGCTGCTGCCGTGCGGCCGGGAGCGGCCGGGGCCGACCGGATCGGGCGACGCCGGCAGCAGCCACAGGAGGGGTGCGGCGGCCACCGTCGGTGACGCACCCGGCCCGGGGCTGCGACCTCCACCGCGCCGCCGAGCGTCTCCGGGTGGCCGCCGTCGAGCTGGGCCAGCGCCTCGGCCGTGGCGAACGCGGCGGCGGCGAGCCGGGTGGTGGCGGCGCAGGCCCGCTCGCCCCGGTCGGCGGCGAGCTGGGCGGCGAGCGCCGGCCAGTCCGGGTCCCGGTCGCCGCGGTGCAGGTCGAGGCAGCGCAGGCACGGACCGACGGGTGGGCGGACCAGCGGGCCGATCACGGGTACGCCGCCGCGCAGGTCGAGCAGCAGGTGGGGCTGGCGTCGGCGGGCGTACCCGGTGGCCAGCAGCTCGGCCGGCCGGTCCACGCCGAGCTGCACCACCAGGTCCGGCCGGGCCGCCCGGATCGGGGTCGTGGCAGTGCCCGGCGCGCACCGCTCCAGCGCCGCGCGTACCGCCGGGCCCAGCGGCCGGCCCAGCTCCGCGGCGGTCAGGCCGGTGCCGACCAGGTCGCCGACGCCGACCGGGCCGGCCAGATCGGGTACGACGTGCCCGACGCCGGCCTGGGCCAGCGCGACGGCGACCGCCGCGCCGAGTCGTCCCGTGCCGGTGACCAGCACCCGGGCGGACCGGCGGCGGCGCAGCAGCCGGGCCGGTGTGCCGGGCAGGTCGGGGCAGGTAAGCGCCAGCGCGGCGGCCTCGGCTGCCAACCGGGTCCGGGCCGCGCCGGCGAGGTCACGGGGGAACAGGGCCTGCGCGGGCACCACCAGGCCGGCGTCGCGGAGCGTGTCGAGCAGCGCGCGTGCCTCGTCGGGCGGCACCCGGGCGGCGCCGGCCTCGGCCAGCACGGCGCGTTCGCTGCGGGTGCCGTCGAGCAGGTCGAGCAGGCGGGCCGTGCCCGGCGAGGACATCTCCAGCAGCACCGCCCGGCCGGGCAGCTCACCGAGTTGGAGCGTGTGGCGGTCGCGCCAGAGCCGGGTCAGGCCGGGCAGCAGGATCGGACGGACGAGCGGTGTCGGATCGGTCACGCCACCGATAGTGACCGTCTCCAAGCGCTCCGTCGTTCGTTGTCCACAGGTGCGGCGAGCCGTGGCCAGCCTTGTCCACAGGATCTCGCCGGTTTTCCACAACTGGCGGGTAACTGTGTCGGTTACCCGACGGGGAGGGCGGCCGAGGGCCGCCCTCCCCGTGGAGCGGTCAGACCTTGGCCTTGCCCAGGATGCGGTTCACTGTTGTGCCGCACACCGGGCACTTGCCCTTGGCCATGTTCATGCCGGTCTTCGAGACCTCCACGTGCCCCTCGAAGTCCCGCTTCTCCTTGCACTTGACGCAGTAACCGTTGTAGGTCTGGGCCTGGTCGGCCACGGTAGCCTCCTCGTCTCGTCCGCCGGAGGTTGTCCCGGCGGTCTCCCTGCGGCCGAACGTGACGTCGGCGCCGGGGGGTTCTCCGCGATCAGTCACCTGACCGTGGTTGGCGGACCCTACCCAGGTCTGGGCGGTTCCATGTCAGCTGTACGCCGACTCTGTGAGCTAGTCGACGTCGAGAGTGTGCATGCCGAGTTACGTCGGATAAGTCAGTTTCGCGCGGACACGCCGGGTAAAAGCGCCCAGATCCCCTTCGTGTGCCCCTGACGCCGGTCACTCACCGTAGATCACTTAACGTTGCAGAGGGTCGGTTGGTGATGGTCATCTACCAGCGCAAAGAATTTTTTCTGGACTCCTGACAATCAACCGCCATTTTCCGGGCGCGTGTCGTCGTGTTGACTCTTGCGGAGTCCTGGTCAGTACGCATTAGCTTTCCATCGTGACAGTCAACCGAGGCTGCGCGGGCCGGTAATGGCCGTGACGCGGAAGCCCGTCGTCGAGGTACGGCGCAGTCAGCGCCGGCGGCGCACGGTGTCCGCGTACCGGGACGGGGAGCGCGTCGTCGTGCTGATCCCCGACCAGTTCTCCCGGGCCGAGGAGAGCGAGTGGGTCGACCGGATGCTGGCCCGGCTCGCCGCCCGCGAGGGCCGGCTCGCCCGCTCGGACGCCGAACTGCTCGCCCGCGCCCGCCGCCTGATCGACAGTTACCTTCCCGAGTACGGCTCGGCCGCCGTGCCCGCGAGCGTGCGCTGGGTGACCAACCAGAACGGCCGCTGGGGCTCCTGCACCCCCGCCGACCGCACCATCCGGATCTCGCACCGGATCCAGGACATGCCCGACTGGGTGATCGACTACGTCCTCCTGCACGAGCTGACGCACCTCATCGTGCCCAGTCACAACGCCGAGTTCTGGGCGCTGGTCGCCCGGTACCCGCGCTCGGAGCGGGCGCGCGGCTACCTGGAGGGCGTGGCCGCCACCGCCGCCATCCCCTGACCGCGCCCCCGGCCGTGCGCGGTTGATCATGAGGTTGGCCTGGTGATCCGTCCGTTTCGTCACCGTCAACTTCATGATCGCGTGTGGGGTGGGGTTAAGGTCGGCGGGTGTCCCGACGTGTGGTGGTGGCGTTGCTCGGCCCGGTGACCTGGACGCCGCCCGGAATCGAGCCGGCGCGATGGCGTACCGCCCTCGCCGAGGACGTGGTGGACCTGCTGGCCACGCTGAACGAGGTGGAGACCGCCGTCGCGGTCGCCGCGCGGGACCGCTGGCTGGCCGACGCCGTGGTCTGGCCCGGCACCCCGGTGTACGAGGTGCCGGAGCCGACGCCGAACGCGGTGTTCGCGACGCTCGCCGCTGCCGGCCCGGAGGCGGTCTACGACCAGGTGGCAGTGGTGGCGGCGGACGCGCCGGACGTGCCGGGGCTGACGCTCGGCAAGCTGCTGCGGCCGCTGACCACCCGGCCGGTGGCGGTGGCCCCGGTCGAGGGAGGCGGAACCGGGCTGCTGGGAGTGGCTGCTCGACTGCCCGTACCGGGGTGGTTGCCGGCGCTGGACCTGGACACGACCGCGCCGGCCGAGGTGCGCCGGGCCGCGCCGAGCCCGGGGGACTTGGCGGTCACCGCCGGCTGGCGCCGGATGCGCGGTCCCGCCGACCTGGCCGCGCTCGACCCGGCCGTCGAGGGCTGGGAGGCCACCCGGGCCCTGCTGTCCGGCCGCCCCGTCTGACCCCTGTCCCTACTGCCTAGCCGCGCATCCGGCCACTCCGCGCATCCGGCCACTCCGCCGATCTTGGAGTTGTGGTGCCTGACAAACGTCGCTACCCGGGCATCCTGGGCGCCACAACTCCAAGATCGACGGGCCGGGCCGGGCCGGGGCGGGCCCGGGGGTGTACTGCGTCAGCGCTTGTCGTCGTCCTCGCCGGGGGACTTCTCCTCCGGGGCGCCCGGCGCGGAGAAGTCGAAGTTCGCCAGCTCGTCGTCGAGATCGGTGCTGGTCGTGGCGAACGCCTCCGGCGCGGCGAAGTCGTCGTCGGAGGGCAGCAGGTCCGGGTGGCCCCAGATCGCGTCCCGGCCGGCGATGCCGCGGTGCTCGGTCAGCGCCGCCCACAGCACAGTGGCCTCGCGCAGCCGGCGGGGCCGCAGTTCGAGACCGACGAGCGCGGCGAACGTCTGCTCGGCCGGGCCACCCGCGGCGCGGCGGCGGCGGAACGCCTCGCCGAGGCGTACGACGTTGGGGAGGCGGTCACCGGCGGCGCTGTCGACGACGTGGCAGACCCAGCCCTCGACCAGGGCGAGTACGGTCTCCAGCCGGGCCAGCGACGCCTTCTGCGCGGGCGTGTCCTCGGGCGTGAAGATGCCCTCCAGCGCGATCGCCTGCATCGACTCCGGGTCGGTCGGGTCGACCCGGCCCATCGCCTCCTCGATCGCCTCCCGGTTGACCCGGATGCCCGCGGCGTAGTTCTCCACCGCCGTCAGCACGTGCCCGCGCAGCCACGGCACGTGCTGGAACAGCCGCTGGTGGGCGGCCTCGCGCAGGGCCACGTAGAGGCGTACCTCGTCCTCGGGCAGCTCCAGGCCCTCGCCGTACGCCTTGATGTTGGCGGGGACGAGCGCGGCGGTGCCGGCGGGGCCGAGCGGCAGGCCGATGTCGCCAGCGGAGAGCACCTCGGCGGCGAGCGAGCCGAGTGCCTGGCCGAGCTGGCCGCCGAAGAGCGCGCCGCCGAGCGTGGCGACCATCGACTGCATCGGGCCGAGCTGGGCGCGGGCCTCCGGCGGCACCAGGTCGCCCATCGCGCCGACCATCCGGCTGGCGACCGGGTCGCAGAGCTTGCGCCACACGTCGAGCGTCTTGAAGATCCACTCGTTGCGGTTCCAGGCGACCGAGGTGCGGATGCCGGAGGGCCACGAGGTCGCCGGCTCCAGCCAGAGGTCGGCGATGCGCAGCGCCTCCTCGACCGCGTTGCGTTCGAACGGCGACACCGCCGGGTCGCCGGCGGCGGCGAGCTGGCTGGCGGCTACCTGCCGGGCGAGGTCCCAGTTGACCGGCCCGCTGCCCGGCGCCGAGAGCAGGTGCTGCAACTGCGACATGAACTGCTGCATCGCCGCGGGATCGTTGGGGTCCGGTGGTTGACCACCCGGGAGCGCGAAACCGAACGGAATATCAGGCACGACGTCTACGGTACGCGGGCCCCGCCGCAGGTCGTGCCACTCGGCGTTGCGCTGAGGGCGAAGTCCTCGGGTCACCGCGCCGGGCGGCGGGGCGCGGATCGGTACGCTCTGGCGCATGAGACGTCGCGGCGTGACCGTCCTGCTCGGTGCCCTGCTCACCGCACTGCTCAGCGTCGGTGTGCTGAGCGTGCCGCTGCCGTACGTGGTGCTCGGTCCCGGTCCGACGGTGAACACGCTGGGCAGCGAGGACGGCAAGGAGGTCATCCAGGTGACCGGCCGCTCGACGTCGACGTCCGCCGGTCAGCTCCGGCTCACCACGGTCGGCGTGCAGCCGACGGTGCGGCTCCGGTCGGCGCTGGCCGGATGGTTCTCCTCGGACGAGGCGGTGGTGCCGCGCGAGCTGGTCTACCCGCCGGGGCAGTCGCAGGAGGAGGTCGAGAAGCGCAACGCGGAGGACTTCCAGAACTCGCAGACCAGCGCCGAGACGGCGGCCCTGCGTGAGCTGGGCTACCCGATCAAGGTGCTGGTCAAGGCGGTCACGGCGGGCGGGCCGTCGGCCGACGTGCTGCGCCCCGACGACGTGCTCACCTCGGTCGACGGGGTGCCGGTGACGAGCGCGGCCAAGCTGACCGAGCTGATCCGGTCGAAGCCGGCCGGCACCGCGCTGCGGATCGGCTACACCCGTGGTGACACCCCCGGCACGGCCACGGTGACCAGCCAGGAGCAGGACGGCCGGCCGCGGATCGGCGTGGAGATCGACCAGCAGCAGCCGCACCCGTTCACCCTCAAGATCGACCTGGGGGACATCGGCGGGCCGAGCGCCGGGCTGATGTTCTCGCTCGGCATCATCGACAAGCTGGAGCCGGCCGACCTGACCGGCGGCAAGATCATCGCCGGTACCGGCACCATCGACGACGAGGGCCGCGTCGGCCCGATCGGCGGTATCGCGCAGAAGCTCGTCGGCGCCAAGGAAGCCGGCGCGAACGCGTTCCTGGTGCCCGCCGACAACTGCGCCGAGGCCGTCCGCAACCCGCAGCCGGGCCTGCCGATGCTGAAGGTCGCCACGCTGGACGAGGCATTGAAGGCACTCGAGGCGCTGCGTACCGGGGGACAGCCGACGCGCTGCTGAACCGGCCGGGACCACGACTGCTGTGCCGATCGTGACGTGACCTTGACCCGACGTGCTCAGGATGACCCCGTACTCTTGGTGCCTGGTCGGAGCCGATCACATCGAGCGTGCGGAGCCAACAGTGGTCATGCGTAGCAGTCCCTTGCCGAGGATGAGCCGACGCGGACGCGTCACCATCGGTGTCCTGATCGGGGTGTTCGTCTTGTTCACCCTGCTCGGCTGGGGCGTCAACGCATGGACGGACTGGCTCTGGTTCAACGAGGTCCGCTACACCCAGGTCTTCACCGGCGTGCTCGCCACCCGGCTGCTGCTGTTCCTGGTGGTCGGCGTCGGCATGGCGCTGATCGTGGCCGGCAACCTCTGGCTCGCCTACCGGCTGCGACCCCGGATGCGCCCGCACTCGGCCGAGCAGGCCACGCTGGAGCGCTACCGGATGCTCCTGAGCCCTCGCCTCGGCACCTGGATCGCGCTCGCCGCCGCCGTCGTCGGACTGTTCGCCGGCCTGTCCGCGCAGAGCCGGTGGAGCCAGTGGCTGCTGTTCCGCAACGGCGGCGACTTCGGCGTGAAGGACCCCGAGTTCGGCATCGACGTCGGCTTCTACGTCTTCCAGCTCCCGTTCTGGCGCTACCTGCTCGGCGTCGGCTTCACCGCCGTCGTGCTGTCCCTGCTCGGCGCGCTCGCCGTGCACTACATCTTCGGCGGGGTGCGGCTGCAGGGCGTCGGCGACCGGATGACGAACGCCGCCCGCGCCCACCTCAGCTCGCTGGTCGCGTTCTTCGTGCTGCTCAAGGCCGTCGCGTACGTGCTGGACCGGCGGGCCATGCTGTTGGAGTACAACGACAGCGCCAAGCTCTACGGCGCCGGCTACGCCGACGTCAACGCGCTGCTGCCGGCGAAGGAGATCCTCGCCTGGATCTCCGTCCTGGTGGCGCTGGCGATCATCGTGTTCTCCAACGCGGTCATGCGGAACCTGGTCTGGCCGGGCATCTCGCTCGCCCTGCTCGGCGTCTCCGCGGTCGCGATCGGCGGCATCTACCCGTGGGCCGTGCAGACGTTCGAGGTCAAGCCGAGCGCCCGGGACAAGGAAGCGCCGTACATCGAACGCAGCATCAAGGCCACCCGCACCGCGTTCGGCCTCGAAGGCACGAAGACCACACCGTACGCGGCGAGCAACCTCGTTCCACCCGCCAGCCTGGCCACCGACACCTCGGTGGTGCAGAACATCCGGCTGCTCGACCCGCAGCTGGTCTCCGAGACGTACACCCAGCTCCAGCAGGTACGTGGCTTCTACGACTTCGGCTCGAAGCTGGACATCGACAGGTACTCGGTCAAGGACAAGACCTCCGACTACGTGGTCGGCGTCCGTGAGATCAACTACGGCGAGCTGACCGACCAGCAGAGCAACTGGATCAACCGCCACACCGTCTACACCCACGGGTACGGTCTGGTGGCCGCCCCGGCGAACCAGGTGGTCTGCGGCGGTCAGCCGTACTTCGTCTCCGGCTTCCTGGGTGAGAAGGCGCAGGAGGCGTGTTCCTCGCCGGCCGAGGAGATCCCGGCCCAGCAGCCGCGGATCTACTACGGCGAGCGGATGGAGCCCGGGGACTACGCGATCGTCGGCCAGAACGGCGACCGCAACGTCGAGTTCGACCGGCCCACCTCCACCGGTGGCGAGCAGTACTACACCTACAGCGGCGAGGGCGGCGTCAAGATCGGTTCGTTCCCGCGCCGCCTGCTCTACTCGATCAAGGAGCAGGAGCCGAACTTCCTGCTCTCCGAGGCGGTCAACGAGAACTCGAAGCTGCTCTACGTGCGCAACCCGCGTGACCGGGTGGAGAAGGTCGCCCCGTTCCTCACGCTCGACGGCGACCCGTACCCGGCGGTCGTGAACGGCCGGGTCCTGTGGATCATCGACGGCTACACCACGGCGGCGACCTACCCGTACGCCGAGCGGGTCAACCTCCAGGCGGAGACCGCCGACGAGCTGACCGGCCGGGGCACGTTCCAGCTCGCCCGGGAGAACGTCAACTACATCCGCAACTCGGTGAAGGCGACTGTCGACGCCTACGACGGCACGGTCAAGCTCTACTCGTACGACGACACCGACCCGGTCCTCAAGGCGTGGAACAAGGCGTTCGGCGGTGACCTGGTGCTGCCCAAGGGCGACATCCCGGCCGAGCTGGCCGAGCACTTCCGCTACCCGGCGGACATGTTCAAGGTGCAGCGCAACCTGCTCACCAAGTTCCACGTCACCGACCCCGGTGACTTCTACTCCGGCCAGGACTTCTGGCAGGTGCCGAACGTGCCGGACGCGCCGGACAGCGGGCAGAAGCAGCCGCCGTACTACCTCTTCACCCAGTTCCCCGGGCAGGAGGGGCCACGCTTCCAGCTGACCTCCGCGGTCACCCCGAACGGGCGGCAGAACCTCGCCGCGCTGGTCTCCGGCTCGTACGTCGACGGCAAGCCACAACTGGAGGTGCTGGAGCTGCCGGACCAGACCCGGATCTCCGGGCCGACGCAGGTGCACCAGCAGATGACGAACAACGGCGACATCCGGCAGCAGCTCAACCTGCTCTCCTCGAACCAGGCCCAGGTGCAGTACGGCAACCTGCTCTCGCTGCCGTTCGCCGACGGCATGCTCTACGTCGAGCCGGTCTACGTGAAGAGCAGCAACCAGGACGCGTACCCGCTGCTGCAGAAGGTGCTGCTCTCCTACGGTGACGGCGGCTCGTACGTGGTGCTCGCCAACAACCTCAACGACGGCATCAAGCAGCTCGTCGAACAGGGCAAGCGGGCGCCGAACAACAACCCGCCGCCGAGCACCGACGACAACGAGACGCCGACGCCGACGCCGACGCCGACCGGGGGTGACAACAACACCCCGCCGGCGACCGGCGAACTGGCCCAGGCGGCGGCCCGGGTGCAGACCGCGATCAGCGAGGTCAAGGCCGCGCAGGCGTCCGGCGACTTCGAGCGGTACGGGCGCGCGCTGAAGGCGCTGGACGAGGCGATGAGCGCGTTCCAGCAGGCACAGTCCGCGGCCGGCGGCTCGGGCAACCCGGCGCCGTCGGGCAGCCCCTCACCGCCGGCGCCCACGTCGCCCGCGCCCACGCCGAGCGGCTGACGCCGAGCCGACACCACGAGCCCGTGGTCCGGGACCGCAACGGTCACCCGGACCCGGGCTCGTGTCGTCTTCCGGACTCCCCGCCCGCAACCCCGGACCGCACTGCGCCGTCAACAGTGCAGGTGGACGTGTGGGGGAGGGAGGGCACATGCGGGACGCGAACAGCTTCGACGACTTCTACCGCAGCACGTCGGGGCGGGCCATCCGGTACGGATACGCGGTGGCCGGCGACCCGGCCGAGGCCCAGGACCTCGTGCAGGAGGCGTACGCGCGGGCCTGGCGGCAGTGGGCGAAGCTCGCCGCCCATCCCGCTCCGGAGGCGTGGCTGCGGCTGGTGATCAGCCGGCTGGCGGCCGACCGGTTCCGGCGGCTGCGCGGGTGGCGCCTCGCGGCCAGCCGCACCGGGCCGCCGCCCGACGTCGGGCCGCCGGGCGAGGACACCGTGCTGCTGGTCGGGGCGCTGCGGCAGCTTCCGCCCCGGCACCGGCAGGCGCTCGCCCTGCACTACCTGTTCGACCTGCCGGTGGAGGAGATCGCCCGGGAGGCCGGGGTTCCCGCCGGCACTGTGAAGTCCTGGCTGTCCCGGGGACGGGCCCGGCTGGCCGAGCTGTTGCCCGGCGTCGCCGCCGAGGAGCTGGAGGTCAACGATGTCGCCTGAACTGCACCGCTACTACCGGTCCCTCGCCGCCGACACGGACGAGCGAGTGCTGCCGGCGCCGGACCGGCTGCGCCGCAGCGCCGACCGCTGGGCCCGCCGCCGGGCCGCGCTGACCGTCCTGGCCGCCGCCGGGCTGGTCGCGGGCACGGTGGCCGGCAGCCAGCTCGTGCTCGCCGCCGGGCCGGGCCCCGACCCGGCTCCACCGCCCGCGGGTACGCCCACCCCGCGGCCGTCGTCCGTCGCGCCTTCGGTCGCGCCGTCGTCGCCGCCCCCGCCGTCGCCGTCCGTCGGCCGTACCCCCGGCTCGCGGAGCCCGGCCGTGACCACCACGCCGCCGGCCGCGGCGACCCCGACCACGATCCCGGACCGGGCGTTCTTCGTGCTGCCCGCCGCGAACGACGCCGGTACCGGCAACTACTTCGGCCCGGGGCCGGTGCTGCCGGTGCTCTGCGGCGCGAGCCCCGGCGACGAGCGGGTGGTGGCGCGGCGGGCCCGGTCGCTGCCGTACCGGCGGGCCGGGGCCACGGCCGACGAGGTGCCGTCGGGCAACTACCGGCACAGCATCACGATCTACCGGTCCGGCGGCGCCGGCGCCGCGTTGGCCGAGCTGCGCGCGGCGGTGCGGACCTGCCCCGAGCAGCCCGCCCGGGGTACGCCGCCGGCGACGGTGCGGCAGCATCTGCTGCCCGACAGCGGGTACGGCGACGAGTCGGTGCTGTTCGAGACGCGGACGCCGTACCGGGACGCGAACGGCGATCCGAGCGGCGGCGACGAGGTGCACCTGATCCGGGCGGTCCGCGTCGGTGACGTGGTGTCGCTGCTGTGGGAGCAGGGCTGGGAGAGCACCTCGACCGAGCGCGCCCAGTTCGACGCGGACAGCCGCCGGGCGGTCGAGGCGGTCCGGCGGTGGCTGGACTGAGTACCCGTTTTGCGCCTCCCCGGGTCGGTGCGCTACGGTTGTCGAGCCGACGCGGGGTGGAGCAGCTCGGTAGCTCGCTGGGCTCATAACCCAGAGGTCGCAGGTTCAAATCCTGTCCCCGCTACTCGTGACGAAGGGCCCCGGAGTTCTCTCCGGGGCCCTTCGCCGTTTCCGCCTGCCGCCGGTCCGCGCGGGCCGGCGGCAGGATCGGGGACCCGGCTGATCTCCGGGATCGGAGTGCGATAAGCTTTACGAGCCGACGCGGGGTGGAGCAGCTCGGTAGCTCGCTGGGCTCATAACCCAGAGGTCGCAGGTTCAAATCCTGTCCCCGCTACTCGTGACGAAGGGCCCCGGAATTCTTTCCGGGGCCCTTCGCCGTGTCCGGCGACATCCGCCCTCATCCGCCGTGCCCCGGTTGCGGGTCTCGGCGAGGATGGGGGGCATGTCTGCATGGAACAAGTGGTGGGGCCGCCTGGGCGCGGTCCTCGGTACGGTCGTGCTCTCGGTGTTCGTGCCGGTCGCGGCCTGGGCGTCGTCGGGCACCGGCGAGATCGTGGTGGAGGCGGCGCGCCGGCGCGGCCGCGGCGGGTTCGGCTTCCTCGGCCTGCTCTGCTGCCTCGTGGTGGTCGGCGGCATCGTCCTGCTGGTGCTGCTGCTCACACGCGGACGCCGCAACCGCCCTCCGCGCTGACCCCCGGACCCGCCCGCCCCGGCTGATCATGAAGTTGGCGGTGCGCCGCGTCCGATTTGTCGCCGCCAACCTCATGATCGCCGGGCAGGGCGGTCGGTCGGGCGCGGCGGGCGGGCGGGTCAGCTCGCCAGGGCGGCGTTGGCCTGGGCCATGAAGCGCGAGGTGGCGGTGCGGGCGCCGGAGCGCTTGCCGCGGATGCTCTCGGCCGCGTCGATCAGCAGGGTGCGGACCTTGGCGTGTCCCTTGGGCGGCGGCGCGGGTGACGGACCGGCCAGCCCGTCCAGTTCGGCGCCGAGCGCGGCCATGCGCTTCTCGGACCGGTCGGTCAGCTCGCCGGCGACGAACGAGCGCACCTGCTTGCTGGCGTTGAGGCCGCGCTCCACGCCGAGGAGCCGGCCGGCCGCCACGTTCGTGGTCAGGAAGTCGATCACGTTCGCCACCACCTCCGGGTGGCGGGTGCCCTGGAAGCCGGCCCAGTACATCGACGCCCGGGGCCACTGGGCGGCGGGCGTGCCCGGAAAGGCCACCGCCGCCAGCTCGTCGTCGGTCAGGCGTTGCAGCTCCGGCAACTGGTGCGACCAGGCGAACGAGGCCGCTGTGTGCCCGGTGACCACGAGCTGGCGGGCCAGCTCGCCGCTGTCCGCCTGCTCGACCAGCGCGGCGCTCGGGGTGGCCCGGCCGAAGCGGGCCACCTCCCAGAACTCGAACCAGTCGAGCAGCTCGGCCGAGCTGAAACCGAGCTGCCGCCCCCGGTACATCTCGCTGCCCTGGCCGCGCAGCCACAGCCAGAGCGCCCGGTAGTCGCCGGAGGCGTCCATGGTGCCGGCCACCCGGTTGCCGGAGGCGCGGGTCACGCGGGCGGCCCAGGCGACGTATTCCTTCCAGGACATCCCGGTGCGCGGCTCGGGCTGGCCCAGCCGGCGCAACAGCGCGCGGTTGAACACCAGCGCCGCGCTGGTCTGCGCGGCCGCCACGCCCACGGTCCGCTCGTCCACCTGGCCGTAGCGGGCCAGCTGCGCCGGCACCTCGCGCAGGTCGATCCGCCCGTCGGTGGCGTACGGGCTGAGGTCGAGCAGGATGTCCCGGCCGGCGTACTCGGCGAGCAGCGTGTCGTCGATCTGGAACAGGTCCGGCGGGTTGCCGCCGGTGGCCTGGGTGGCCAGCCGGTCGTAGTAGCCGCTCAACCCCTGCCAGGTGACCCGGAAGCTGACCCGGGGGTTCTGCTGCGAGTACAGGCGCAGCGCCTGCTCGGTGGCCGCCGCCCGCCGGTCGCCGCCCCACCAGAACACCGACAGCTCGACCGGGCCGTCGTCGACGGCCGCCTCCTCCGGGCTGCACCCGGCCAGTGCCGGCAGCCCGCCGCCGAGCAGCGGCAGCCCGGCGAGCGCGCCGAGAAGCCGTCGCCGGTCCAGGCCGGGACGGGGTACGGACTGCGCAGCGGGCACGGATCTCTCTCCGAACGTCGGTGGACGGATCATTTCACCGGCCCCTACGGCGGGGTGTCAACGCCGGGCGGGACCTCCGGTGGGCGCGCCGGGCGGCCCCCGCCGGTCATGGTGTACTAGCGCCGTGGAACTTCTGCATTCGGGCAAGGTCCGGGACGTCTACGCCGACGGCGAGGACCTGATCCTGGTCGCCACCGACCGCGTCTCCATCTACGACGTGGTGCTGCCGACCCCGATCCCGGACAAGGGCCGCCTGCTCACCGCGCTGTCGCTGTGGTGGTTCGAGCAGCTGTCCGACCTGGTGCCGAACCACGTGATCTCGGCGACGGACGTGCCGGCGGAGTTCGCCGGCCGGGCGATCCGCTGCCGCCGGCTGGACATGGTGCCGGTCGAGTGCGTGGCCCGGGGCTACCTGACCGGCGGCGGCTTCGCCGAGTACCAGCGCACCGGCTCGGTCTCCGGGGTGCCGCTGCCGCGCGGCCTGGTCGAGGCGTCGATCCTGCCCGAGCCGATCTTCACGCCGTCGACGAAGGCGCCGAAGGGCGAGCACGACGAGCCGATCACGTACGAGCAGGTGGTCGACAAGGTCGGCCCGGAGGTCGCGGAGCGGCTGCGGCAGATCACCATCGACGTCTACCGGCGCGGCGCGGAGATCGCCGCCGAGCGGGGCATTCTGATCGCGGACACGAAGCTGGAGCTGGGCTGGGCGGCGGACGGCACGCTGGTTCTCGGCGACGAGGTGCTCACCTCCGACTCGTCCCGGTTCTGGCCGGCCGAGTCGTACCAGCCGGGCCGCGCCCAGTTCTCCTACGACAAGCAGTACGTGCGGGACTGGGCCACGTCCAGCGGCTGGGACAAGCAGCCGCCCGCGCCCGAGGTGCCGGCCGAGGTGATCGAGGCGACCCGGGCCCGCTACGTCGAGGTGTACGAGAAGCTCACCGGCAACCGCTGGGACTGACGCTCACTCGGCCCAGTCGAGCGTGCGCTGGACCGCCTTGTGCCACTGACGCAGCTCACGCTCCCGGTGCGCCGGGTCCATCGTCGACTCCCACTGCGCGTCCGAGCGCCACTTCTCCCGCAGCGTGGCCAGGTCCGGCCAGAACCCGACGGCCAGGCCGGCGGCGTACGCGGCGCCGAGGCACGTCGTCTCGGTGATCCGGGACCGTACGACCGGCACGGCCAGCACATCGGCGAGGAACTGCATGAGCAGCTCGTTGCCGGTCATCCCGCCGTCGACCCGCAGCCGGCGCAGCGCCACGTCGGAGTCGGCGTTCATCGCGTCGACCACCTCGCGGGTCTGGAACGCTGACGCCTCCAGCACCGCGCGGGCCAGGTGCCCCTTGGTGATGTAGCCGGTCAGCCCGGCGATCACGCCCCGGGCGTCGCTGCGCCAGTGCGGGGCGAACAGGCCGGAGAAGGCCGGCACCACGTAGCAGCCGCCGTTGTCGTCGACGGTGCGGGCCAGCTCCTCGACCTGCGGGGCGGAGGAGATCAGGCCGAGGTTGTCGCGCAGCCACTGCACCAGCGAGCCGGTGACCGCGATGGCGCCCTCCAGCGCGTACACGGCGGGCTGGCCCTCGATCCGGTACGCCACGGTGGTGAGCAGGCCGTGCCGCGACGGCACCGGGCTGGCCCCGGTGTTGAGCAGCAGGAAGCTGCCGGTGCCGTAGGTGCACTTGGCCTCGCCGGGCTGGAAGCAGGTCTGCCCAAACAACGCGGCCTGCTGGTCGCCGAGCGCGCTCGCCACCGGCACCCCGGCCAGCACCCCCTGCGCGGTGCCGTACACCTCGGCCGAGCTGCGGATCTCGGGCAGCACGGCGGCCGGGACGCGCAGCGCGTCGAGCAGCTCCGGGTCCCAGTCGAGCGTCTCCAGGTCCATCAGCATGGTGCGGCTGGCGTTCGTCACGTCGGTGACGTGCCGGCCGGTCAGCTTCCAGATCAGCCAGCTGTCCATGGTGCCGAACAGCACCTCGCCGCGCTCGGCCCGCTCGCGCAGCCCGTCGACGTGGTCGAGCAGCCAGCGCAGCTTCGGCCCGGCGAAGTAGGTGGCCGGGGTCAGGCCGGTGCGGGCCCGCAGCCGCTCCTGGTCGTACGTCTCGGTCAGCTCCCGCAGCAGCGGGCCGGTGCGGGTGTCCTGCCAGACGATCGCGTTCGCCACCGGGCGGCCGGTCTCCCGGTCCCACACCACAGTGGTCTCCCGCTGGTTGGTGATGCCCACCGCGGCCAGCGACTCGGTGCCGATGTCGGCGCTGGCCAGCGCCTCGCGGACCACGTGCTCGACGTTCGTCCAGATCTCCTCGGCGTCGTGTTCCACCCAGCCGGGCCGAGGGAAGATCTGCCGGTGCTCGCGCTGGGCCACGGCGACGATCTCGCCGGCCCGGTCGAAGACGATGCAGCGCGACGACGTGGTGCCCTGGTCGATGGCGGCGACGAACTCTGCGGTCACGGCAGCACCGTACCCGCCGCGAGTGTCCACCGTCTCCTCCCGGCGGCCCGTACGATCATCAGACGTGCGTGACATTGCCGTGTTCAGCGGGTCGGCCCATCCGGTCCTCGCCGCCGAGATCTGCGCCCACCTCCACGTCCCGTTGCATCCGGTCCGGGTGTCCCGGTTCGCCAACGACTGCCTGGAGGTGCAGTTGCAGGCGAACTGCCGGGAGCGCGACGTCTTCCTCATCCAGCCGCTGGTGCCGCCGGTGCAGGAGCACCTGGTCGAGCTGCTGCTCATGATCGACGCGGCCCGGGGCGCGTCGGCCGCCCGGATCACAGTGGTGCTGCCGCACTACGCGTACGCCCGGTCGGACAAGAAGGACGCGCCGCGCATCTCCATCGGCGGCCGGCTCGTCGCCGACCTGCTCACCTCCGCCGGCGCGCACCGGGTGCTGGCCATGACGCTGCACTCGCCGCAGGTGCACGGCTTCTTCAGCGTCCCGGTGGACCACCTGCACGCGCTGCGGGAGCTGGCCGCCCACTTCAAGGGGCACGACCTGGGCAACGCGGTGGTGGTCTCGCCGGACCTGGGCAACGCCAAGGAGGCCGCCGCGTTCGCCCGGATGCTGGGTACGCCGGTGGCGGCCGGCGCGAAGCAGCGCTTCAGCGACGACCGGGTGCAGATCAGCACGATCATCGGCGACGTGACGGACCGGGACGTGATCGTGCTGGACGACGAGATCGCCAAGGGCAGCACCGTGATCGAGCTGATCTCGCACCTGCGCGAGCGGCGGGTCCGTTCGATCCGGCTGGCCTGTACGCACGGCCTGTTCTCCAGCGGGGCGCTGGAGCGGCTCAGCGGGCAGGAGGGCGTACTGGAGATCGTCTGCACCAACACCGTGCCGATCCCGGCGGAGAAGCGGGTGCCGAAGCTGGAGGTGCTGTCGGTGGCGCCGGCTCTGGCCGAGGCGATGCGGCGGATCCACAACGGGGAGTCGGTCAGCGCCCTGTTCGCCTGACGGTGGCGAGCGCGGCGGTGATCCGGACGACGGTGCCGGCGTCGCCGGTCTCCACCTCCATCGTGTCGCTCAGCTCCCGGGCCAGCCAGAGGCCCCAGCCGCCGGCGGTGTCCGGCGCCGGCCGGTCACGGTCGCGCAGCCGCCGCTCGCTGATCCCGGGCCCGTGGTCGGCGACCTGGCAGACCAGCTCGCCGTCGCGCTGCCAGAGTCGCAACCAGCCCTGCCCGCCGCCGTGCCGCACCGCGTTGGTGATCAGCTCGTTGACCGCCAGCACGAAGTCGTCCAGCCGTTGACCGGACAGGCCGGAGTCCTGCGCGCAGGAGGTCACCGAGTGCCGCAGCTCGGTCACCTGCGCCTGACCGAAGGCCGTGGCGAGAAGGAGGGAAGGTTCGATGGGCACAACCGTACGCGGTGCGGGGAGTTCTGCGTCTGTCATGACCCCGTCCCGACGATGGCTCTCGACGACTTTCGCGGCATTTCAACCGTACGTCAGGGTTTCTCAGGCCGCACCGGCCGGGGTCCCCTCGACCGGCTGTGACAGGGTGACGCACATGCCGTCGTCCTCCGGCCTCGAGGGCCCGTTCTGGCGCTCCATCGCGGTGTTCCGGTTCGCCGCGCTCGCGTACGTCGGGCTGGTCGTGCTGCGCGACGCGGACCGCTACGCGCACCCGGTCGCCGCGGGCGGCGTCCTGCTGGCGATGCTGGCCTGGAGCGGCGTGACGGCGGCCGGCTACGGCCGCCCGGCCGGGCGGCGCTGGCCGCTGCTGCTGGCCGACCTCGGCGTGGTGCTGGCGATCATCCTGGTCACGCCCTGGGTGGTCGGGCGCGCGGCGCTCGCCGCCGGCGTGCCGATGCTGACCGCCGCCTGGCTGGCCGGGCCGGTGCTCGCCTGGGCGGTCTCCGGCGGGCGGCGGCGCGGCGCGGTGGCCGCGCTGGTGCTCGGCGGCGCCGACCTCGCCACCCGGGACCGGATCAGCCCGTCCGCGCTGACCGGGGCGATCCTGATGTTGCTCGCCGGTGTGGTGGTCGGGCACGTGGCGCGGCTGGCGGTGCAGGCGGAGGAGCGGTTGCAGCGGGCGGTGGAACTGGAGGCGGCGACCCGGGAACGGGAGCGGCTGGCCCGCGACATCCACGACTCCGTGCTCCAGGTGCTCGCGCTGGTCCGGCGGCGCGGCGCGGACCTGGACGGCGAGGCGGCCGAGCTGGCCCGGCTGGCCGGCGAGCAGGAGGCCGCGCTGCGGGCGCTCATCGGCCGGGCGGGCGCGCCGCCGGACCCGGCCGGGGCCGAGCAGGACCTGCGCGACCTGATCGACAGGTACGCCTCGGCCACCGTCGTGGTGTCCGCGCCCGCCACCCCGGTGCCGCTGCCCGCGCGGACCGCCGGTGAGCTGGGCGCGGCGGTCGGCGCGGCGCTGGACAACGTGGCCCGGCACGCCGGTGGCCGGGCCTGGGTGCTGATCGAGGACGAGGAGGAGACGGTGACCGTCTCGGTACGCGACGGGGGGCCGGGCATCCCGGACGGGCGGCTGGCGGAAGCCGCCGCGCAGGGGCGGCTCGGGGTGGCGCAGTCCATCCGGGGCCGGGTGGCCGACCTGGGCGGCGAGGTGCGGATCGCGTCCGCGCCGGGTGCCGGCACCGAGATCGAGCTGATCGTGCCGAGGAGCCGCGGGTGAGCATCCGGGTGATGGTGGTCGACGACCACCCGATGTGGCGCGAGGGCGTGGCCCGCGACCTCACCGAGGCGGGTCACCAGGTGGTGGCGACCAGCGGCGAGGGGCGGCAGGCGGTACGGGTGGCCGCGGCGGCCCGCCCCGACCTGGTCGTGCTCGACCTCCAGCTGCCGGACATCTCCGGCGTCGAGGTGATCCGGGGGCTGCGCGCGGCGTTGCCCGAGGTGCGGGTGCTGATGCTCTCGGCCAGCGGCGAGCCGCAGGGCGTGCTGGACGCGGTCAAGGCCGGCGCCACTGGCTACCTGGTCAAGTCGGCCGCCCCGGCGGAGTTCCTGGACGCGGTGCGCCGTACGGCGGCCGGCGAGCCGGTGTTCACGCCGGGCCTGGCCGGGCTGGTGCTGGGGGAGTACCGGCGGCTGGCCGCGGCGCCGCCCGCCCCGGACGACGACGCACCCCGGCTCACCGAGCGGGAGACCGAGGTGCTGCGCCTGGTCGCCAAGGGGCTGTCCTACAAGCAGATCGCCGACCGGCTGGGCCTGTCCCACCGGACCGTGCAGAACCACGTGCAGAACACCCTGGGCAAGCTCCAGTTGCACAACCGGGTCGAGCTGACCCGGTACGCCATCGAGCGGGGCCTGGACGGCTAGCTAGCGGGCGTCCGGAGGGCGGGTCTCGTGCACCGCCAGCTCCTCCGCGCTGGCCCCGCCACCGGCCGCGCCCGCGTCGTAGGCGACGTTGTCGGTCTCCTGGTCGGTGTGCGCGCCCTCGTCCGGCTCGACCAGCCGGCCCACCTGGTGGTCGGCGACGGTGCCGAGCTGACCGTGGTCGTACACGGAGACGGGGGAGTCCGGGTCGGATACCGGGCCCGGGTCGATCACGTCGGCGTCGAGCTGGGCCTGCGCGGCGGCCTCCTCGCTGTCCGCCTCGGCGGCGATGTCCGGGTCGACCGGGCCGGCCAGCGGGTCGTCGGCGGGACGCTCGTACTGCTCGCGCTGGAGCTTGTAGTCCAGCGACTCGCCGTCGAGCTGCTCCTCCGCCGTGGTGCCGAACTCGTCCACCGCGACCGGCGTGCGGTCGCCGGGGAGCTGGGCCGGCTCGGGGCCGTCCGCCTCGCGCCCGGTCAGCACGTCGTCGTTGGCGGTGGAGTCGTCGTCGGCGGTGTCGGGCAGGCCCGCCGCCTCGGGATCGGACACGGGGGTGGGGTACTCGTCGTCGCGCATGCTCCGGAACTACCCACTGCGCTCCCCGCCCTAACCGCAACCGGCCGGGTGGATCGGGAGCAACAGGGCGAAAGGGCACCTCAGTTGCGGACCGCCGCCTCGTCCTCGACGTACAGCACGCACCACACCACCTTGCCGTCGGGCAGCGGAGTGCTGCCCCAGCGCCGGGCCACCGTGTCGATGAGCAGCAGCCCGCGCCCGCCCAGCGCGTCCGCCGCCGCCGGACCCGCGTACGCGGGCTGCCCGGCCGAGTGGTCGCGGACGGCCACGTGCAGCGCGTTGCCGCGCGGCGCCAGCCGGAGCGTCATCGGGGTCAGCGCGTGCGCCACCACGTTGTTGACCATCTCGGTGACCGCGATGCAGGCCGGTTCGACCAGCTCCGGCAGGCCCCACCGGAGGCACCCGGCGGAGACCAGCGACCGTGCCTCGCGCGCGGCCTCGACCACCGGGGGCAGTTCGACGCCGAGCGGGTCCGGCGGCGGGTCCGGCGGCGTGGCGTCCGGGTCGAGCAGCATCTCGCTGGCCGGCCAGTCGGACACCGCCCGGCAGACCTCGTCCAGCGCGTCGCGGGCCAGCGGGTCGGCGATACGCACCCCGGACAGGTCCACGAGCAGCAGGCCGGGGCGCTGCCACAGCCGGGCCAGCAGCGCGTCCCGCACGGCCTCCACCTCGGCCCGGTCGAGCACGCCGGTCAGCCGGACTCTCGCGGAGGAATCGTCGGTCTCCACCAGGCAACGCGCATCCGTCGGCATGATCGCCCCATTGTGCACCTCGGCCGCCGCCCGCGCACCGGTCCGGTCGGCGGGACTCACGGCCGGCCCGTCCGGGACCGGCGGCTGATCGCCGCCGCCGTGCCGACAGCGGTGCCGGCCGCCAGACCGACGGCCGCGGTGAGCCGCAGCAACTGACCCCGCCGCCCGGACCAGCCGTCGGTCCGCTCCGCCGCCGCGCCGGGGGTGAAGACGGCGCCGGTGGAGTCGGCGCGTACGCCGGGCCCGAACTGGGTGCGCGCGGTGTACCAGCCCATCACCCGCTCGGCCAGCGCCGGGGCGAGCCGCCACTGGAGCCCGATCAGCCGGGCCGCGCCGCCCGCGTACGCCTCCCGCCGGGGCCGGCGCAGCAGTTTCACGATCGTCTCGGCGACCATCTCCGGCGGGTACACCGGCGGTGGCGGGGTCAGTTCCCGGCCGGTGTGGTTGGCCGCGTGCCGGAAGAACGGCGTGTCGATGGTGGCCGGCAGCACCGTGCAGATCGAGATGTTGCCCCGCCCGGTCACCCGCAGCTCCTGCCGGACCGTGTCGGCCAGGCCGCGGATCGCGTGCTTCGTGGCGTTGTACGCCGACTGGTACGGCATCGCCACCTCGGCCAGCACCGAGGCGTTGTTGACCAGCACCCCGCCACCGGCGGCGGTCAGCCAGGGCAGCGCCGCGCGTGTCCCGTACACGGCCCCCAGCAGGTTCACGTCCACCACCCGGCGGAACTCGGCCACCGGGATCTCGTCGAACAGTCCCACGGTGCCGACCGCGGCGTTGTTGACCCAGGCGTCGATCCGGCCGAACTCGGCCACCGCCCGCGCCGCGAGCTGCTCCACCGCCTCCGGGTCGGTCACGTCGGTGGGCACCACCAGGGCCCGCCCGCCCAGTTCCCGGCAGCTCGCCGCCACCCGGCGCAGCGCCGGCCCGGTCCGGGCGGCGAGCACCACGTCGGCGCCCCGCTGGGCCAGCGCGTACGCGGTCGCCGCGCCGATCCCGCTGGAGGCGCCGGTGATGACGACCGTGGCGTCGGAGAGGCTGCGGGTTAGCGGCATTCTCCGGCGGTACCCCCGGGCCGCCCGGTCATGCCGACCGATTTCGACGGTGATCGGGTTCGGTCGGCCGTCCCGCTCGCGGGACAGCGGTGGCCCGGTGACCCCGATCTGCCAGGTTTGGGCGCGCCGGACCTGGGTTAATGGGACGCTCTGACCGGAGACCCCGCTACGCGAGAAACGCATGGAGGTGCACCATGCGCGTCGGCCTTGTATGCGCGCACGCCGGCTCGTCCACCGACGGTCCCACCGTCGGGACGCAGGAGCACATTGCGCGCGTGGCGGCGGAACTCGCCGCCCGGGGCCACGACGTCCGCGTGTACGAGCGCCGTGCCGCCGCCGCCCAGCCCGCCCTGACCGAACTCGACGGCTACCGGGTGGAACGTGTGCCGGTCGGCCCGCCCGACGTGCTCTCCACCGCCGAGCTGGTGCCCTTCGTCGCCGAGTACGGCCGCTGGCTGGCCGGGCAGTGGGCCGGTGACTGGACCCCCGACGTGGTGCACGGCCACTACTGGGTCGGCGGGCTGGCCGCCGCCCACGCGGTACGCGCCACGGACATCCCGGTGGTGCAGACGTTCCACTCGCTCGGCGTCGAGCAGCTGCGGCACCTCGGGCCCCGGTACGGCGGCCCGGGCGAGCGCATCCCGCTGGAACGGGCGCTGACCCGGGCGGTGGACGTGGCGGTGGCCCAGTGCAACGACGAGGTGGACGAGCTGACCCGGATGGGCCTGCAGCGCACGTCGGTGGCGATGGTGCCGACCGGGGTGGACACCGGCCAGTTCCATCCGGACGGCGAGGCGGCGCCCCGCGACCAGCGGGCCCGGATCCTCTCCGTCGGCGGGCTCGCCCCCGGACACGGGCAGGACGACCTGATCCGGGCGATGCGGCTGGTCGGCGACGCGGAGCTGGTGATCGCCGGTGGCCCGCCGGCCGAGCGGCTGGACGGGCACGCCGAGGCGCGCCGGCTGCGGGAGCTGGCCGAGCGGGCCGGCGTGGCGGAGCAGGTGAAGCTGGTCGGCGCGGTGCCGCACGACCAGATGGCGACCTGGTACCGCTCCGCCGACGTGGTGGCCTGCACGCCGCACTACGCGTCGGCCGGGCGGGTGTCGCTGGAGGCGATGGCCTGCGGCGTGCCGGTGGTCGGTTACGCCATGGGCGGCATCGCCGACGCGGTGGTGGACGAGGTGACCGGCAAGCTGGTGCCGCCCGGTGACGTACGCACGCTCGGGGTCACGCTGCGCCGGCTGCTGTCGGACAACGCCGGGCGGTTCGCGTACGGGCACGCCGCGGTGGACCGGGTCCGGTGCAGCTACACGTGGGAACGTACCGCCGCCGCGCTGGAACGTCTCTACGAGCGGGTGATCGGGCGTCGCCGCCCGGCCACGCCGATCGAGCCGACGCCGGTCGAGGTGACGCCGCCGGTCGAGGTGGCCGTCTCGGAACGGGGACCGGTCGAGGCGGCCTGAACCGGCACCATCCCGGCGCCCACTATCGCCTTCTGGCGGGCGCTGGCGTGGTGGTGCTGCGGTTCGGCGTACCGGGTCAGGCCGACCACCGCCGCGAGCGTGACCAGGAAGCCCAGACCGGCCAGCCACTCCCGGCCGGGCCAGATCTTGTCGTTGAGCAGCAGCAGGCCGACGATCGCCGCGGGCACCGCCCCGGCGGCGTCCATCGCGGCCACCGCCGCCGTGGTCGACCCGCGCTGCATGGCCAGGCCGAGCAGCAGCTGGCCGATGACCGAGTGCACGATCAGCAGGTAGAGCAGCGGGTCGCGGACGAACGCCTCCACCGATCCGGCCGAGGCGAGCGGGCGCGCCGCCACCGCGGCGGCGGAGAACGCCATCCCGGCCAGCGAGCCGAGCACCACCGACCCGAGCGCGCCGTGCAGCCGGGCGGCGAAGAACCCGGACCCGGCGATCGCGAACACCGCCACCGCCAGGCCGACCAGCCCGGCGGTGCCGAGCTGCCGCGACGGCGCCGGCTGGGCCGACAGCACCAGCGCGGTGATGCCGGCGAACAGCAGCACCAGCAGCACCACCTCGGCGGCCGGCAACCGCCACTTGAGCACCAGCACGCCGAGTACGGCGGTCACCCCGAGCCCGGCCGCCACGCTCGCCTGCACCAGGAACAGCGGCAGGTCGCGGCGGGCCAGGAACGCCAGCACGAAGCCGACCACCTGGCAGGTCAGGCCGATCAGGTACGTCCGGTGCCCGGCCAGGCGCAGCAGCAGTCCCGGGTCGAACGTGTGGTGCACGGTTGTCCGCGCCGCGGCGACCGACTGGAGAAGGTTGGCGAAGCCGTACGCGACGATCATCGCTGCCAGGAAGCACCAACCGGAGGAAACCACCTGGCGAGGATAGAGGCTCTTCCCGGTTCAGCGCTCGGCTGGACGGCCGAGCCGGGCCAGGATGTCGTCGTGCAGCGCGCCGTTGCTGGCCACGGCGCTGATGTCGGCGGAGTCCGCGCCCGCCGGGGCCGGCCGGCCGGCCAGATCCGTGATCACGCCACCCGCCTCGGTGACGATCGGCACCAGCGCGGCGATGTCCCACAGCGACAGCTCCGGCTCCACCATCACGTCCAGCGCGCCCTCGGCCAGCAGCATGTAACCGTAGAAGTCGCCGTACGCGCGGCTGCGCCAGGTGTCCCGCATGAGCTGGAGGATCGCGTCCAGCCGGCCGGCCTGCTCCCACCCGGTCAGCGACGAGTAGCAGATGCTCGCGTCGCCGAGCGCGGTGACGCCGGAGACCCGGATCGGCGTGCCGTCCGCCGGTCCGGCGCCGGCGAACGCGCCCGCGCCGAGCGCGCCCCACCAGCGGCGGCCCAGCGCCGGGGCGGAGACCAGGCCGAGCACCGGCCGGTCGTGCTCCAGCAGCGCGATCAGGGTGGCCCAGACCGGTACGCCCCGGACGAAGTTCTTCGTGCCGTCGATCGGGTCGATCACCCAGCGCCGCCCGTCCGGACCGGCCGGCGGCTGCTCGCCGTACTCCTCGCCGAGCAGGCCGTCGCCGGGACGGTGGGTGGCCAGCAGCGCTCGGATCTCCCGCTCCACGGCGGTGTCCGCGTCGGAGACCGGGGTCAGGTCCGGCTTCGACTCGACGCGCAGGTCCAGCGCGCGGAACCGGGCCGAGGAGACCGCGTCCGCGGCGTCGGCGAGCAGGTGGGCGAGGGCGAGATCGTCGGCGTACCCGGTCATGACGGACACGCTAGTGGCGTGACCACGACCGTCGGTCGTCGGGGCGTCACCCGAGCGCTGTCACCGCCTCAGTCGGGGCCGACCAGGAGGACGAAGGTGCGTGCCAGGCCGAAACGGTCGGTGCGCGGCCAGTCCAGAGCGGCGAGCGCGGCGGCGGACGGCTCGTGCCGCCGGCCGTTGATCCGCACCTCGCACTCGGTGACGTCGCCACCCTGGCCGACCAGCATGCGAACGCCGTTGAGATGTGGACGGTCCAGCCCGGCCGCGATCACCGGCGCCAGGGTCGACCACGGCATCGCCTCGGCGAACCACTCCTGCTTGTGCTGCGATCCGTCGGCGGACCATCCGGTCACGCCGCCGACGATCGCATGCCAGCCGGCGAACCCGCCCTTGTCGCCCGACCTGAAGTGGCTCGCCAGTCGCCCTCGCTGCTCGATCATCTCCAGGACCGTCACCAGGCAGGTCTCGATCCACGCCCCGATCGCCTGACGGGCCGCCTCGACCGGGTCGGCCGCCAGGCCGAGCGTGCAGTCGACGATCGTCGGCACGTCCGGCCGGTCCGCGTTCAGCAGGAGTTCCAGGTCCAGGTGGCGGTAGTCGTCGCTGTCCGGTGGAAGGACCCGGACGCCCAGCGATCCCGACCGCAGCATCGGCCCGTCGGTCATCCGCCACTCGCCACCCACCTCGGTGAGCATCGGCGCGGCCAGCTCCAGCACCCGCTCGGCGGGCAGAGGCCGTGGGGTCGGCCGGGGATCGATCATGGTGGGTCAGCGTACCGGCGAGGCCCGGCGCCGTGGGCCCGGCCGGCGACGCCGGTCAGGACCCGGCGAGCGGATCGCCGGGGTTGCGCTCCGGCTCGCGCGGGTCGCCCTCGCCGCTGCGGGAGGCCAGCAACCGCCGGTACGAGGCGAGCCGGCGCGCGTCCGCCTTCCCGGCGGCCACCCAGGCGTCCAGCGCGCAGTCCGCCTCGTCGGCGGTGTGCGGGCAGTTGGCCGGGCAGTCCACCGTCGCCTCGACGAGGTCCGGGAAGCCGTGCAGCAGGCTCTCGGCGGACACGTGGGCCAGCCCGAAGCTGCGCACCCCCGGGGTGTCGACGATCCAGCCGGTGTCGCCGTCGGCGCCGGGCTCGGCGGGCAGCCGCAACGCCACCGCGCTGGTCGAGGTGTGCCGGCCCCGGCCGATCGCGCTGACCGTGCCCACCGCGCGTTCGGCGTCCGGGACCAGGCGGTTGACCAGCGTCGACTTGCCCACGCCGGAGTGACCCACCATCACCGACACCCGGCCGGCGAGCAGCGCCCGCAGCGCGGCCAGGTCGGAGTCCGGGCGGATCAGCACGTACGGCAGCTCCAGCTCGGTGTAGTAGCCGAGCACCGCCTCCGGGCCACCCAGGTCGGCCTTGGTGAGGCAGAGCAGCGGCTCGATGTCGGCGTCGTACGCGGCCACCAGGCAGCGGTCGATGAACCCGGTACGCGGCGGCGGGTCGGCGAGCGCGCTGACGATCACCAACTGGTCGGCGTTCGCCACCACCACCCGTTCCAGCCGCCCCTCGGCGGTGGTCTCGTCGTCGTCCGCGGTACGCCGCAGCACCGAGGTCCGTTCGGCGATGCGCACGATCCGGGCCAGCGCGCCCGGCGCGCCGGAGGTGTCCCCGACCAGACCCACCCGGTCACCCACCACCACCGACTTGCGTCCCAGCTCGCGGGCGCGCATGGCGGTGACGAGCGGGGCATCCGGCCCGGCCCCGGGCAGCACGCAGGTGTAGCGGCCCCGGTCGACGGCGATGACGAACCCGTCGACGGCGTCGGCGTGCCGGGGGCGGGTGCGCGTACGCGGCCGCGACGACCGGCCCGGTCGGACCCGGACGTCGTCCTCGTCGTACTCGCGCCGCTTCGTCGCCAGGACGTCCCCCCGCTGTCAGTTCTTGCCGGTCACCATCCCCGACCATAGTGCCGGGAACTCCGGCATGGTCTTGGAGGTGCACGCCACGTCGTCGACCTCGATGCCGGGGACGGCCAGCCCGGCCACCGCCGCCGCGTGCGCCATCCGGTGGTCGGCGTACGTGCGGAACGTCCCGCCGCGCAGCGGGCGGGGCCGGATGTCCAGCCCGTCGGGGGTCTCGGTGATGTCCGCGCCGAGCGCGGTGAACTCCTTGGCGAGTGCGGTGACCCGGTCGGTCTCGTGGCCCCGGATGTGGCCGATGCCGGTGAGCCGGGACGGGCCGTCGGCCAGCAGCGTGAGCGCGGTCAGCACCGGGGTCAGCTCGCCGACGTCGGAGAGGTCGGCGTCCAGCCCGCGTACCGTGCCGGTGCCCCGCACGGTCAGGCCGTCGGTGCCGAGCGTCACCTCGCCGCCCATCCGGTGCAGCAGCTCCCGCAGCCGCTCGACCGGCTGGAGGCTGCTGCGCGGCCAGTCCTGCAACGTCACCTCGCCGCCGGTGACCAGCGCGGCGGCGAAGAACGGCGCGGCCCCGGAGAGGTCGGGTTCGATCTCCCAGCCCCGCCCGGACAGCGGGCCCGGCTCGACGGCCCAGACGTCCGGCGTGGTGTCGTCCACCGCGGCGCCGGCGGCGCGCAGCATCTGCACCGTCATCCGCAGGTGCGGCGCGGACGGGACCGGGGGACCCTGGTGCCGGACCACCACGCCCCGGTCGAACCGGGGCGCGGCCAGCAGCAGCCCGGAGACGAGCTGGCTGGACGCGGAGGCGTCGATGACCACGTCGCCGCCGGTCACCTGCCCGGCGCCGAGCACGACGAGCGGCAGGCTGCCCGTCGGCGGGGCGTCGATGCGGACGCCGAGCGCCCGCAGCGCGCCGATCAGCGGGCCGAGCGGGCGGGTGCGGGCGTGCGGGTCGCCGTCGAACGTGACCCGGCCGGCGGCCAGCCCCGCCACCGGCGGCAGGAAGCGCATCACCGTGCCGGCCAGGCCGACGTCGACGTGCGCCGGCCCGGCGAGCGGATGCGGGCGGACCAGCCAGCGGTCGTCGTCGGAGATGGACATGTGCGCGCCCAGCTCGCGCAGGCCGCCGGCCATCAGCTCGGTGTCCCGGGCGCGCAGCGGCCGGGCCAGTGTCGACGGCCCGCTGGCCAGCGCGCCGAGCACCAGGGCCCGGGCGGTCATCGACTTGGAGCCGGGCAGCCGCAGTGTCGCGGCGACCGGGTCGCTGGCGGTCGGCGCGGTCCACGGTTGCGGCTGACGGGTAGCGATCGGATTCCCCACGGTCACATTCTGCCAAGTTCCCGGCCCGGTGGAACCGTCCGTGGCCGCTGCTCCCGTTGGGCGGGACAGCCGAAACGTCCGGATGGGGCTAGCGTGGGCGCCATGTGCGGGAGGTACGCCACGACCCGGAGCGCCGGTGACCTGAGCGCGCTGTTCTCCTCGGCTGACGAGACCGGCGGGGTGGCGCCGGACTTCAACGTCGCCCCGACCGATCCGGTGCCGCTGGTCCGGCTCGCTCCGGAGGGGCACCGGCTGCTCTCCCTGGGCCGCTGGGGGCTGTTGCCGGGGTGGTCCCGCAGCGCCGCCGGCGCCGCCCGCATGATCAACGCGCGGGCCGAGACGGTCGCGACCAGCCGGGCGTACGCGCCGTCGTTCGCCCGGCGCCGGTGCCTGGTGCCGGCCGACG
Source organism: Micromonospora sp. C41 (assembly GCF_018070485.1). Lineage (NCBI taxonomy): Bacteria > Bacillati > Actinomycetota > Actinomycetes > Micromonosporales > Micromonosporaceae > Micromonospora > Micromonospora sp. C41. Next base: position 13,101 of record NZ_JAGPXP010000004.1, on the reverse strand, counting down.
GGTGGTACGAGTGGGTCCGGCTCGCCGGTGGCGGGCGGCAGCCCTACTTCATGACGCCCCGGGACGGCTCGGTGCTCGCCTTCGCCGGCATCTGGTCGGTGTGGGAGTCGGCCGGGGTGGCCCGGCTCACGTTCAGCGTGCTCACCACCGCTGCGGTCGGCGAGCTGGCCGAGGTGCACGACCGGATGCCGCTGCTGCTGGCGCCGGATCGCTGGGCGGATTGGCTCGGCCCCGCCGACGACCCGGCCGGGTTGCTCGCGCCGCCCGACGCCGGCCTGCTCGCCGGGCTGGAGATCCGCCCGGTCTCCCGGGCGGTCGGCGACGTCCGCAACGACGGTCCCGAGCTGATCGCGCGGGTGTCTCCGGAGGGCGTGGAGGCGGTCTCCGGGCCGACCCTGTTCTGATCACGCTCCGCCACATCGACGCGCCCTGTTTGCCGGGGTTGCGCCGGAAAAGTCGCCCGGACGTTCAGTCAGTTTCATTGAAGACTCTTGTCCTTACGTATGCGAATGCGATAGAACACAGCGCCGGTGATGGGCGTTGGTTCGCACGGGGCGACGACACCCATCGATCTTGCTGAAAGATCTCTGCCGGTCCCACGGGGGAGGTGGGTGTATTGACACGGGCACGCATGCCCCGCCCGCACGAGGTCGCCGCGGCACGGCGCGACCCACGACTGCTGCGGGCTCTGCACGAACGACGCCAGGACGAGGCGTGGCGCACCAGAGGCACCTGTCAGAACGTCGATCCGGAGACGTTCTTCCCGGCGCCGAACGAGCCGGCCGACGCGGCGGTGGCGCTCTGCCGCACGTGCGACGTCCAGGGCTCCTGCCTGGCCTGGGCGCTGGAGGTGGGCGACTGCCACGGCGTCTGGGGCGGCACCACGCCGCGCGAGCGCCGAGCCATGCTCGTGGCCTGGCGCAGCGAGGTCCAGCCCGATCCGGACGCGATCGACGACGCCGGCCCGCCGGTGCGTGACCGCCTGCTCACCCTGGTGCCGCTGAGCTGATCCCTCGTCGCCCCGTGGCCCGTCCGCGGGCCACGGGCGACGACCGGTTCGGCCCGTCCCGGCGCCGCCGGCCGACCGGCACGCGCAGAATGGGCCGGTGCGGCACGACGACGAGATCGACACACCCCGGGGACGGGCGCGGTTCCGCTTCCACCCGCCCGCAGACGGCGCGACAGTGCTGGTGCTGGGCCACGGGGCAGGCGGCGACGTGGACGCGCCGGACCTCACGGCGGTCCGGGACGCGGTGCGCGACGCCGGGGCCGGGGTGGCCCTGGTGACCCAGCCGTACCGGGTCGCCGGGCGGCGCGCGCCCGCTCCCGCCGGGCACCTCGACGAGGCGTGGACGGCGGTGCTGGCCGAGCTTCGCCGGCGCGCCCCGCAGGTGCGCGACTGGGTGGTCGGCGGCCGGTCCAGCGGCGCCCGGGTGGCCTGCCGCACCGCCGCCGCCGTCGGGGCGGCCGGAGTCGTCGCGCTGGCGTTCCCGCTGCACCCGCCGGGCCGGCCGGAACGCTCCCGGGCCGCGGAACTGCTCACCGGGCTGCCCACGCTCGTGGTCAACGGCGACCGGGACCCGTTCGGCGTGCCCGAACCCGGCCCGGGGATCGAGGTGGTGGTCCGGCCGGGACAGCGGCACGACCTGCGGGGCGACCCGGCCGGCACGGCCGCCGTGGTCCGGGACTGGCTGCGCGTACACGGATGGTTGTCCTGAGCGGCGGCGCGCGCCGTGACCGTCGCCCGCGGCGGGTCGTTGCACCGGTTGGTGCCGGCCGCCCGGTTCGGGTGCGCCGGGGCCACCCTCCCAGGCCCTTCCTGGTCCCAGCGGCGGTCGCGGCCGCCGCCGGGGCCAGGATCGGGTGGGACCGGTGGAATGCCGCACCCCGTACCTCGCGTTACCTCCCTGTGGACGACGACAGTGCCAGCGCGAGGGGGGTGACCGGTGCCGATACAGACACGGAGCCGGGAACGGGACGAACGGGACGAGCGGCAGCTCAGGCGGCTGCTCGACGCGCCGGAGTGGCCCGCGGCGTCGGTCGTGAGCACCGGCACAGACTCCGGAAGTGAATCTGCCGGAAAGTGGGTACGCGTATCCTCAGCGGGAAAGCATCCGACGCGAGGGGATGTGCGGTTGACCACCGAGAAGACGGACGAGCGCAGGGCCCGCTTCGAGCGGGACGCTATGCCCTTCGTCGACCAGCTCTACGCCGCCGGTCTGCGGATGACCCGCAACCCGGCCGACGCGGAGGACCTGGTTCAGGAGACGTACCTGAAGGCGTACGCCGCCTTCCACCAGTTCGAGCAGGGCACGAACCTGAAGGCCTGGCTCTACCGGATCCTGACCAACACCTACATCAACACCTACCGTAAGCGGCAGCGGCAGCCCATTCAGGCGCCGACCGAGGAGATCACCGACTGGCAGCTCGCCGAGGCCGAGTCGCACACCTCCAGCGGCCTGCGCTCGGCCGAGACGGAGGCGCTCGACCGGCTCCCGGACAGCGACGTCAAGGAGGCCCTCCAGCAGTTGCCGGAGGAGTTCCGCCTGGCCGTCTACCTGACCGACGTCGAGGGCTTCTCCTACAAGGAGGTCGCCGACATCATGGGCACGCCGATCGGCACCGTGATGTCCCGTCTGCACCGTGGCCGACGTAATCTGCGGAAGCTGCTCGAGCAGTACGCGGCGGAGCGCGGTTTCAGCGCCGCCTCGTCGAAGAAGGGTTCGACCGCCGCCGCCAGCCGGGAGGTGTGACCGTGAGCTGTGGACAACCGCACGAGACGGACTGCCGCGAGGTGCTCGCCGAGGTCTACCTCTACCTGGACCTGGAGTGCGGCGAGGAGCGCCGGCTGCTGATCCGGCACCACCTGGACGAGTGCGGGCCGTGCCTGCGCGAGTACGGCATCGAGCAGGAGGTCAAGGCGCTCGTGGCCCGGTGCTGCGGCAACGACTCGGCGCCGGAGAAGCTGCGTGAGCGGCTGCGTCTGCGGCTGACCGAGCTGGTGGTCTTCGAGACCACCGAGTCCCGCGAACTGGCCGACTGAACAAGCGACGGAACGGCCCGGGTCCGAATGATCGGACCCGGGCCGTCACGCGTTTCCGGCAGGTGCCGCGCTGCTCCCGATGATCAGGAGTTGGGGCGCTTGCCGTGGTTGGCGCTGCTCTTCTTCCGGGCCTTCTTCTTGCGGGCCTTCTTCGCCATGCTCTGCCTCCTTGTGCTGGTCACGGTTCCGTCCGCGGCTGGCCGCGGCGGAGGTCGCGGTGTGGCTCCCCGGCTCGCCGGTGGCCGACCCGCACGATGCTAGTGCCGACGCAGCCCGCCGGAGCGCGGTGGGGCGCATCGCGTGCCCGGTGGTGCGCGGGCCGGCGTGACCGGCGTCATGATTGGATACCGTTCGCAGGACTGTCGGGGAGTCGTCGGGGAGAGGGAGGGCCGGAAGATGGCCGAGGAGATCCGCGCCGAGATGGTGGCGAACGTCTGGAAGGTCGTGGTGTCGGCCGGCGACACCGTGTCCGAGGGCGACACGCTCGTCATCCTGGAGTCGATGAAGATGGAGATCCCGGTGGTCGCCGAGTCCGACGGCGTGGTGCAGCGCCTCGCCGTCAACGAGGGAGACGTGGTGCAGGACGGCGACCTGATCGCGGAGATCGGTTGACCGCCTTGCTGGTGCGCCGCGCTGAGCCGGCGGACTTCCCGGCCGTGGCGCGGCTGACTGTGGCCGCGTACGAGGCGGACGGCCAGCTCAAGGACGAGAGCGGGTACGCGCCGGTGCTCGCCGACGTGGCCACCCGCGCCCAGACCGGCGAGGTGCTGGTGGCCGTCGACGACACCACCGGCCAGGTGCTCGGCGCGGTGACGTTCGTGCTGCCCGGCACCCCGTACGCCGAACTCGCCGGCCCGGGCGAGGCGGAGTTCCGGATGCTCGCGGTGGATCCGGCCGCGCAGGGCCGGGGCGCCGGCGCCGCGCTCGCGGCCGCGTGCGTGACGCGCGCGACGGAGCTGGGCTGCACGGCGGTGGTGATCTGCGTACGCGCCGGGATGGCGGCGAACGCGCACCGCCTCTACGAGCGGCTCGGGTTCGTCCGGCTGCCGGAGAAGGACTGGTCGCCGCTGCCCGGCATCGACCTGCTCGGTCTGCGACTGGACCTGACCGCGGCGGGCTGAACCGGCTCAGCCCTGGCCGGTCTCGCCGATCTTGGCGAGCAGCTCGTCGGCCACCTCGAGCGCGATCCGCTTCCGCTCGTCGTCGGTGATGCCGGGCGCGCGGACCGCGAACCAGCTGGTGTGCACCGCGAACAGCGTCAGCGTGGCGCGCAGCTGGGCGGCCGGCGAGTCGTCACCCCGGCACAGCTCGTGGGCCAGCCGCATCATCCGGTCCCGCATCTGCTGGCCGGCGACCAGGCTCTTGAGCACCGTCTGGTTCTGCTCGAAGAAGCGCATCACCTGGGGCAGGTCGCCGGCGAACATGCTGTCGGCGTACCGCCCGAGCAGGGCGCGCCGGGTCGCCAGGGTGGGTGGCTGGTCGGCGGCCCAGGCGATCAGCTCGTCCATCCGGCGCAGCCGGTCGTCGACGAAGCTGGTGACGATCTCGTCCTTGCTCTTGAAGTGGTAGTAGAGCGCCGCCTTCGTGACGCCGAGCCGCTCGGCGATCTCCCGCAGTGACGTCTTCTCGTAGCCCTGCTCGGTGAAGAGTTCCAAGGCGACGGCCTGGATGCGCTGCCGTGTGCCTCCTGTGGTCTCCCTCACCAGCCGACTTCCTTCCAATCCGCTTGACGTCCGACCGTCATCAGCTTACCGTCCGGCTAGTAAGCAAACTAGCCGGGCGGCAAGTAAGTTGATCACATGATCTGCGGGGGAGCCTACCGATGAGTCAACAAGCCCCGGTCGTCGCGAGACCGAACATCCGCGTCGTCCTGTTCGGCCTGATGATCGCGATGATGCTCGCGATGCTCGACAACATGATCGTCAGCACCGCGCTGCCGCGGATCGTCTTCGAGTTCGGGGGCGCCGACCACTTCACCTGGGTGGTCACCGCGTACGTGCTGGGCACGACGGTCTCCACGCCGATCTGGGGCAAACTCGGCGACCTCTACGGACGTAAGGCCGTCTTCCTCACCGCCGTCGTCGTGTTCCTGGTCGGCTCGGCGCTGTGCGGCATGTCCGGCTCCGGCGTCTTCGGCGGCGCCGACAGCGGCATGATCGAGCTGATCGCGTTCCGCGCCGTGCAGGGCCTCGGCGCCGGTGGCCTGATGGTCGGCGTCATGGCGATCATCGGTGACCTGGTGCCGCCCCGCGAGCGGGGCCGCTACCAGGGCATGATCGCCGGCATCATGGCCATCGCCATGGTCGCGGGGCCGCTGGTCGGCGGCTTCATCACCGACAACCTCTCCTGGCGCTGGGCGTTCTACGTCAACCTGCCGCTGGGCGGCGTGGCGCTGCTGGTCCTGGCCACCACCATGCACCTGCCGAAGTACCGTACCGAGCACAAGATCGACTGGCTGGGCGCGGCGCTGCTGTCCGTGGGCATCACCGCGATCGTGCTGGTCACCACCTGGGGCGGCAACCAGTACGACTGGGCCTCGCCGCAGATCCTCGGCCTCGCCGTGCTGGCGGTGGCCGCGCTCGGCGTGTTCGCTCTCGTCGAGCGGCGCGCGCCCGAACCGATCCTGCCGCTGAGCCTGTTCGCCAACCGCAACTTCGCGCTGATCTCGGTGATCGGGTTCCTGCTCGGCTTCGCCATGTTCGGCGCGATGAACTTCCTGCCGCTCTACCAGCAGACCGTCCAGGGCGCCTCGGCCACCAACAGCGGCCTGCTGCTGCTCCCGCTCATGTTCGGCATGCTCGTGGTCTCGCTCGTGGTCGGCCGGACGATCACCAAGACCGGCCGCTACCGGGCCTTCCCGATCGTCGGCGGCGTCGTGATGGCCGCCGGGATGGGCCTGCTCAGCCTGCTCGACGTGGACACCAGCAAGGCGCAGTCCTCGCTCTACATGGTCGTGCTCGGCGTCGGCATGGGCTTCCTGATGCAGACCTCGATGCTGATCGCGCAGAACAGCGTCGAGCAGAAGGACCTCGGCGCCGCCAGCGGCGCCGCCACGTTCTTCCGGTCCATCGGCGGCTCGTTCGGCGTCTCCCTCTTCGGCGCGATCTTCGCCAACCGTCTCGCCGACTCGGCGGCCGGCCCCGCGTTCGCCGGCTCGGGTGGCGGTGAGGGCGGCGCGATGAACCTGGAAGCCCTCAAGAAGCTCACCGGCCCGATGCGCGAGGCGGTGCTCGGCGGTCTCGCCGACGCCATCTCGCACGTCTTCTTCTGGGCGGTCCTCTTCACCGTGGCCGTGCCGGTGCTCGCCTGGTTCATCAAGGAGGTGCCGCTGCGCGCGACGAACGACGTGCGGCCGGCCGGCCCCACGCCGGAGGACGAGGCCGAGGCCGCGCTCGGCAAGGCCCCCGTCGCCTGACTCACCCGCCGCGGCCCCGCGCCCCCACCCCGGGGGTACGCGGGGCCGCCGCGTCTCCACCCCAGCGAGGCACCCGGTGCCTTCCGCCCGCTGCCCGCCACATCGGGGGAGTGGTGGGGTCGGAGGGGAGTTGATCGCGCCACCTCGGCGAAGTGGCGGCGCTCGGCTGGGTGGTGGGGGCCGGGGAGCCGGCCGGAAATGGGGCCCCGGAACGGTCCCGGCGCTCAGCCTCTGCGGAACAGGGCGGTGAGGCGTCGCCAGAGGCGGCGCAGCGGGCCTCCGCCGGCGCCGGCGATGAGCGAGTCGGCGGTGGCGCGGGCGGCCGGGTCGAGGGCCGGGGTCGCCCGCGCCAGATAGGCGAGCGACACCGCCACCGGGGTACGCCGGGCGGCGCCGGATGCCACCTCGGTGAGCCGCCCGGCCACCACGGCGGCCACGTCGGCGCGGGTGGCCGGGTCCACCCAGGCGGCGGTGACCAGGGCGAACAGCGCCGCCTCGGCGGCCGGCCCGGGATCGGTGGCCAGTTCGTGCAGCACCCGCCGCCGGGTCGACGACTCCCACGGCTCGTCGGTGCGGTGGTGCAGCAGGCCGAGGCAGGCCCAGACCTGCGCGCAGCGTCTCCACAGTGCCGGGTCCTGCCCGCCGAGCACGCGGCCCAGCGCGGTGGCGGGTGCCTCCGGCGGGTGCGCCAGCAGCGCGAGCAGGTCGGCGAGGTCCAGTGTGGCCAGCCCGACGGCGGCGTCGTACGCGGCCGGGGGGTGCGCCCACGCCGGGTGCGCCAGGTGCTGGAGGCGGCGTACCGCGGCTGCCGAGGGGGCGGGCCCGTCGGGGGACGGGAAATCGTCGTCTGCCGGTGTGACCTGACCCAGCCAGGGCCGCCCCCGGCAGCATTCGGCGAGGTCGCCGTGCTCGTGCGTGTCGTCCGGATGTTCCCGGACGAAATCGGCGAGCGCCACCAGGTGGTCCACGTCGCCGTCGCGCAGGTAGCGCAGCCGGTGCGCGGTGTGCACGGCACAGTCGAAGGTGGGGTCCTTCGCCAGCGCCCGGTCGATCCAGCCCAGCGCCGCGTCGAGCCGGCCGTTGTCGGCGAGCGTGCCGGCGATGTCCGCGTAGACGGCGAGGTCGTCGGGGTCGAGCGCGACAGCCCGTTCCAGCGCCGCCAGCGCCTCGCCGGTGCGGCCGGCGCTGCGGTACGCGTACCCGAGCCACACCTCGCCGAGTTTGGTGGGCTGTGCGCGTACCCCCCGGGTGGCCCAGGTGACGGCGAGGGTGACCTCGCCGAGGCGCCGGGCCAGCGCGGACGCCGCGCCCAGCAGCAGCGGGTGGGCCGGATGCACGGTGATCGCATTGCGGGCCAGCGTGAGGTACGGCGCCAGCGGCTCGCGCAGCCGGCGCGGCGCGGGGTCGGGCGCCGCCGCGCAGACCTGCATGAGGATCCGGGCGGTGCGTTCGGGGTCGAGGCGTTCCGGCAGGTCGGTGGCGGTCACCCAGGGTACGGCGGCCCACGGCGCGGCGGGCGCGTAGCCGGTGGCGGCGGCCAGCAGGTCGAGCCCTTCGGCGGGCCGGCCGGCGGCGGCGAGCAGGTGCGCGCGGGCCACCACGGCGCCGACGAACGCCTGCTGACCGAGCGGGAAGAGGTCCAGGTCGCCGCCGCTGGCCGCGTCCAGCCGGGCGAGCGCTTCGTGCGCCTCGGGCAGCGTGGGGGAGCGGACCAGCGCGGCGGCGATGTGGTCGGCGGCGTGCCGCAGGTCGCCCTCGCCCAGCGCCAGCCGGGCCAGCGCGAGTTCCTCCTCCGCCGAGAGCGCGGCGTCGTCCTCGGGCACGTCGTCCTTCCGCCGGTCGGGGTCGGTCAGCCGGGCAAGCCTAGGGGATCTTCCGTCAATTAGTGATCCACTGCGCACTCCTGCTCGTTGCGTTGATTGAGGCTGCTGAAACGTGCAAGACTGAGCATCGAACGCGCGAGAAACGCGCAGAAGGAGGTCTGGAGTGACGCGAGCAGGGGCCGGTATGGCCGCCGACATCGACGAGCAGCCGGCCGGTTACGAGCGTCTGCTCTCCGCCGAGCACGCCGCGGCGATCGCCGAGGTCGCGGCCGTCGTCGCGCAGCGGCGCCCCCGGCACGTGGTGTTCACCGCGCGGGGCACCTCCGACCACGCCGCGCTCTACGCGGCCTACCTGACCGAGATCCGCCTCGGACTGCCCGCCGGGCTGGCCTCGCCCAGCGCGATCACCGTCTTCGGCGCCCGGCCCGACCTCTCCGACGCGCTCGTCGTCGGCGTCAGCCAGAGCGGCGGATCGCCCGACCTCGCCGAAGTGCTGCGGGTCGCCCGCGCCTCCGGCGCGCTCACCCTGGCCGTCACCAACAACCCCGGCTCGCCGCTGGTCGAGACCGCCGAGCTGAGCGTGGACATCGCCGCCGGCCACGAGCGGGCGGTCGCCGCCACCAAGACCTACACCGCCGAACTGCTCGCGCTGCTCATGCTGATCGAGGGGGTACGCGCCGGCGACGGCGTGCTGCCCGCCGAGGAGCGCGCCGCGCTGAGCCGGCTGCCCGAGCTGGCCGCGCAGACGCTCGCCGACGACACCCCGGCCCGGCTCGCGCCGCGCTACCGGTTCGCCGCCCAGCTCGTCACCACCGGCCGGGGGTACGCGTACCCGACCGCGCGCGAGGCGGCGCTGAAGCTGATGGAGACCTCGTACCTGCCGGCGCTCGCCTTCTCCGGCGCCGACCTGCTGCACGGCCCGCTCGCCATGACCGACCCGGACGTACCGGTGCTCGCCGTGGTCGGCTCCGGCCCCGGCGGCACGTCGATGCGTGAGGTGCTGCCCCGTCTCGGTGAGCGCCGCGCCGACGTGGTGGTGGTCGGCTCCGCCGAGGTCGGCGAGACCCGGATGGCGGTGCCCGAGGTCGACGAGCGGTACGCGCCGCTGCTCGACATCCTGCCGCTGCAACGGCTCGCGCTGGCCCTGGCGCTGGCCCGGGGCGAGGACCCGGACGCGCCGCGCGGCTTGAAGAAGGTCACGGCGACGATGTGAGGCCCGGCGTGGCACGCTGTGTGGCGTGTCCACCCTCCGTGACCTCGCCGAGGAGCACACCGCGCTCCGCCCGGCCGACATCGACCACCTGCACCGGATCGCCGGCGACTGGCAGCTGCTGTCCGACCTGTCCTTCGCCGACCTGCTGCTCTGGGTGCCGGTGGACGGCGACGGCACGTTCCTCTGCGTGGCCCAGGTCCGTCCCACCACCGCCCCGACCGCCTACCTGGACGACCAGGTCGGGCGGATCGTCGGCGGGGCCGAGGTGGCCCACCTGGAGGTGGCCTACCGGCAGGGACGGATCTGGCGCGAGGGCGACCCGGTCTGGTACGGCGACGTCCCGGCCCGCCACGAGGCGATCCCGGTCCGGCTGCGTACCGGCGACGGTGAAGCCGGCGAGGTGATCGCCGTGGTGGGCCGGGACACCAACCTGTCCACCGCGCGCACCCCCAGCCAGCTGGAACTGAACTACCTCACCACCGCCGACGACCTGGCCCAGATGATCGCCGACGGCACGTTCCCGCCGCCCCGGCACCCCGGCGAGACCACCTCGGCGCCCCGGGTCGGCGACGGCCTGGTGCGGCTCGACGCCAACGGCAAGGTCACCTACGCCAGCCCGAACGCCCAGTCCGCGTACCGCCGCCTCGGCTACGCCTCCCACCTCGTCGGCGAGGACCTGGCCAAGCTGCACCGCCGGCTCGCCGGCGACCCCCTCGAAGGCACCGACGCGGGCAACGCCGTGCTCGCCGCGCTGCGCGGCGAGGCGCCGCCCCGGCGGGAGATCGACGCCCGCGGCGCCACCATGCTCACCCGGGCGCTGCCGCTGATGCCCGCCGGAGTGCCGATCGGCGCGCTGGTGCTGGTCCGCGACATCACCGAGGTACGCCGCCGCGACCGCGCCCTGATCACCAAGGACGCCACCATCCGGGAGATCCACCACCGGGTGAAGAACAACCTCCAGACCGTCGCCGCGCTGCTGCGCCTGCAGGCCCGGCGGGTCTCCATGCCCGAGGCCCGGGTCGCGCTGGAGGAATCGGTACGCCGGGTCGCCTCGATCGCGCTGGTGCACGAGACGCTCTCCATGTCCAGCGACGAGGCGGTCGAGTTCGACGGCATCGTGGACCGGGTGGCCAGCGCCGCCACCGAGGTCGCCGCCACCGAGGTGAGTGTCGGCATGCGCCGCCGCGGCACGTTCGGCGTCCTGCCCGCCGAGATCGCCACCTCGCTGGTGATGGTGCTCAACGAGCTGCTGCTCAACGCCGTCGAGCACGGTTTCCCGTCGGCCGAGGAGGAGGCGGCCGCTCCTCCTGTGGACGTGCCCCGGCCGGAGGCGGGGGTTTCCGCGCCCCGGCCCGAGGTTGTGGTCTCCGCGCACCGGGCGCGCAAGCAACTGCACGTCACGGTGACCGACAACGGCCGGGGGCTGCCCGAGCAGTTCGACGCCGAGCGCGGCGGCAACCTGGGCCTGCAGATCGTCCGGGCGCTGGTCACCGGCGAGCTGCGCGGCACCATCGAGCTGCGTAACGGCGCCGACGGCGGCACCGAGGCGGCCATCGTCGTACCGCTGGCCCGCGGCACCACCGACCGCCTCACCGGACGAGCAGGGCCACTGTGATCCCCGGACGCGGCCACACCTGCCGCACCGTGTAGCCCGCGCGCAACGCGTCGCCCTTCGCACCCGGCACCGCCGCCAACGGGTCCGCGCGCCGGCCGGTGACCACCAGCCACACCCGGTCCACCCCGGCCAGGCACCGCGCCGGGTCGTCGCACTCCACGGCCCAGAGGCTCGCGTCCTGACGCTGGTCGCGGACCACCAGCACGTCGCGTGGCAGCCTCGACCCCAGGTGGTACGCCATGCCGAGATCCGGGAACAGCCAGCCGTCCCGGGGCGAGTAGACGATCGCGTCGCCCGGCCGCCGCCCGGCGCGGATGATCCCGGCCGCGCCCGCGTAGTCGACGGGTGCGCTGCGCGGCCACTCGTGGGTGCGGCGCAGCGCCGCCTGATCGGGCAACCCGAGCAGCCCGGCCAGGACCACCACCGCGATTCCCGCCGCGACCCGTCCGCGCGGCGACGTCGGCCCTTGCTCTGCTTCCGTGGGCGCGGCAGTGCGGCCGGCTGCGGCGGGTGTCGCCGTGCGCGCTGGTCCAGCGGGCGTTGCTTCAGCGGGCGCTGGTTCAGCGGGTGTTGCTTCAGCGGGCGCTGGTTCAGCGGGCGCTGGTTCAGCGGGCGTTGCTGTTGCCGGCGTTCGGGCCGGTGCGGGAGTGACCCGCGCGGCAGCCAGCGCGGCGCCGGCCAGTACGCAGGCGAACGGCACGGTGAAGACCAGGTAGCGGGTCACCCAGAGCGGCACCATCGTTCCGGCGGCGAACATCAGCAGCACCGGCAGCAGCACGGCGGCGGCCGGCAGCAGCGCCCGGCGACCCAGCCGGGCCACGCCGAGCGCCGCGAGCGCGAGCACGAAACCGCCGACGACGCCGCTCTGCGCCAGCGCACCCGGTAGCGCCGCCAGGTCGGGCAGGCGCGCCGGGTCGACCCAGTCGAGCTGTCGACCGCGCTGCCCCCGGGCGACGAGCGCCAGTGGGGTGACGAGCACGACGGCCGGCACCAGCGCCAGCAGCCACCCGGCCAGCGCCTCCCGAGCCTCGCCGGTCACGTTCTGCGGTTCCGCTTCCGGCGCGTCCGTGCCATGCTCCCTGCTCCCGGGATGCGGTGACACCCGTGGCGTTCCACCGGCGTTCGATCTCGTGGCTGGGTGGAACGCCGTGGGTGTCTGCGGGGCGTCGTGACACCCGTGGTGTTCCACTCGCGTTCGATCTCGTGGCTGGGTGGAACGCCACAGGTGTCTGCGGCGTGGCCGGCTCGCGTCGGGCATCTGGGCTCGGGACTGGCCGGGCGGATCGACGACCCCCGCAGGGCCATGTGCGGCGGTCAGCAGCACCACCACGGCGTGCGCGGCGAGCAGGGTGAGCGCGACCAGGTGGAGCAGGCCGAGCGCGGCGACCGCAGCGGCGTACCCGGCCCAGCGTCGCCAGGTCGGCCGGCGCAGCGCCTCGACCAGCAGCAGCGTGGCCAGCACGGCGAGCAGCGTGGCTAGGGCGTACGGGCGGGCCTCCTGCCCGTACCGCGAGGTGACCGGCAGGACCGCGAACAGCAGTCCGGCCAGCAGCCCGGCGCGACGGCCGACCAGCACCGCGCCGAGGCGGGCGGTGAGCGCGGCGGCCACGGCCATGGCGAGCGCGGAGGGCAGTCGCAGCGCCGTCGGCGACGTGCCGGCAATCGCCGTCCAGCCGTGCATGAGCAGGTAGTACGGCCCGGTGGCGGCGTCGATGGTGCGGGTCATCCGGGCCAGGTCGGATAGCGGGCGGGTGGCCGCGCTCCAGGTGGCCAGCTCGTCCCGCCACGGCTGGGCGTGCCCGATCCCGGCCAGCGTCACCACGAGCGTGAGCAGCCCCGGCGTCACCCACACCGCCCAGCCGGGAAGGGCGCGAACAGACGCGGGCCCGAACCTCCTCACCCCCGCAGCGTCACACGCCCGCTCCCGCTCACCCCCCAGCTCCCCCATTTCCCCCCCACCCCGCCCCCCCCACCCGGGCCGGCCCCGGCCCC